>NZ_WWHX01000775.1 GCF_009862125.1 Streptomyces sp. SID5910
TCGGTTCGATCCAGGCCCTGTTCGACGACTGCGCCATGGCGGCGGCCGACAAGCTGATCGCCGACTTCGGCGGGCCGGCGTGGGACGAGGAGTCGTACCGCAAGCTGTACGACAAGGTCCGCGCGGAGATCGTCGACACGACCGTCCGTACGGTGGGCCAGGTGCAGCAGGTGCTGGCCGCATGGGCGGCCTGTGAGCGCCGCCTGAAGGCCGTGCGCAGCCCGGCGCTGCTGGCGAACCTCCAGGACGTGCGGACACAGCTGGACGGCCTGGTGAAGCCCGGCTTCGTGACGGCGGCCGGCGTCGGGCGGCTGCCCGACCTGATGCGCTATCTGGTCGCCGCCGACCGGCGCCTCCAGCAGATGCCGGCCAACGTCCAGCGGGACACGACCCGCATGGAGAAGGTCCACGAGATGCAGGACGAGTACGCGTGGCTGCTGGAGCAGATGCCCCGGGGGCGGCCGGTCCCGCGGCCGGTCCTGGACGTCCGCTGGATGATCGAGGAGCTGCGGGTCAGCTACTTCGCCCACGCGCTGGGGACGGCGTACCCGATCTCCGACAAGCGGATCGTGAAGGCGATCGACGCTCTGGCGCCGTAGCGGCGAAGCCGTGACGAGGACCGCACGGAGGGTGAGTTCGACCCTGGGCCCACCCTCCTGTAGAGTCTCTTCTCGCAGCGCAACGCAAGAAAGTGCCGCAAAACCTGGTCCTGTGGAGCAGTTTGGAGTGCTCGCCACCCTGTCAAGGTGGAGGCCGCGGGTTCAAATCCCGTCAGGACCGCAGTGAAGAGGGCCCGCACCGATCGGTGCGGGCCTTCTGCGTGCTGTCTGCGTGCCCTCCACGGGTGCCTTGCGCCGGATACGCCCCCGAAGCCCTCAGCGCCCCTCTCGCGGCCTTGACGGCGTCGTCTTCGCTCGGTACTCCAAAGACAGGGCACGTTCTCCGTGTGGTCCCTGGAGGTGGCGTATGGCGGCATCGGTCAGGCACGAGACGCGGGCACTGCTCCGCGCGCATCTGTCGGCCGCCTCGTCGTACCGCCATCTGACGCGCCACTGTCCGATCTGCCACCGGCTGCTGCGCCTCGCGTGGGACTCCGCCCCGCCGCCAGCCCCGGCGCCCCCTCCGACGGCCACGTGACCGTCCGTCGGCCCCCAACACCCGTGCCCCCATGGGCTGCTGGAACCACCCGCTCCTCTAGCGCACATATGCCAGAGCCAACAAGCGGCAGCACGTGTGACGGGTGTCACCGCATGAGTTTTTGAAACGGTGGCACTTACGCCTCTCCTACAACTGGTCGATTTAATATGTGCAATTGCACTCTCCCGGAGGGTGCCCCCACACCTTCCCTCACACCTTCCCCCAGGCCCGCCCACAGCGGATCCGACAGCCTCCCCCAGACTCCGACAAGCCCGCTCTCGGCGGCCCACCGGCGGGCACAAAAAAATCGCGCTGGACCCGGCGGAGTCCAGCGCGATCCACGACGTACCCGGCCGGTCGTCCGACATGTGCGAACGGCTTGGGTGTGAGGCCTGTTGGGGCAGGACCCGCGTCGGTTGGAGCTGTGGTGAACGAGCGCTTCGGCAGGTTGGGGGGCCTGCCGTTATGCCCGGTTATGCGGTTGTTCAGGCCTCGCTGCGCTGCTGCGGAATGCCCGCGAGCAGAGCGCGGACCTCGGCCTCGCGGTAGCGGCGATGCCCGCCGAGCGTGCGGATCGACGTGAGCTTGCCGGCCTTCGCCCAGCGCGTGACCGTCTTCGGGTCGACGCGGAACATGGTGGCGACCTCAGCCGGGGTCAGCAGCGGCTCGGCATCAGGGGTGCGAGCGGTCATGAGCGGCCTCCTCGGGAGAACCGAACCTTCTCGGTTCTTTCCTCTAAATTCTGCACCTTGACCCGCGTTGCCCGAAATGGCGGACGCGAGTCGAGTCGGTTATAGGACGAACGGCTTGTCCTCGGCACTACAACTACACCATCTGTCCAGCCGCGTCGGCCAAACCGATGGAATTGCCCTCCCAGGTGTTCATCAGCGACGGATGCCGATGGACCATGCCATAGCGGACAGTCACGCCACTGTGACGATCAGTCACAGGGCGATCAGGAGTCACCAGACCCCCCAAAGCGTGCAATGCTGAGATTCCGCCCACAGTGCACCACAGCAGGACGGATGGAGCCCTCCCCGGACTCCTTGTCCTATTTTGGCATGAGGAGGGGGAAGCGGCGCAAGAGTGGCGTACGTGCGGTCCGTCACGCTTGACACAAACGCCCGGATCGGGACTTCCGTCCCCCGGTGACGAAGTGTCAGGTCACACCGAACAGGTGTCGGAGCGAGAGACGAAACCCCAAATCGGGCGGTACGTCAAACGTCAGTTCGCCGACCGGCGGTCCCGCACCGACCGCCAACGCTCCACCAGCCGCCCGTACGCGGCGCCCGCCGCCGTCCCGTCGCCCCGGCGCAGCGCCTCGATGCCCTCGGCCACGTCCGCCGCCGAGTGGTCGTCCTCCAGCTCGCCGGCCGGCAGGGCGTGCACCAGTCCGCCGTAGTCCAGCTCCACCAGGGACCGCGGGTGGAACTCCTCCAGCCAGCGCCCCACGTCCATCAGGCCGTCGATCAGCGGCCCCTCGTCCACGGCCTCCTTCAGCGCCCGCAGGCCCCGGGCCACCCGCCGGCGGGCCTGCACCATCGGCGTCCGGTAGCGCAGCACCGGCGCCGCGGTCCCGGGGGCGCCGCCGCCCTTGTCGTACTCCCGCTCCTCGTCGGAGACCAGCACGAACCAGTTGATCGGCACCTGCCAGGTGGCCGTGCGGATCCAGGGGCGGGCGTCGGGGTGGCCCTCCAGCCAGCGCTCGTAGTCCTGGGCGGTCTGGCGGCGTACGACCGGGGGGATCAGGGCGTCCAGGACGGGCTCGGGGAAGTCCTCGGCCAGCTCGCCGAGGGCCTGCCAGCCGCGCAGCCGGGTCCGCCACGGGCACACGCGGACCACCCCGTCGGCCTCGGTCACGAAGGCGTCGCCGCTCTCGTGCACCGGTACCGGCACGGGCGGGGTGGGCAGCAGGTCGGCCAGGGAACGGCGCAGCTCGTCCTGGTAGGAGGGCAGGTCGGTGCGGCGGGCGTAGCGGGTCCAGTGACCGCGCTCCGGCTCGGGGAAGGCGGCCAGCGGCTCGTACACACGCAGGTAGGCCGCGTAGGGGACGATCACCGAGGACACCTTGGGCACGCCTGCTCCCTCCCCCGCGCACCGTCCCGAAAACCTGCGGGAGCCGCTCACAAACGCGCGGGAATCTCTGCAAATCGTCGCACGCCTGTACTCCGTGCGGAGGTGATCCTGGGCACTGTGCGGCGGGCGGGCACCACCAGGCTCTAATCTCGTGCCACAGTCCCCGCCACCCGCACGGGGACCCCTTCTCCACCCGCCGCACCTACACAGGAGTCACCACCGTGACCGACGTAACCGGCGCACCTGCTGATGTACTGCACACCCTGTTCCACTCGGATCAGGGGGGTCATGAGCAAGTCGTGCTCTGCCAGGACCGTGCCAGCGGTCTCAAGGCCGTCATCGCCCTCCACTCCACCGCCCTGGGCCCCGCGCTCGGCGGTACGCGCTTCTACCCGTACGCGAACGAGGCGGAGGCCGTCACCGACGCGCTGAACCTCGCGCGCGGGATGTCGTACAAGAACGCCATGGCCGGTCTCGACCACGGCGGCGGCAAGGCCGTGATCATCGGCGACCCGGAGCAGATCAAGAGCGAGGAACTGCTCCTCGCCTACGGCCGGTTCGTCGCCTCGCTCGGCGGCCGCTACGTCACCGCCTGCGACGTCGGCACCTACGTGGCCGACATGGACGTCGTGGCGCGCGAGTGCCGGTGGACGACCGGACGCTCCCCGGAGAACGGCGGCGCGGGCGACTCGTCCGTGCTCACCTCCTACGGCGTCTACCAGGGCATGCGGGCCGCCGCCCAGCACCTGTGGGGCGACCCGACGCTGCGCGACCGCACGGTCGGCATCGCCGGCGTCGGCAAGGTCGGCCACCACCTGGTCGAGCACCTGCTCGCCGAGGGCGCGCACGTGGTCGTCACGGACGTGCGCAAGGACGTCGTGCGGGCCCTCACCGAGCGGCACCCGTCGGTGATCGCCGTCGCCGACACGGACGCGCTGATCCGGGTGGAGAACCTGGACATCTACGCCCCCTGCGCGCTCGGCGGCGCGCTGAACGACGAGACCGTGCCGGTGCTGACCGCGAAGGTGGTGTGCGGCGCGGCCAACAACCAGCTCGCGCACCCGGGCGTCGAGAAGGACCTCGCCGACCGCGGGATCCTCTACGCGCCGGACTACGTGGTGAACGCCGGCGGGGTCATCCAGGTCGCCGACGAGCTGCACGGCTTCGACTTCGAGCGGTGCAAGGCGAAGGCGGCGAAGATCTACGACACCACGCTTGCGATCTTCGCACGTGCGAAGGAAGACGGTATTCCGCCGGCCGCCGCGGCCGACCGGATCGCCGAGCAGCGGATGTCGGAGGCACGCGCGCGGCGCTGATCCGGAGACGGTGCGTCACGCGTTCCGGAGGGCACTCCGCGGGTGCTTCGAGGGCACTTTGAGAGCCGTCTTCGAAGGTTTGAGCGGTACCCGCCGGCGGGCAGTTGGAGAGAACTCTCACTTCTCCCGGCGGGTCGACCGTCGAAAGGTGGTTAAAATCGCCTTTGACCAGCGAGGACGGGGCGCCTCGCAGGTCCTGGGCGTAGCCACGTCCTACGGGCGACGTACCGTATGGGCGTGGGCTCAGGTACCGTGGAAGCCCTACGGACCGGTCTCTCCATGGAGAGCCCGTTCCGGACCATGAACGCGTGTCAAGACTCTGGGGCCGTCGAGCCCCGTCGTTGAGGGGGTCGAGCCATGGGGCGCGGCCGGGCCAAGGCCAAGCAGACGAAGGTCGCCCGCCAGCTGAAGTACAACAGCGGTGGGACTGATCTCTCCCGCCTGGCCGAGGAGCTGGGCGCATCGACGTCGAGTCCGCAACCGCCTAACGGCGAGCGGTTCGAAGACGATGAGCAGGACGACGAGCTGTACGCAAAGTACGCCGACCTCTACGAGGACGACGAGGACGAGGACGGCCAGTCCCCGCAGCATCGTCGCGGCGCTTGACCCTGCACTGAACACTCACCCGGTCGGTGACTTCCGTCACCGACCGGGTTCTGTGCTACCCGCATCGCTGTGCCGGTCCCCCGGCTCAGCGGGCGTAGTCGCCGGTCATCGTGGCGCCCGTCGCGTGGTCGCCGCGCTCGGTGATCTCGCCGGCGACCCAGGCGTCGACGCCGCGGTCGGCGAGGGTCGTCAGCGCCACGTCGGCGGATTCCTGGGGCACGACGGCGATCATGCCGACGCCCATGTTCAGGGTCTTCTCCAGCTCCAGGCGCTCGACCTTGCCGGTCCGTCCGACGAGGTCGAAGACCGCGCCCGGGGTCCAGGTGGAGCGGTCGACGCTCGCGTGCAGGCCGTCGGGGATCACGCGCGCCAGGTTGGCCGCGAGGCCGCCGCCGGTGACGTGGCTGAAGGCGTGCACGTCGGTGGTGCGCATCAGGGCCAGGCAGTCCAGCGAGTAGATCTTCGTCGGCTCCAGGAGCTCCTCGCCGAGGGTGCGGCCGAGGTCGTCCACGTGCGTGTTCAGGGCCATTCCGGCCTCGTTCAGCAGGACGTGGCGGACGAGTGAGTACCCGTTCGAGTGAAGGCCGGAGGCGGCCATCGCGACGACCGCGTCCCCCTCGCGGATGCGGTCCGGACCGAGCAGCCGGTCGGCCTCCACGACGCCCGTACCGGCGCCGGCGACGTCGAAGTCGTCCTCGCCGAGCAGGCCGGGGTGCTCGGCCGTCTCGCCGCCCACCAGGGCGCAGCCGGCCAGGACACAGCCCTCGGCGATGCCCTTGACGATGGCGGCGACGCGCTCGGGGTGGACCTTGCCGACGCAGATGTAGTCGGTCATGAACAGCGGCTCGGCGCCGCACACCACGATGTCGTCCATGACCATGGCGACCAGGTCGTGGCCGATGGTGTCGTACACGCCGAGCTGCCGGGCGATGTCGACCTTGGTGCCGACACCGTCCGTGGCCGAGGCCAGCAGGGGACGGTCGTAGTTCTTGAGGGCGGAGGCGTCGAAGAGGCCCGCGAAGCCGCCGAGGCCGCCGAGGACCTCGGGGCGCCGCGTCTTCTTGACCCATTCCTTCATGAGCTCGACGGCGCGGTCGCCCGCCTCGATGTCGACGCCCGCGGCTGCGTAGCTGGCACCAGTTGTGTCAGGCATGACGATGAGAACCTTTGTGTCGTACGGCAGGTCTTGCGGACGGACGGCTACGGGCGACGGATGGCGTCGGCGGCGGCCGTACCGGCGGGCCCGGCGGCCAGCTCGGTCTCCAGGAGCTGCTTGCCGAGCAGCTCGGGGTCGGGGAGCTCCATCGGGTACTCGCCGTCGAAGCAGGCGCGGCAGAGGTTCGGCTTGGCGATGGTGGTCGCCTCGATCATGCCGTCGATGGAGATGTACGCCAGGGAGTCGGCGCCCAGGGCATCGGCCTGTGCCGCACCGAGCACATGTTCCTCGGCGACCGGCGCGGGCTGGTCGAGCGGCTGATCCTGGCCGACACGGAGGCCGAGCGCGAGGAGTCCCTGAAGGAGCTGCTGCCGCTCCAGAAGCAGGACTTCGTCCAGCTCTTCGAGTCGATGGACGGCCTCCCGGTCACCGTCCGCCTGCTCGACCCGCCGCTGCACGAGTTCCTGCCCGACATCACCGAGCTGTCGGTCCGTGTCGCCCTCGCCGAGTCCCGGCAGGAGCCGCACGAGAACGAGCTGCGCCTGCTCCAGGCCGTGCACCGGCTGCACGAGCAGAACCCGATGCTGGGTCTGCGCGGCGTCCGCCTCGGCCTGGTCATCCCCGGCCTGTTCACCATGCAGGTCCGGGCGATCGCCGAGGCCGCGGCCGAGCGCAAGGCGGCCAAGGGCGACCCGCGCGCCGAGATCATGATCCCGCTCGTGGGCACCGTCCAGGAGCTGGAGCTCGTCCGCGACGAGGCCGACCAGGTCATCGCCGAGGTCGAGGCGGCCACCGGCGCGAAGCTCAAGCTGTCGATCGGCACGATGATCGAGCTGCCGCGCGCCGCGCTGACCGCGGGTCAGATCGCGGAGGCCGCGGAGTTCTTCTCCTTCGGCACCAACGACCTGACCCAGACCGTGTGGGGCTTCTCCCGCGACGACGTGGAGGCCAGCTTCTTCACGGCGTACCTGGAGAAGGGCATCTTCGGCGTCTCCCCGTTCGAGACGATCGACAAGGACGGCGTGGGCTCGCTCGTCGCCGCCGCCGCGAAGGCCGGCCGCGAGACGCGTCCCGACCTGAAGCTCGGCGTCTGCGGTGAGCACGGCGGCGACCCGGAGTCGGTCCACTTCTTCCACGAGGTGGGGCTGGACTACGTCTCCTGCTCCCCGTTCCGCATCCCGGTCGCCCGCCTGGAGGCCGGCCGGGCGGCCGTCACCTCGCAGGGCAGCGACCACCGCTGACCCCGCGCGGGGCACGCAAGGCCCCGGGGCCGCCGTCTGTCACCCGACCACCCTCACCGATCGGCGGCGGCTCCGGATCACGAAAAAGGGCGGCACCCTTGTGCGGGGGTGCCGCCCTTCGGGTTTGTCCGCTTCCGCCGTCTCTTGTGCGAAGGCTGTGTCAGGGATGTGACTCTTCTTTCAAAGTCGGACCACAACCATCGGGTTCACCCGTTGGTCATCTGCACGATGGTCCTACACCCCTGACAGTAGGAAAACGACGCCGGAAATGGTGGACGGATGTCCCAGACGGAGCAGGCAAGGCCGGCCGACGAGGCCCCCGAGCGCGACAGCGGTGGGGTGATGGCGCCGGAAGTGCCGCCCGCCGCCGGTGCGCAGGTGGACGTCCCGGCCGGGCCGGTCGTCCGCGGCAACCGGCTCGCCGCGCTGGACGGGCTGCGGTTCCTGGCGGCCCTCGCGGTGGTGCTCTTCCACTTCATCGGCCAGACCCACTGGGGAATGATCGCCGTCTGGGGCCGCCCGTACCAGGAGACCTTCCCCGACGCGCACCGCTACTTCGCCTTCGGGCGGCTCGGTGTCGACCTGTTCTTCCTCATCAGCGGCTTCGTCATCTGCATGAGCGCCTGGGGCCGCACCCCGCGCGACTTCTTCATCTCCCGCGTCACCCGCCTGTACCCCATGTACTGGGTGGCGATCGCGGTGTCGGCGGCCGTCATCTACCTCGTCGACACCCCCTTCGGTCACCCCAACCCGCGAGTGCTCTTCGCCAACCTGACGATGCTTCAGACGCCGCTCGGGGTGGACAACCTCGACTCGGTCTACTGGACGCTCTGGCCGGAGCTCTGCTTCTACCTCACCTTCGTGGTCGTGGTGTGGAAGGGGCTCACCTACCAGCGCGTGGTCATCTTCTGCGGGCTGTGGACGGTCGCCGCGGTGCTGGCGCCCAGCGCCCACATCCCGCTGCTCACCCTGCTGGTGAACCCGACGTCCGCGCCGTTCTTCATCGCGGGCATGGCCTTCTACCTCATGTACCGCTACCGGCCGACGCCGCTGCTCTGGGGCATCGTCGCCATGTCGTGGCTGCTGGCGCTGCACTTCATGATGGCGCCGCGCGGAGGCCGCAACAACTGGGAGACCTGGGCGCCGTGGCGCGGCTGGCTGGTCCTGGTGATCACGGTGTTCTTCCTGCTGATCGCGGTGATCGCGCTCGGCTGGACCAGCCGGATCCGCTGGCGGTGGCTGACGGTCGCGGGGACGCTGACCTTCCCGCTCTACCTGCTGCACGACGTCATCGGCATGACCGTCACCCACCACTTCGGCGACCGGGTCGACCCCTGGCTGCTCGTCGGGGTCACCGTGACGGGTCTGATCCTGCTGTCGTACGTCGCGCAGCGGTTCGTGGAACGCCCGATCGCGCTGGCCATGCGGCGGCTGCTGAGCAGCGCGGAGTTCAGTCTCCAGCCGCCGAAACCGCGCCGCTGAGCGGGCGGGGCGCGTCAGCGGGCGCCGGCGTCCTTGCGCCGGCGCACCGCCAGCAGCAGACCGCCGCCGGCGAGCACGACGGCCCCGCCGGCCGCCGCGATGTACGGGGTGCTGTCCTCGCCGCCGGTCTCGGCGAGGTCGGTGCCCTGCTTCCCGGCGGCCTGGTCGTTTCCGGTCTGGTCGCCTTCCTTGCCGGTGCCGGACGACTCCTCCCCGGCGCCCGTGTCCTTGTCGCCGGCGGGGACGAAGCCCGCGGGCGGGTTGTCGCAGCCGATGCCGTCCTTGTCCCGGTCCAGGTGCGCGCCGTAGTGCGGGTCGCCCTCCTTGATGTTGGCGTACCCGGCGTCGTACGCCTCGGTGCAGTTCTTGAAGGGGTGGGTGCCGTCGTGCGCCTCGGCGACGGCCGGCAGGGCGGCCAGGGCCAGTACGGCGACGGTCACGGCGGCCGGCTTGCGGAGCAGGTTCATCGAGAGTCCCGGGAATGGTGTGGAGCGGCTGTGTCGGAGGTGACGAAGCTAGTGAGGTGACCGGAGTGTGGCGGCGATATGGAGGAGCCGTGACGGGAACGTGACGTGACTGGACGGTAACTCTCCGCTCCCGGCCTCCCGGCGCGTACGGTGAGGTGAGGTCCGGGAGATCGGGAAGGAGCCGTGGATGGCCGGCTGGAGCGTGCGCGACATCCCCGATCAGGGCGGGCGGACCGCCGTCGTCACCGGGGCCAACAGCGGACTCGGCTACGTGGTCGCCCGGGAGCTGGCGCGCAAGGGGGCGCGGGTCGTGCTTGCGTGCCGCGACGAGGCGCGGGGCGGGGCGGCCCTGGACCGGCTGGCCGGCGAAGTGCCGGACGCCGACGTGGAACTGGCGCGGCTCGACCTGGGCGACCTGGGCTCCGTGCGGAAGTTCGCGAGCGCGCTGCCGTACGAGCGGGTCGACCTGCTCATCAACAACGCCGGGGTGATGGCCCTGCCCTACGGCACCACGGCGGACGGCTTCGAGACGCACTTCGGCGTCAACCACCTGGGCCACTTCGCCCTGACCGGGCTGCTGCTGCCGGCGCTGCTCGCCGCGCCCGGCGCCCGGATCGTCACCGTCTCCAGCCTGGCGCACGCGCTGGCCGACATCGACCCGCGCGACCTCAACAACGTGCGGCGCTACGGGCGGTGGACCGCCTACGCCCGATCGAAGTCCGCCAACCTGCTCTTCACGCACGAGCTCGCGCGCCGGCTGGCGGCCCGGGACGGCGGCCCGGACGTCACGGCGGCCGCCGCGCACCCGGGGTACGCGGAGACCAACCTCCAGACCGCCGGGCCGCGCGCCGAGGGGCGGCGGCTCGCCGAGCACCTGATGCAGCTCAGCAACCGGGTCGTCGCCCAGCCCGCGGAGGCGGGCGCGCTGCCCGTCCTGTACGCGGCCACCGCGCCCGCCGTGGCCCCGGACTCCTTCACCGGCCCGTCCTTCGTGATGTGGCGCGGGGCGCCCGCGCCGTCCTGGCGGGCGCCCCGGACGCGGGACGACGCGATGGGGGAGCGGCTGTGGGCCGCCTCCGAGCGGCTGACGGGTGTCACGTACGACGCCCTGAAGGGGTAGCCGCCCGCGCGTCAGGCGGTCTGGCCGCCGTCCACGACCAGGTCGGTGCCCACCACCGACGCCGCGTCGTCCGACGCCAGGTACAGCACCGCCGCGGTGACCTCCTCCACCGACGAGACCCGGCCGAGCGGCGTCTCGCCCCGCATGCGCTCGGCCCGGCCCGCCTCCGTCTCGCCGGGCCGCAGGGACATGCTGGTCGCCGTGGCGCCCGGGCTGACGGCGTTGATGCGGACGCCGTCGGCGATGTGGTCCAGGGCGGCGCCCCGCGTGAGCACCGAGACCGCCGCCTTGGTGGCGGCGTAGGCGGTGGCGCCCGGGCTGCGCTTGTGCAGGCCGAAGGTCGAGGCGATGTTCACGATCGCCCCGCCGGCCGGCTGGGTGCGCATCTGGCGGACCTCGGCCCGCAGGGCGTGGAAGACGCCGGTGACGTTGATGTCGAGCTGCGTGTGCCAGTCCTCCTCGGGCAGGTCGGCCACGGGGGTCCCGCCGCGGAAGACGCCCGCGTTGTTGACGGCCACGTCGAGCGAGCCGAAGCACTCGACGGCCGCCTCCACGACGGCCACCACGTCGGCGGCCCGGGACACGTCGGCGGTGACGGCTAGCGCCTTGCCGCCCGCCTCCTCGATCAGGGTCACCGTCTCGTCGAGCGGCTCCCGTCCGCGCCCGGCGACCACGACGTGCGCGCCCTCGCGGGCGAAGGCGAGGGCGACGGCCCGTCCGATGCCGGAGCCGGCGCCGGTGACGAGGGCGGTCCTGCCGGTGAAGCGCTGGGTGGTCATGAAACTCCCCTTTTTCTTGACCGATCGGTTCATTATGAGGGCCGGAGAAACACCCCTCCGCGAAGAGGGGTGTCTCAGTCGAGCAGAGCCAGTGCCTGTTCCGCCGCGTCCCGCACCCGCGCCGGGTCCGCCGACGCCTTGCCGACCACCCGCAGCCCCTGGAGCAGCACGAGCAGCATGCGGGCCAGGGTCAGCGGGTCGCGGCCGGCGGGCAGTTCGCCCTGGGCGCGGGCCCGGACCAGCGACGCGTGCAGCACCGTTTCGAGCTGGTCCCAGTTGCGCTCGACCCGGCGTGCGGCGACCGGATCGTGCGGGGCCAGCTCGGCGGCCGTGTTGGTGACGAAGCAGCCGCGTCCCCGCAGCTCCTCGGCGGTCGCCTCGGCGGCGTAGCGCCGCACCAGGGACCGTACGCCCGGCAGGGCGGGGCCCGGCCGGGCCAGGTCCGTCAGCAGGTCCGGGAGCAGTCCCTGTTCGTAGCGCTCCAGTGCCTTCAGATACAGCTCGCGCTTGTTGCCGAAGGTCGCGTAGAGGCTGGCGCGTCCGACGCCGAGGTGCTCCACGAGGTCGGACATCGACGTCGCCTCGTAGCCGCGCCGCCAGAACAGCTCCAGGGCTGCCCACAACGCGGCGTCCGGATCGAACTCCTTGGTCCTGGCCACGTGATGGAGCCTAGGCCGTACTGGAACAATCGGTCAAGAAATCGGCTCAGGCGGCCTTCACCTCGTACGTCGCCACCCGTACCGTCTCGTCGTCCAGGCACTGCCCGGTCGTGAGGTCGAAGCGCTGCTTGAGCAGCGGCGAGGCGACGAAGGGGCGGCCCCGGTGGCTGCCGGTCAGGCCGCGGGAGAGGACGGCCGCGCCGGTGAACGGGTCGCGGTTGTCGATGGCGTACAGCTCGCCGCCGCGGTCGCGGAAGAGGGCCACCTGCCCGCCGTCCGGCAGCAGGGCGGCCACGCCGCGGCCGGGGAGCAGGGCGCCGAGGTCGCAGGCCGCGAACCAGTCGTCCGTCAGCCTCAGCCGGACCTTCGGGCCGGTCGTCCCGGGTGCGGGGGTCTGGGGTGCGGGGGTCTGGGGTGCCGGGGTCTCGGGTGCCAGGGTCATCGCCGGGTGCTTCCTTCCAGGACGTCGTCTTCCGAGGGGCGCCGCACGCCGATGCTCAGCAGCGGCAGGTCGGGCTTCATCTGGTCGCGCTCGGGCACGAAGCCGACGACCGGGTCGGGGGCGTCGGGCGCGTTCACGAAGGACACGAACCGGGCCAGCTTCTCGGGGTCGTTGATGGTCTCGGCCCACTCGTCGCGGTAGTGGGACACGTGCGCCCGCATCAGGGACTCCAGCTCGTCGCAGATGCCGAGGGAGTCGTGGACGACCACGTCCCGGACGTGGTCCAGGCCGCCGGGGATCCGCTCCAGCCAGGTGGAGGTGCGCTCCAGCTTGTCGGCGGTGCGGATGTAGAACATCAGGAACCGGTCGATGAGGCGGACCAGTTCGGCGTCGGAGAGGTCCTGCGCGAGGAGGTCCGCGTGGCGCGGGGTGGCGCCGCCGTTGCCGCCGACGTAGAGGTTCCAGCCGTTGGAGGTGGCGATGACGCCGAAGTCCTTCGACTGGGCCTCGGCGCACTCGCGGGCGCATCCGGAGACCGCCGACTTGAGCTTGTGCGGGGACCTGAGCCCCCGGTAGCGCAGCTCCAGGTCGATCGCCATGCGCACGGAGTCCTGGACGCCGTACCGGCACCAGGTCTGCCCCACGCAGGACTTCACCGTGCGCAGCGACTTGCCGTACGCGTGCCCGGACTCGAACCCGGCGTCGACCAACCGCGCCCAGATGACCGGCAGTTGCTCGACGCGGGCGCCGAACATGTCGATGCGCTGGCCGCCGGTGATCTTCGTGTAGAGCCCGAAGTCGCGGGCGATCTCGCCGATGACGATGAGCTTCTCCGGCGCGATCTCACCGCCGGGGATGCGCGGGACGACGGAGTAGGAGCCGTTGCGCTGGAGGTTGGCGAGGAAGTGGTCGTTGGTGTCCTGGAGGGCCGCCTGCTCGCCCTCCAGGACGTAGCCGCTCGCGCCGATCACGGCGGCCAGCGAGGCGATGACCGAGCCGACCGCCGGCTTGCAGACCTCGCAGCCCTCACCGCCCCGGGCCTCCTCGCGGCCGTACCGGTCGAGCAGCTCCCGGTAGGAGGTGATCCGCAGGGCGAGGACGATCTCGTACAGCTCCTCGCGGGTCTGCGCGAAGCAGCCGCACAGGCCCTTGTCGACCTCGACGCCGCTCGCCTCCAGCTCGGCGGTGACGAGCTGGCCGAGCACCTTGACGCAGGAGCCGCAGCCGGTGCCGGCCTTGGTGCACTTCTTCACCTCGGGCACGGTCGTGCAGGAGTGCTCGGTCACCGCGCCGCGGATGGTGCCCTTGGTGACGTTGTGGCAGGAGCAGATCACCGCGTCGTCGGGCAGCGCGGCCGGGCCGAGCTGGGCCGGGGCGCCTGCGCCGGCGGGCAGCACCAGGGACTCGGGGGAGACCGGCGGGACCGAGCCGGTGAAGGCGCGCAGGGTGCCGTAGGCCTCCGCGTCGCCGACCAGGATGCCGCCGAGCAGCGTGCCGTCGCGGCCGACGACCAGCTTCTTGTAGAGGCCGGCGCGGGAGTCGGAGTAGACGACGTCGAGGCAGTCCTCGGTGGTGCCGTGGGCGTCGCCGAAGGAGGCCACGTCCACGCCGAGCAGCTTGAGCTTGGTGGACAGGTCGGCGCCGGTGAAGGACGCCTCGTCGGCGGCGATGGTCGCGGCGGCCGTCTCCGCCTGCTCGTAGCCCGGCGCCACCAGCCCGTACACCCGGCCGTCGGCGGCGAGCGCGCACTCGCCGATCGCGAACACCCGCTCGTCGGTGACGCTGCGGCACCGCTCGTCCACGCTGACGCCGCCGCGCTCGCCGACCGCCAGTCCGCAGTCGCGGGCGAGCTGGTCGCGGGGGCGGACACCGGCGCTGAACACGACCAGGTCGGTGGCGAGTTCGGAGCCGTCGGACAGCTTCATGCCGGTGACCGCGCCGTCCGCGCCGACCACGACCTCCTGCGTGCCGACGCCCGTGTGGACGGACAGGCCCATCCCCTCGATGGTGCGCAGCAGCGCGGCGCCGCCGCCCTCGTCCACCTGGACCGGCATCAGGCGGGGCGCGAACTCCACGATGTGCGAGGTGAGTCCGAGGCCCTTGAGCGCACCCGCCGCCTCAAGTCCGAGCAGCCCGCCGCCCACCACGGCACCGGTCGTCGCGTTCTTCGCGTACGCCTCGATGGCGAGGAGGTCCTCGATGGTCCGGTAGACGAAGCAGCCCTCGGCGTCCTTGCCGGGGACCGGCGGGACGAAGGGGTAGGAGCCGGTGGCCAGGACCAGGACGTCGTAGTCGACGGCGAGGCCGGAGCGGGCGGTCACCCGGCGGGCCTCGCGGTCGATCGTCTCGGCCGGGTCGCCGAGGTGCAGCTCGATGCCGTGCTCCTCGATGAAGGCCATGTCGGTCATCGACAGGTCCTCGGGGGACGTGCCCGCGAAGTACGAGGTGAGCTGGACGCGGTCGTAGGCGGGGCGCGGCTCCTCGCACAGCACGACCACGCGGTGCGTGGCGGTCAGCCCGCGCTCGGCGAGCGCCTCCAGGAAGCGCTGGCCGACCATGCCGTGGCCGACGAGCACGAGGGTGGGGGTGGGCCCCGGGGTGGCGTTCATCAGGAGCCTCCGTCGTTGGTGAGCAGGTGGAGCAGGGGGCCGCCGTCGGAGGGGAGCGGCTCTGCTCCCTCCCAGGCGCGCGCCAGCGCGCCGACGGTGCCGAGTTCGCCGACCAGGACCCCGCCGACCAGCCGGTCGTCGCGGACGACGACCTTGCGGTACGTGCCCCGGGTGGCGTCGGCGAGCTGCACGACGTCGTCGCCGGGGCGGGGGTCGGTCTCGCCGAACGCGGCGAGGTCGAAGGGGCTGTCCGGCCCGGTGAGGGTGAGCCGGGTCAGGGAGCGGGTGCCGGTGTAGCGGGCGACGGTGCCGTCCCCGGCGAGCAGCCCGGCCAGCGCGCCGGCCTGTTCCAGGGCGGGCGCGGCCAGCCCGTACACGCGTCCGGCGTGCTCGGCGCAGTCGCCGATCGCGTGGATGTGCGGGTCGCCGGTGCGCAGCTCGTCGTCGACCAGGACGCCGGTGCGGACCGCCAGGCCCGCGTCCCGCGCCAGGCCCACCCGCGGGCGGACCCCGCAGGCGAGGACGACGACGTCGGCGCCGAGCGCGTACCCGTCGGCCATCTCCACCGAGCGCACCGCCCCGCCGACGCTCCGCACGTCCCGCACCCGGCACTCGGTGTGCACCTCGACCCCGAGGTCCTCCAGGTGGCGCCGGACGAGCGCGGAGGCGGCCGGGTCGAGCTGGCGTTCCATCAGCCGCTCGGCCTGCTGGGCGAGGACGACCTGCGCGCCGCGCACGGCCAGGGCGCGGGCGGCGGAGACGCCGAGCAGCCCGCCGCCGACGACGACGGCCCGCACCCCCGGCCGTACCGCCTTGGACAGGCCCAGGCAGTCGTCCATCGTGCGGAACGCGTGCACGCCCTCGGGCAGCCGGCGGCCCGGGGTGAACAGGCCGCGCAGCGGCGGGAGCACGGCGTTGGAGCCGGTGGCCAGGACCAGGGTGCCGTAGGCGATCACCGAGCCGTCGGCGCAGCGCACCGTCCGCCCGGCCCGGTCGATGCCGGTGACCCGGGCGCGGATCAGCGCCGCGGGCGCCGGCAGGGCGGTCACCTCGGGGCCGAACCGCCCGGCCAGCACCTCCGCGAGCAGCACCCGGTTGTACGGGCGGTGCTCCTCGTCGCCGACCAGCAGCGCGGGCGTGCCGAGCTCACCGAGGCGCCGGGCGAGCGTCACACCCGCGAGCCCGGCGCCGATCACCACCACACGCGCGTTCGAGGTCATGCCGACGAGCCTGCGGCGCGGGTGTTACCCGACGGCATCCCGGCTGTTTCCCACGGGGAACGCTGCGCTCAGCGGGGGCGGGGGAGGGGTGTGAGGGGCCGGTCGTGAGGGTGCCTGGGCCCGCGCGGGTACCTCAGAAGTACCTCATCTCGATGGACGGCACATCCATCTCGTCCATAGGGTCGCGATCATGCCCGACATAGCGCTGACCACGGTCGTTCTCCTCTGCCTCGCCGCCTTCGCGGCCGGGTGGATCGACGCCGTGGTCGGTGGCGGCGGGCTCCTGCTGCTGCCGGCGCTGCTGCTCGGCCTGCCCGCCGGGACGCCGGCCGCGCACGCCCTGGGCACCAACAAGGCGGTTGCCATCGTCGGTACGACCGGCGCGGCGGTGACGTACGCCCGCAAGGCCCCGGTGGACGTCCGCCTGGCCGTGCGGATCGGCCTGGCGGCCCTCGCGGGGTCCTCCGGCGGGGCCTTCTTCGCCGCCGGGATGAGCACCGAGGTGCTCAAGCCGGTGATCATGGTGGTGCTGCTCGCCGTCGCGGCCTTCGTGATCCTGCGCCCCGCCTTCGGCACCGCCCCGGCCCCCGGCCCGGCCACCCGGCGCCGGATCCTCGCCGCGATCGGCCTCGCGGGCCTCGGCATCGGCTTCTACGACGGCCTGATCGGCCCCGGCACCGGCACCTTCCTGGTCCTGGCGCTCACCGCCCTGCTGCACCTGGACCTGGTGACGGCCTCCGCCACCGCCAAGATCGTCAACTGCTGCACCAACGCGGGCGCCCTCGCCACCTTCGCCTGGCAGGGCGCGGTGCTGTGGCAACTGGCCGCGGTGATGGCCGTCTTCAACCTGGCCGGCGGCACGTTCGGCGCGCACACGGCCCTGAAGAAGGGCAGCGGCTTCGTCA
>NZ_WWHX01000776.1 GCF_009862125.1 Streptomyces sp. SID5910
TTGGTTCCCCGGGCCAGGTCACCGGCCAGGGCGTACGACTTCCCGCCGAAGGTCACCGTCCAGTTCGACGGCGTCGACACCGGCAGGTAGTACACGAAGTCCACGGTGGTGGAGGCGCCCGGCGCCAGCGACTGCCAGGCCGGCAGCTTCAGCGAGACGCGGTGGTGGTCGCCCTTCAGCCCGCCGGCGTTGGAGCCGGTGTGGTCGCTGCGGATCACCGTGGTGCCCCAGCCGGACTGGTCTTTGGCGTTGCCGGGCGCGGAGGTGCCGTAGTCGAACTGGAACTCCGTGCCGCCGGGCAGCGTCGTGCCCGAGTTGTTGGTGATCTTCAGCTTCGGGCCGATCGGGTAGTTGGAGTCGCCTAGCGGGAACTGCCCGAACTCCACGTCGACGTCCAGCGCCTCGGCCGGCAGGGCGACCGTGGACCGCTTCGCCCCGTACGGCGCGGCCGACTTGAAGGTGTCGTACATCGTGCTGGTCAGGGTCGAGCCGGGCTCGTACTGCCCCTTGCCCGCGTTCCAGGCGTAGTCGCCCGCGAGCTCCCAGACCATCGTGCCGCCGATGCCGCGGTCCACGACGTAGTCCGCCTTGGCCTGCACCGACTGCTCGTCCTCGGTGGACAGGAAGACCTTCTTCTCCGCGTTCCACAGCCAGGGCGCGACCAGCGTGGCGTCGTACTTGCGGGCGTAGGTGCCGGTCAGCTTCGTGTCCGCGGGGAAGCCGTAGTCCGTCACGTAGTCGCCGACGACGCCCTTCTCCAGGTTCTTGGCGTGCCACATCGGGTTGGACCCGGCGGGCGACTCCTTGCCGGCGGTGTCCAGGTCGTGCCACAGATTGTCGATGCCGACCGCGCCGTCACCGCACTTGGTCAGTCCGGAGCCGGCCGGGCAGTTCACGGCCGCCGCCCTGCCCCACAGGCCGTCCGTGCCGCCGGTGACGTTCTTGAAGCCCCGCGTGTAGTACGGCAGCCCGATGTTGATGCGCCCGGCGGGCATCGAGCCGCGGAAGTAGTGGTACGCCCAGTCGGTGTTGAGGTAGCCGATGCCGCCGTACTGGGAGGTGGAGTACACGCCCGCGGAGGCGAGTTCGGCGTCCTTGCCGTCGTCGAAGAGCGAGGCGTTCGGGCCGACGTACTCGTTCCAGGCGCCGTGCAGGTCGTACGACATGATGTTGACGTAGTCCAGGTACTTCTGGACCTGGAAGGTCTCCATGCCGCGCAGCAGGTACCCGGAGGACGGCGCGGCGACGGAGAGGAGGTAGTGCCTGCCGTCCGCGGCGCCGGCGCGGTCGAGCTTCTCGCGCAGCGTCTTCATCAGCGCCGCGTAGCCCTTGACCAGCCCGGCCCGGCGGCCGTTGGAGAGGGACCAGTCGAGCGGGTTGCCCGCGTCCTTCATCGTCGTCGGGTACTCGTAGTCGATGTCGACGCCGTTGAAGCCGTACTTCCGCACGAAGCCGACCGCCGAGTCCGCGAAGGTGTCGATGCCGCCCTGGTTGACGGAGCCGTCGGCGTGGGTGGCCATCGAGTAGAAGCCGCCCGAGTCGACGCGCGTGCCGTCGTCGCCGAAGTAGCCGCCGGTCTCGGCCCAGCCGCCCACCGAGATCATCGTCTTGACGTTCGGATGCTGCTTCTTGAACTTGTTCAGCAGGTTGAAGTGGCCCTTGTAGGGCAGGTCCGGGTCCATCTCGGCCCCGCTCACGCCCGGCCACGTCATCCCGGTCGCCGGGTTCGTCGCGCCGTCCGAGCCGACGGAGAGCTTGTTGGCGCCGTCGACGTGCGCGAAGGCGTAGTTGATGTGCGTGACCTTGTCCCACGGGATGTCGGAGGCCAGGTAGGCGGGCTTGGCGTCCTTGCCGGTGCGCCAGCCCGTGAAGTAGCCGATCACCCGCCGCGGATGGTCGGCGCCCATCTTCTCCCGGCCCTCGGCGTCGTAGACCGAGCAGTAGGGGACGTCGACTCCGGGTGTCCGGTAGAGCCCGTCGGGGCGACAGGTCTCCTGGTCGGCGGCGTGCGAGACGGTCGCCGGGAGTCCGGCGAGCAGCAGGCCGCCGACGGCGGCGGCAGCGGCGAGCAGGGCCGGTCTCGCCCGGTGGCGGACTCTGAAGCGTGAGGGGGAAGGCACAGTCGGTTCCTCTCCACGGAAGTTGCGCAGACCCTAGAGAGGACTAGACCAGTGAGTCAATAGGTATGGACCAATCTCAAAAGGGCTCCGCCGCGCAGCAGTTGGGCGTGCGCGGGGGCGGGCGCGGCGGTCCGGCGCAACCCGTCGGCGCGCTCTGTGAGCCAGCCCACACTCTCCGTCGGTATGAGTGCGTGTCGGTCGTGGCACACTGGCCCTGTACCAGAAGCAGCGCACTCCGGGGTCGGTGAAAGTCCGAACCGGCGGTTACAGTCCGCGACCCGGTCGCTTCCAGCGGCCGGTTGACCAGGTGAAATTCCTGGACCGACGGTTAAAGTCCGGATGGGAGGCAGTGCGCGGCGGGCGGGCATTCGTGCGCGCCGCCGATCTCTGGGCTCGTCCGTCACGGGCGGGCCCCGTCCGGCGTCGCCCCCGGTGTCCTCGCTCGTCCCTTCTGTCGTTCGTCGACAGCCCCGGAGTCCGTGCCCGAAGAGGCAGGAGGACCCGGGAAGTGTTCACCGGAATCGTCGAAGAGCTGGGCGAGATCACCGCTGTCGAGACCCTCGACGACGCCTGTCGCTTCCGCCTGCGCGGCCCCGTGGTCACCGAAGGGGCGCGGCACGGCGACTCCATCGCCGTCAACGGCGTCTGCCTCACCGTCGTCGACCACGACGGCGACGAGTTCACCGCCGACGTGATGGCCGAGACCCTGAACCGCTCCAGCCTCGGCGCCCTCGCCGTCGGCTCCCGCGTCAACCTGGAGCGCCCCACCGCCGTCGGCGCCCGCCTCGGCGGCCACATCGTGCAGGGCCACGTCGACGGCACCGGCGAGATCCTGGAGCGCAAGCCCTCCGAGCACTGGGAGCTCGTGAAGATCTCCCTGCCCGCCGACCTCGCGCGCTACGTCGTGGAGAAGGGCTCCATCACCGTCGACGGCATCAGCCTCACCGTCGTCGACGCCGGCCCCGACTTCTTCACCGTCAGCCTCATCCCCACCACCCTCGCCCTGACCACGCTCGGCCTCAAGCAGCCCGGCGACCCGGTCAACCTCGAAGTCGACGTCATCGCCAAGTACGTCGAGCGGCTGCTCGGCACCCAGGGGGGCACCCGGTGAACTGGCTCAACTCCGAGGCCTTCACGCTCTTCGACCAGCACATCAAGTGGTCGGACATGATCGGCAACGTGATCGGTCTGCTCGGTCTCGCCCTCGGCTGGCGGCGCTCCATCTGGACCTGGCCCGTACAGTTCGTCTCCGGGCTCATCCTCTTCACGGCCTTCGCCACCGCCCACCTCTCCGGCAGCGCCGGCAAGCAGATCGTGGTCATGGTCGTCGCCGCCTGGGGCTTCTGGCAGTGGAACCGCGGCCGGCGGCAGAGCCAGGACGGCTCCGTCGCCGTCCGCTTCGCCACCTGGCGCGAACGCGGTGCGCTGGTCGCCGCGGCCGCCGTCGGCACCCTCGCGGTGGGCGCCCTCTTCACCGCCTACCCGACCCTGTCCTGGGACCCCTGGCCGGACGCGTACATCTTCGTCGGCACCGTCGTCGCCATGTACGCCCAGGCCCGCGGCATGGTCGAGTTCTGGTTCGCCTGGCTGCTGGTCGACCTGGTCGGCGTCCCGCTGAACTTCGCCAACGGCTTCGCCTTCTCCGGCTTCGTCTACGTCCTCTACGGCGCGCTCGTCCTGTGGGGCCTGCGCGACTGGTGGCTGCGCTCGCGCAACGCGGCCCGCCCCCTCCCGGAAGGAGCGCCCGCATGAGCACGGCACCCATCCTCTACAGCCCCGACGGCCCCGAGGACCTCGCCCTCGACCCCGTCGAGCAGGCCGTCGCCGACATCGCGGCGGGCCGCCCGGTCGTGGTCGTCGACGACGAGAACCGCGAGAACGAGGGCGACCTCGTCATCGCCGCCGAGAAGGCGACCGAGGAGATCGTCGCCTTCATGATGAGCGAGTGCCGCGGCCTGATCTGCGCCCCCATGGAGGGCGACGAACTCGACCGGCTGCGCCTGCCGCAGATGGTCGACGACAACACCGAGTCCATGAAGACCGCCTTCACGGTCTCCGTGGACGCCACCGCCGCCCACGGCGTCAGCACCGGCATCTCGGCCTCCGACCGCGCCACCACGCTCCGGCTCCTGGCGAGCGGCACCGCCGAGCCCACCGACCTGGTCCGGCCCGGCCACATCTTCCCGCTGCGCGCCCGCACCGGCGGCGTCCTCGTCCGCAACGGCCACACCGAGGCCGCCGTCGACCTCGCCCGCCTCGCGGGACTGCGGCCGGCCGGCGCCATCGTGGAGATCGCCGGCGAGGACGGCCGCATGCTGCGGCTGCCCGAGCTGATCCCGTTCGCCCGCAAGCACGGCCTGACGATCATCTCCATCGAGGACCTGATCGCCTACCGCCGCAGCGCCGAACCCACCGTCCGCCGCGAGGCCGAGGTCCACCTGCCCACCCGGCACGGCGAGTTCACGGCGTACGGCTACCGCTCCACCGTCGACGGCGTCGAGCACGTCGCCCTCGTCCACGGCGAGATCGGCGACGGCGAGGACGTCCTCGTCCGCATCCACTCCGAGTGCCTCACCGGCGACGTCTTCGGCTCCCAGCGCTGCGACTGCGGCCCCCAGCTCGACGCCTCCCTGGACCGCATCCAGGCCGAGGGCAGGGGAGTCGTCGTCTACCTGCGCGGCCACGAGGGACGCGGCATCGGCCTGATGTCCAAGCTGCGCGCCTACGAACTCCAGGAGCGCGGCCGCGACACCCTGGACGCCAACCTGGAACTCGGCCTGCCCGCCGACGCCCGCGACTACGGCGCCGGCGCCCAGATCCTCACCGACCTCGGCGTGCGCACCGTACGGCTGATGACCAACAACCCCGACAAGTCCGACGCCCTCGAACGGCACGGCATCCGCGTCGCCGGCCGCGAGCCGATGCCCGTCCAGGCCGGCGAGCACAACCTCCGCTACCTGCGCACCAAGCGGGACCGGATGGGACACGACCTGCCCTGGCTGGACACGACACCCGTGTCCACCTGCGGCAATCAGTAAGCAAGGGACCTTAGGAGACACGTGAGCGGCAAGGGTGCACCGGAACTGTCCGTACGCAACGTCGGGGACCTCAGGGTCGCCGTCATCGCGTCGCTGTGGCACGACAAGGTGATGGACGGACTGGTGGACGGCGCCCTGCGCGCCCTGCACGAGCTGGGGATCGACGAGCCGACCCTCCTCAGGGTCCCCGGCAGCTTCGAGCTCCCGGTCGTCGCCAAGGTCCTCGCGGGCCGCGGCTACGACGCGATCGTCGCCCTCGGCGTCGTCATCCGCGGCGGCACCCCCCACTTCGACTACGTGTGCCAGGGCGTCACCCAGGGCCTGGTCCAGGTCTCCGTCGACACCGGCGTCCCCGTCGGCTTCGGCGTCCTCACCTGCGACACCGAGGAGCAGGCCCTGGACCGGGCCGGCATCGAGGGCTCCAACGAGGACAAGGGCCACGAGGCGGTCACCGCGGCCGTCGCCACGGCGGCTACGCTCCGTTCCGTATCCGAGCCCTGGCGTTAGGCCGGCCGGCACAACCCGTAGAGTGGTCGGCACCATGTCCAAGAAGACTTTCGAGGAGCTCTTCACCGAGCTCCAGCACAAGGCCGCCACCGGCGACCCCGCCACCTCCCGCACCGCCGAACTGGTGGACAAGGGCGTCCATGCCATCGGCAAGAAGGTCGTCGAGGAGGCCGCCGAGGTCTGGATGGCCGCCGAGTACGAGGGCAAGGACGCCGCGGCCGAGGAGATCTCCCAGCTGCTGTACCACGTCCAGGTGATGATGGTCGCCCGCGGGATCTCCCTGGACGACGTCTACGCCCACCTGTAGAGCCCGACCCCCCCTTTTTCTCTCACCCCTTCACACAAAGGAAGCCGACCTCATGCTGCGCATCGCCGTCCCCAACAAGGGTTCCCTGTCAGGCCCCGCGGGGGAGATGCTGCATGAGGCCGGCTACCAGCAGCGCCGCGAGTCCAAGGAACTGCGCATCGTCGACCCGGTGAACGAGGTGGAGTTCTTCTACCTCCGCCCCCGCGACATCGCGATCTACGTCTCCTCCGGCAAGCTCGACATCGGCATCACCGGCCGTGACCTGCTGATCGACTCCGGCGCCGACGCGGAGGAGATCCTCCCGCTCGGCTTCGCCCGCTCCACCTTCCGCTTCGCCGCCAAGCCGGGCACCGCGCACGGCATCGAGGACCTCAAGGGCAGGACGGTCGCCACCTCCTACGAGGGCATCGTCGCAGGCCACCTCGCCGAGAACGGCGTCGACGCCTCCGTCGTCCACCTCGACGGCGCCGTCGAGACCGCCATCGAACTGGGCGTCGCCGAGGTCATCGCCGACGTCGTCGAGACCGGCACCTCGCTGCGCAACGCCGGTCTCGAGGTCTTCGGCGAGCCCATCATGAAGTCCGAGGCCGTCGTCATCCGCCGTACCGGCGCCGACGCCGAGGAACCCAAGGTCCAGCAGTTCCTGCGCCGCCTCCAGGGCGTCCTGGTCGCCCGGACCTACGTGATGATGGACTACGACTGCCGCGTCGAGCAGCTGGAGAAGGCCGTCGCCCTCACCCCCGGCCTGGAGTCCCCGACGGTCTCCCCGCTGCACAACGAGGGCTGGGTCGCCGTCCGCGCGATGGTCCCCTCCAAGGAGGCCCAGCGGATCATGGACGACCTGTACGAGATCGGCGCCCGGGCCATCCTGACCACGGCCATCCACGCCTGCCGTCTCTGACCCCGGAGCACACACACCATGTCGGACGCTTCGTCGGGCGCCGGACCGGACCTGCCCGCCCTGCCCGTCACCTTCCGGCCGGGCCGCACCCGTGCCGTTCTCGTCGGCCTCGCGGTGGCCACCGTCGTGACCGTCTCGGCCGTCGGCATGCTGCTGAACGGCCTCCACCCCGGAGAGCGCCTCAGCTTCCTGCTGACGGCGCTCTTCCTGGCCGGCGTCCTGATGCTGCTGTCCCGGCCCAAGGTCGTCGCCGACGACTCGGGCGTCACCGTCGTCAACCTGACGAACAGGCGGCGCCTGGAGTGGGCCGAGATCCTCCGGGTCAATCTCCGCGCCGGCGACCCGTGGGTCTTTCTCGACCTCAGCGACGGCACCAGCCTGCCCGCGCTCGGCATCCAGCCGGGCATCGCCAAGCAGCGTGCCATCGCCGACGCCCGTGCCCTGCGCGCCCTGGTGGAGGCCCGCTCCGCCGCCGGCCCCGAGGCACCGCGCGACTGACCGCGAACGCCCCGGGACGCCCCCTCGGGAGCAACCGGGGGACCGGCTCGGCGGCGCCCACCCTGCCGCACACCCCCTTTTCGTGATTAATCTGGGAACGGAGACGCGGTCGTCGCGGCTCCGCCCCTGTCGCTCCGCCCGGTGCGCGGGGGTTCCTGCTACCCGAGGAGTGACTCCCTCCGGCGATGGACGGATCGTCCTGCAGTACCTGCGCCGCCCCCTGTCGTGACATCCCACAGGCGGCGGCATCATGACCACCCCCCTGCTGCTCCTGGCAGCCGCGTTCCTGCTGATCCTGGCCAACGGCTTCTTCGTCGCGGCCGAGTTCGGCCTCGTCACGGTCGAACGCCCGGACGCCGAACAGGCCGCCGCCGACGGCGACCGACGTGCCCGCCGGGTCGTCGAGTCCCTCAAGGAGCTGTCCTTCCAGCTCTCCGGCACCCAGCTCGGCATCACCATCACCTCCCTCGTCGTCGGCATGCTCGCCGAACCGGCCCTCGCCGCGCTCCTGGACGGCCCGTTCACCGCGATCGGCGTCCCCGACGGCGCCGTGTCCGGGGTGTCGGTGGTCGTCGGCATGCTGCTGGCCTCGGCCGTGCAGATGGTGATCGGCGAGCTCGTGCCCAAGAACTGGGCGGTGTCCAAGCCGCTGCACGTCGCGCGCTTCGTCGCCGGCCCGCAGCACGTCTTCGCGCGGCTCTTCCGGCCCGTGATCTCCGCGCTGAACACCGTCGCCAACCGGCTCGTGCGCGTGCTCGGCATCGAACCGGCCGAGGAGCTGGCCTCCGCCCGCACCCCCGGCGAACTGGTGTCCCTGGCCCGGCACTCCGCCCGGGCCGGCGCCCTGGAACAGGACACCGCGGAACTCTTTGTCCGCACCCTGTCCCTGGGCGAACTGACCGCACAGCACGTCATGACCCCCCGCGTGAAGGTCAGCGCCCTTCAGGCCTCGGCGACCGCCGAGGACGTGGTCAACCTGACCCGCGCCACCGGCCTGTCCCGCTTCCCCGTCTACCGGGAGAAGATCGACGAGATCGTCGGCATGGTCCACCTCAAGGACGCCCTCGCGGTCCCCGTGCACGAACGGCTGCGCACCCCCGCCGGCCGCATCGCCCGCCCCGCCCTGCTCGTCCCCGAGACCTTGCCGGTACGGCCGCTGCTCACCCGCCTGCGCAGCGAGCAGCCCATCGCGGTCGTCGTCGACGAGTACGGCGGCACCGCCGGCGTCGTCACCCTGGAGGACATCGTCGAGGAGATCGTCGGCGAGGTCCGCGACGAGCACGACGGCCTGGACGTGCCCGAACTCGCCCCCGCCCCGCCCGAGGACGGCCGCCCCGCCTGGGACGTCGACGGCAGCTGCCGGGTCGACGCCCTGCGCCGCATCGGCCTGGAGACGCCCGAGGGCCCGTACGAGACGGTGGCCGGCCTGGTGGCCGACTTGCTCGGCCGCATCCCGGCCGTCGGCGACCGCGCGGAACTGCCCGGCTGGCGGCTCTCGGTCCGCCAGGTCGGCCACTACCGCGCCGAACGGATACGCCTGGTGCGCACGGCCCCCGTCTCGGTACTGGAGGCCGTCCGATGAGCGTTCTGCAACTCCTGTTCGCCGCCCTGCTCGTGCTCGCCAACGGCTTCTTCGTCGGCGCCGAGTTCGCGCTCGTCTCCGTGCGCCGCAGCCAGATCGAACCGCTCGGCACCGCCCGCGCCCGACAGGTGCTGTACGGGCTGGAGCGGCTGCCGCAGATGATGGCCGCCGCCCAGTTCGGCATCACCGTCTGCTCGCTGACCCTCGGCGCGGTCGCCGAGCCGACCGTCGCCCATCTGCTGGAGCCGGTATTCGCGTGGGTCCACCTGCCGCACGGCATGATCCACCCGCTCGGCTACGTCATCGCGCTGGCCGCCGTCGTCTTCTGCCACCTCGTCATCGGCGAGATGGTCCCGAAGAACCTCGCGATGGCCGCCCCCGAGAAGGCCGCCCTGTGGCTGAGCCCCGGCCTGGTCGCCTTCGCCCGCCTCTGCAAGCCGATCACCCTCGCGCTCGGCGCCTGCGCCCAGGGCATCCTGCGGCTCTTCCGCGTCGAGCCCAAGGACGAGATCGAGGCCGTCTTCACCAGCGAGCAGCTCAACCGGCTGGTCGAGGACGCCGGCCAGGCCGGACTGCTCGACCCGGAGGAGCAGGAGCGCCTGGAGGACGCCCTGGAACTGGGCTCCCGCCCGGTGACCGACGTGCTCCTCGGGCGCGAGTCCCTGGTGACGGTCAGCCCCGCGGTCACGCCGGGCGAGATCGTCGCCCTCACCGCCCGCACCGGGTACTCCCGCTTCCCGGTCGCGGCGGACACGGGTGCCTTCATGGGATACCTGCACGTCAAGGACGTCCTCGACGTGGAGGACTCCGACCGTGCGGTGCCGCAGCAGCTGTGGCGCCCGATGACGACGCTCCGCCCGGAACTCCCGCTCGACGACGCCCTCACCGTCATGCGCCGCGCCGCGACCCACCTGGCCCAGGTGGCCGACGCGTCCGGCAGGATCCTGGGCCTGGTCGCCCTGGAGGACGTCCTCGAACTCCTGGTCGGCGAGGTCCGCGACCCGGCCCACCGAGAGGTGACGGTAACGGAACAAAGAACAACCGAAACCCCCGAGGAGGTACCGGCGTAGCCACAGCGACCGCCCGCAGCCGCAACCGTCGCAGCTGCGGGCAGCCGTCGTAGCCGCGGGCAGCCGCCGTAGCTGCGGGCAGCAGTGCCGCTGGGGCGGCACGGGTGGGCGCAGCGGCACCCCCACAGCGGGGCGAGCGCACACCCACCCGAGGCCGCCCCCCTAGGGCACCTCACAACGCCCCAGGCACGCCTACATCCCCGCCGCATCCGCCGGCCCCCGCCCCGACAACACCTCCCCATACGCCTGCATCAGATCCGGCAACCGCAACGTCGCCAGATCATCCCGAGTCAACACCCCGCTGTACCCCGACAACCGCAGATCCCGATACGCACAGCTCTTCTCGTACAGCGTCCGCAGAAACCGCCCGTTCCCCAACTCGTCGATCCACCCCTGATCGACCACGTGCCCGGCGATCGACCGCAGCTCGTCGAGCGCCTCCTCGTCCCACCCGTCCCCGTTCTCCGCCGCGAGCACCTCCCCGATGGAGGTCAGCTCCAGCGGCCGGTACGACGGGAAGTCCACCCGGGTGGTGAACCGGGACGACAGCCCGGGGTTGGCGGCCAGCAGCCGGTCCATGCCCTCCGGGTACCCGGCGAGTATCACCACCAGGTGGTCACGGTTGTCCTCGGCCCGCTTCAGCAGCACCTGCAACGCCTCGTCCCCGTAGGCGTCGCCCTTGCCGTACCCCGAGTTGGACAGCGAGTACGCCTCGTCGACGAACAGCACGCCGCCGAGCGCGGAGTCGATCAGCTCGTTGGCCTTCACGGCCGTCTGGCCCAGATACTCGCCGACCAGGTCGGCCCGCTGCGCCTCGACGAGATGGTCGCCGCCGAGCAGGCCGAGGGCGTAGAAGACGCGGCCCAGGATGCGGGCCACGGTGGTCTTGCCGGTGCCCGAGGGGCCGGAGAAGACGAAGTGCCGCTTGGGCGGCTGGACCGGCAGCCCCTGCCCGGCCCGCAGCCGCGCCATGTTGAGCTGCGCGGACAGGGCCTTGACCTGCCGTTTCACCGGTTCCAGACCCACCATGCGCTCCAGCTCGGCGAGCGCCTCCTCCAGTAACGCGGGATCCGTGGGCCCGGCGGGCAGCGACGGATCCGGTAAGCCGTCCCGGCTGCGCACCGGCGGCCCGGTCAGCGAGGGCAGCGCGCCGGACGCCGGCGGCCCGGGGTCGGAGAGTTTCAGGTCGCGTTCCTCGGTGCCGAAGAGCGGGTCGAGGCCGTCGGCCGCGTCGACACCGTCCGGTCCGGCGCAGGCCGGGGCGAGTCCCGCGAGGTCGGCCGCGTCGTCGTAGCCGTCGCTCTCGGCGATCGCCGCCAGCCGGGCCGAGGTGTCCATGAAGGCCGGGTCGACGCGGTGCACGGCCCGGTACAGGGGCAGGGCGGCGGCACTGCGGCCCGTGCCCTCGTGGGCCCGCGCCAGCCAGTAGCGCAGCTCCTTGCGCTGCGGCTGCTCGCTGCGGCACCGCATCAGCGCGGCCGACAGCAGCGGCTCGGCCTGCCCGTACATCTCCAGCCGTACCCGGGCCATGCCGCTGAACAGGCCCGCCTCGATGCCGAGCAGGGGGTCGCCGAGCAGCGGATCGGTGTGCCGGACGAGCTGTTCCCAGTCCTTGACGAGGTAGGCGCGGCAGGCGTGCAGGAAGCGGACCTGGGCGTCGGTGTCCACCGGCGGCAGCCCGGCGAGGGCCCGGTCCAGCTCCGGGACGTGGCGGCCGTCGAGCCAGTGCGAGGCGTGGGCGAGCAGCAGGTCGCGCGGGCTCTCCAGCACGGGCTGGACCCACCAGCCCAGCCAGTACCAGGAGTTGAGCGTCCGGCGGTGCCGGGCGCGCTGTTCGCCGAAGCGGTCCCGATGGCGGAACATCCGCAGCAGCGCGGTGGTGGTGTCGACGCGCAGCGCGTGCAGTCCCAGCCAGCCGTCGGCCATCGTGGGATCGATGCA
>NZ_WWHX01000777.1 GCF_009862125.1 Streptomyces sp. SID5910
GCCTCCACCCCCGGCGACGACGATGACGACGACCTCGCCGACACCACCCCCCGGGGCGCCGCCCTGGCCGCCGGGCTCAGTGCGCAGCTGGCCCGCGAGGAGGCCGGATCCCCCGCGTCAGGGGCGGCCGCGGAGCAGGCCGGCCCCGACAGCGCCCTCTGGGACGACCGCGCGCTGCCCCTCCTCCCGCTCCAGCCGCCGCGCACCGGCCGCGAGGTCCTCACCGACCACATCACCGCGATGGTGTGCTGCGCCGCGATGGACACCGCAGGAGCCGCGCCCGGCCTCGACTGGCTCGACGGCCCGTCCCTCCTGGTCAACGGCGTCCGCGCCGCCGACCTGGCCCCCCGCGTCCGCAGCCTCGTAGAGACCGGCGACCCGGCCCCCCTGCGCGCCTGGCTGGCCGAGCTCGGCATACGCGCGGAGAAGCCCGTACGCCTGGTCTGAGGCCGTGGGTCCCCGGTACCGGACGCTTCGACTCCACTTTCGGTCACTTCGCGACGAACAGTGACAGCACGAGCGCCACATGTGATGTGCTGGGACCGATCGCGCACATGGCAAAGGCAGGCGTCATACGCACGACCACGGGGGCACGAGGGAGGGGGCGGTCCCATGGGGCCCGAACACATCCGCCGCTGGGAGTCGGGAGCACTCGCGCACGCCGTGACGGATCCCTTCGGCCAGGGACCCGTGCCCTGGCTGCGCGGCGGCGAGACCTACTTCAGCGACACCGGCCAGGTCGTCCCCTGGTACGTGGACCCGGAGCCGGACCCGTCCGCCACCGGAGCGGGCCGGCGGAGCCCCGAGCGCCGCTCCACCACCGGCGGCCCCCGCGCCGCCGACGACGTCCGCCGCCAGATCAAGGGCTTCACCGCCACGGGAGCCGCCGCCCCCGGCGAGGCCATCGACTTCCACATCACCGTCGACCCGCCGCAGCAGTTCAGCGTCGACGTCTACCGGATCGGCCACTACGGCGGAGACGGCGCCGCCAAGATCACCACCAGCCCCCGCCTGTCCGGCATCGTCCAGCCCCCGCCGCTCACCGCCGACCGCACGGTCTCCTGCCACCACTGGTGGCTGTCCTGGCGGCTCCAGATCCCGTCGTACTGGAACATCGGCGCGTACGTCGCCGTCCTCACCACCGCCGACGGCTACCGCTCCCACGTCCCCTTCACGGTCCGCGACGACCACCCGGCCGACCTGCTGCTGCTCCTGCCGGACATCACGTGGCAGGCGTACAACCTGTATCCCGAGGACGGGCACACCGGCGCCAGCCTGTACCACGCCTGGGACGAGGAGGGACGGCTGCTCGGCGAGGACGACGCCGCGACGACCGTCTCCTTCGACCGGCCGTACGCCGGCGCGGGCCTGCCCCTGCACGTCGGCCACGCCTACGACTTCATCCGCTTCGCCGAGCGCTACGGCTACGACGTCGCCTACGCCGACGCCCGCGACCTGCACTCCGGCCGCGTCGACCCGACCCGCTACCGGGGCCTGGTCTTCCCCGGCCACGACGAGTACTGGTCCACGGCCATGCGCCGCACCACCGAGAAGGCCCGCGAGCACGGCACGTCCCTGGTCTTCCTCTCCGCCAACACCATGTACTGGCAGGTGGAGCTGGCCCCCTCCCCCTCCGGCGCCCCCGACCGCCTGCTGACCTGCCGCAAACGCCAGGGCCCCGGCCGCCCGGCACTGTGGCGGGAGATCGACCGCGCCGAACAGCAGCTCCTCGGCATCCAGTACGCCGGCCGCGTCCCCGAACCGCACCCGATGATCGTCCGCAACGCCGGCCACTGGCTCTGGGAGGCCACCGGCGCCCAGGAGGGCGACGAGATCGAGGACCTGGTCGCCGGCGAGGCCGACCGCTACTTCCCGCGCACCCCGCTCCCCGCGCACGACGAGCGCGTCCTCCTCGCCCACTCCCCGTACACCGACGTCCACGGCGCCCGGCGCCACCAGGAGACCTCCCTGTACCGGGCGCCGTCGGGGGCCTGGGTGTTCGCGTCCGGGACGTTCGCCTGGTCCCCGGCCCTGGACCGCCCCGGCCACGTCGACCCGCGGGTCCAGCGGGCCACCGCCAACCTCCTGGACCGCATCTGCAAACGCGACTGACCAGGCCCTACGGCCACCCCGCAGGGAGATCGACCACCGCGTACGGGAGAATCGACGTACTTGGACAGAACCACGGGGAGGAACCGTGTCCGGATTCGTCGAAAAGCCCGAGCCGCTTGAGGTTCCGGGCCTGGTGCATCTGCACACCGGCAAGGTGCGCGACCTGTACCGGAACGAGGCGGGCGACCTCGTGATGGTCGCCAGCGACCGCATGTCCGCCTACGACTGGGTGCTGCCCACCGAGATCCCCGACAAGGGCCGGGTGCTCACCCAGCTCTCCCTGTGGTGGTTCGACCAGCTCGCCGACCTCGTCCCGAACCACGTCCTGAGCACCGCGCTGCCCGAGGGCGCCCCCGCCGACTGGCAGGGCCGCACCCTGATCTGCAAGTCGCTGCGCATGGTCCCCGTGGAGTGCGTGGCCCGCGGCTACCTCACCGGCTCCGGCCTCGCCGAGTACGACCAGACCCGCACCGTCTGCGGCCTCGCCCTCCCCGAGGGCCTCGTCGACGGCTCGGAGCTGCCCGCCCCGATCTTCACCCCGGCCACCAAGGCCGAGGTCGGCGAGCACGACGAGAACGTCTCCTACGAGGAGGTCGCCCGCCAGACCGGCGCCGACACCGCGGCCCGCCTGCGCCAGGCCACCCTGGCCGTCTACTCGCGCGCCCGGGACATCGCCCGCGAGCGCGGCATCATCCTGGCCGACACCAAGTTCGAGTTCGGCTTCGAGGGTGAGGACCTGGTCCTGGCCGACGAGGTCCTCACCCCGGACTCCTCCCGCTTCTGGCCGGCCGACCAGTGGCAGCCGGGCCGCGCGCAGGCGTCGTACGACAAGCAGTTCGTGCGGGACTGGCTGACCTCGGCGGAGTCCGGCTGGGACCGCAAGAGCGAGCAGCCGCCGCCGGCGCTGCCGCAGCAGGTCGTGGACGCGACCCGCGCCAAGTACGTCGAGGCGTACGAGCGCCTGACGGGCGTGCGCTGGTAGCACGCGGAGACACGAAGAAGCCCCCGGCCTGGACCGGGGGCTTCCTCCTGTGGAGCGAACGACGAGGTTCGAACTCGCGACCTCAACCTTGGCAAGGTTGCGCTCTACCAACTGAGCTACGTTCGCCTGCGCCGCGACTTCCGCCGTGGTGCGTGAGCAACTATACCCAACCCCGCTCCCGTGCGAGCCGCACCGTCGCGTGCCGGTTCTCCGCGCCGAGCTTCGCGGCGGCCGACGACAGGTAGTTCCGCACGGTCCCCTCGGCGAGCGCGGCCCGCTCGGCGATCTCCGCGACGGGCGCCCCGTCGGCCGCGTACTCCAGCAGTTCGGCCTCCCGCGCGGTCAGCGGCGAGTCCCCGGCGGAGATCGCGTCCGCGGCCAACTCCGGGTCGACGTAGCGGTTTCCGGCATGGACGGTGCGGATCAGCTCGGCGAGCCGCTGGGCGCTGACGGTCTTGGGGACGAATCCGCGCACACCGGCCGCGAGGGCCCGCTTGAGATGTCCGGGCCGCCCGTGACTGGTCACGATCAGCACCTTGCAGCCGGGCAGTTCGGTGCGCAGGGATGTGGCGACCTTCACACCGTCCGCGCCGGGCATCTGGAGGTCCAGGACGGCCACGTCCGGCGCGTGCGCCCGTGCCATCGCCAGGGCCTCCGGGCCGGTCGCCGCCTCGGCGACCACCATCAGGTCGTCCTCCAGCGAGAGCAGCGCGGCCAGCGCACCGCGGATCAGGTGCTCGTCGTCGGCGAGCAGAACGCGTACGGCCGTCACGACGCGACCTCCAGCACCGCGCCGGCGGCCAGGGGCAGCGGCACCTCGGCCGTGAGCCGGAACACGCCCCCGCCCGCGGGCCCGGCCTCCAGCGTGCCGTCCACGGCGGCCAGCCGCTCCCGCAGCCCGGCGAGCCCGGACCCGTCGGAGGCACCGGCGCCCGCGGGCGTACCCGCCGTCTCCGGCACCCCGTCGTTCTCCACCGTCAGCACCACACGCCCCTCCGACAGCCGCACCACCACGGCACACGTCCCCGCGTCCCCGTGCCGCAGCACGTTCGTCGTCGCCTCCCGCACCACCCAGCCGAGCGCCGACTGCACCTCGGCGGGCAGCCCGGCCGGGTCGCCGCGCACCTCGCAGTCGATGCCGGCCGCTCCCAGCACGCCCCGGGCACCGGCGAGTTCGGCCTCCAGGTCGGCCTCCCGGTAGCCGCGGACGACGTCGCGGACCTCCCGCTGGGACTCCTGCGCGATGCGCTGCACCTCGATCATCTGCTCCACCGCCTCGGGCCGCCCGCGCCGGGACAGCTGTACGGCCAGCTCGCTCTTGAGGGCGATCACGGCCAGGTTCCGCCCCATCACGTCGTGCAGGTCGCGGCCGAACCGCAGCCGTTCCTCGGCGACGGCGAGCCGGGCCCGGGTCTCCCTGGCCTCGTCGAGCTGGTAGACCGCGTTGAGCAGCCAGACGGAGAAGACCGAGGTGAAGGCGAGGAACCCGCCGCCGAGCAGCACGAAGCACGCCGTCATGAGCGATTCGAGGCCCGGCCGGCCCAGCGGGAAGGACACGGCCCCGGCACCGAACGCGAAGCCGCTGACGACGGAGACCACCCGGCGCCGGTTGTGCACGCCGAGCGTGATCATGCCGGCGCCGAAGCACAGCACGCCCCCGAAGACCCCCCACGCCGTGGCTTCAGCGTCCGGTCCGCCCGGTCCGCGCTCGGCGAGACCGATCGCGCCGACGGCGATCACCGCGGTGAGCCCGGCGAGCGTCCACAGCAGCCGGACGGGCTGTGGACTCCGCCCGCGCGTCCAGTCCAGGGCGCGCGAGGCGACCAGCATGCAGAGCGCGGCGTGTGCGGCGACCAGCAGGGACAGCCCGGCCGCGAGCCGCGGCCCGATCTGGGCGAAGCCCGGCACCCCCAGCACGAGGAACTCGATGACCCCGAAGAAGTGGAACGACCACCGTGTGTACGTCTCCACCTTCGCCGGCGTGCTCTTGCCCCGCCACCAGCGCTGCGGCCTGCGCATCTCCCCGCTCACCCCGCTCTCCCCGGTCCGTGTCCGCCCGACCCGTCCGTCCGTCAGCGTCGCGGTTCCCAGCGGAACCACCGCCGTACAGCAAACACCGCGACCACCGTCCAGGCCACCGCCGTGGCGAGGGCACCCAGGGTCCCGGACGCCGACAGGTCGCCGGTCCAGCCGCCGCGCACCAGCGTGACGACGGGCGTCAGCGGCAGCAGCTCGCAGACGGAGGCCAGCCGGTCGGGCAGCAGCTCCAGCGGGATGAACAGCCCGGAGCCGAACATCGCGACGAAGGTCAGCGGGAGCGGGGTGACCTGGGCGCTCTCGCCGGTGCGGGTGAAGCTCGCGGTGACCGCGGCGAGCGCGGCGCACATCACCAGGCCCAGCAGCAGGCCGACGACGGCGAGGTGGGGTGCGGGCGGTGCGGGCAGGTCCAGCAGGGCGAAGCAGCCGGCCGCGAGCAGCAGGCTCTGCACGAGTCCGCTGAGGACGGCGGGCATCGCGGACCCGGCGAGGATCTCCGCGTCCCGCAGCTCTCCCGTGCGCAGCCGCTTGAGGACGAGTTCCTCGCGGCGGACGACGAAGACGCCGACGAGGGCGGAGTAGACGGCGAAGAGCAGGGAGAAGCCGATCGCAGCGGGCAGCACGAGCGTGCCGGTGGTCAGTCCGGCCTCGCCGAGGTCCATCTCCTTGGACGCCGAGTACACGCTGAACGGCAGCACCAGCGGCACGAACATCGCGGCGAAGACGGTGCCCTTGTTCCGTCGCAGCAGGGTGAGTTCGGCGCGGGCGAGGGCGGTCATCCGGCTCGCGGGCGTGGTGGCCGGCGACCTCCCGGCGCGCGGCGCGGGTGCCTTCGTGTCCGTGGCGCTCATGCCGCGTACTCCTTCGTCGTCGTGGCCCCGGACGTCCTCGCGGACGCCTCCTTCGCGATCCCGAGGAACGCCTCCTCCAGGGATGCCGACCGGACGTCCAGGCGGCGCAGTTCCACCCCGGCCCGGTCGGCCCACACCAGCAGGCCGGTGGCGGCGCGCTGCAACTCGTGGGTGCGCAGCCGGACGAGCCGGCCGTCGGTCTCGTGGCCGCTCACGCCCAGCTCGCCGAGCGGCGGCAGATCGCCCGGGAGGTAGCCCTCGGGCAGCTCGAAGGAGATCCGGGAGGGCTCGGTGGCGGTCACCTCGGCCGGGGTGCCGGTGGCGGCGATGCGGCCCTCGTGCAGGATGGCGAGCCGGTCGGCGAGGTCCTCGGCCTCCTCCAGGTAGTGCGTGGTCAGCAGTACCGTCGTCCCCGCGTCGCGCAGGGTGCGCACCAACTCCCAGGTGCCGCGGCGGCCTTCGGCGTCCAGTCCGGTGGTGGGCTCGTCGAGGAACAGCACCTCGGGTTCGCCGAGCAGCGCGAGCGCCAGGTCGAGGCGGCGCCGCTCGCCCCCGGAGAGCTGCTTGACGCGGGTGCCCGTCTTGCCGGACAGCCCGACCAGCGCCAGCACCTCCGCCTCGGGCCGGGCCCCGCTCACACAGCCCGCCCACATCCGCGCGGTCTCGGCGACGGTCAGCTCGGACGGGAAGCCGCCCTCCTGGAGCATGACCCCGGTGCGGGGGCGTACGGCGGCGCGCTCGGTGTACGGGTCGTGCCCGAGGACGCGCACCCGGCCGCCGGCCGGTGCGGCGAGGCCTTCGAGGAGTTCGACCGTCGAGGTCTTGCCGGCCCCGTTGGTGCCCAGCAGCGCGAAGATCTCGCCGCGGCGCACGGAGAAGTCGATCCCGCGCACCGCCTCGAACCCGCCCCCGTACACACGCCGCAGGTCGGTGACCTCAATCACGTGTTCGTGTCCGTTTGCTCGCATGCTCCGAGCATCCCGGTCCGCCGGGCCCTGCGTCAGTGCGGGCCGTCATCGCTCGGCATGACAAATGTCAGACGGCGGCCCGGTCACTCGCGCCCGGGCGCACGAAAAGACCCCGGTCCGTGGAGGACCGGGGTCTGATTCCCGAGCGGACGACGAGGCTCGAACTCGCGACCTCAACCTTGGCAAGGTT
>NZ_WWHX01000778.1 GCF_009862125.1 Streptomyces sp. SID5910
GGCTTTTCCCTTCGGTCTTGCGTTTCCGACTCTATCAGATCCTTTTCCGATCCGATTTCCTCGGTGCTTTCCAGGTTCCCGCTTTCGCGTTTCCCTTTCCGGCGGTTCCGACTTTATCAGAGATTCTGAGTCGGATTTCCCGCCCTCCGGGGCGGCTCCGAACCACGAAGTGATCGGGTGCCCGTCCGAGCGGAGATGTAAACGTACTGGAGCGGGGCGCCCCGATGCAAATCGTGGCGCCCCGCTCCTCGTTCACGCGGTCGTGGGTCCGACGGACCGTCAGACCTCCACGACCACAGGGAGGATCATCGGCCGACGTCGGTACTTGTCCGACACCCACTTGCCGAGGGTCCTGCGCACCAGCTGCTGGAGCTGGTGGGGCTCGACGACCCCGTCCTGCGCCGAGCGTTCCAGCGCCTCCACGATCCGGGGCAGGACGTCGGTGAAGGCCGCGTCCTCGATGCCCGAGCCGCGCGCCTGGACGTGCGGGCCTCCGGTGATCTTGCCGGTGGACGAGTCGATGACGACGAAGACCGAGATGATGCCCTCGTCGCCGAGGATCTTGCGGTCCTTGAGGGCCGGCTCGCCGACGTCGCCGACGGAGAGGCCGTCGACGTAGACGTATCCCGCCTGGACCTTGCCGGAGATCTTCGCCTTGCCCTCGACGAGGTCGACGACGACTCCGTCCTCGGCGATGACGATGCGGTCGTGCGGGACGCCGGTGAGGGCGCCCAGCTCGGCGTTGGCCCGCAGGTGGCGCCATTCGCCGTGGACCGGCATCAGGTTCTTCGGCCGGCAGATGTTGTAGAAGTACAGGAGCTCGCCGGCGGACGCGTGGCCCGAGACGTGCACCTTGGCGTTGCCCTTGTGGACGACGTTGGCGCCCCAGCGGGTCAGGCCGTTGATCACGCGGTAGACCGCGTTCTCGTTGCCCGGGATGAGGGACGACGCCAGGATCACCGTGTCGCCCTCGACGATGCGGATCTGGTGGTCCCGGTTGGCCATGCGGGACAGGGCCGCCATTGGTTCGCCCTGGGAGCCCGTGCAGACCAGGACCACTTCGCTGTCCGGCAGGTCGTCGAGGGTCTTGACGTCCACGACCAGGCCCGGCGGAACCTTCAGATAGCCGAGGTCTCTGGCGATGCCCATGTTGCGGACCATGGAGCGGCCGACGAACGCGACCCGGCGGCCGTACTCGTACGCGGCGTCCAGGATCTGCTGGATGCGGTGGACGTGGCTGGCGAAGCTCGCCACGATGATGCGCTTGCGCGCACCGGCGAAGACCTGGCGCAGGACGTTGGAGATGTCGCGCTCGGGCGGGACGAAGCCCGGGACCTCGGCGTTCGTCGAGTCGGCGAGGAGCAGGTCGATGCCCTCCTCGCTCAGCCGCGCGAAGGCGTGCAGGTCCGTGAGCCGGCCGTCCAGCGGGAGCTGGTCCATCTTGAAGTCGCCGGTGTGGACGACCATGCCCGCCGGGGTGCGGATGGCGACGGCCAGCGCGTCCGGGATCGAGTGGTTGACCGCGACGAACTCGCAGTCGAACGGGCCGATGCGCTCGCGGTTCCCCTCCTCCACCTCCAGGGTGTACGGACGGATGCGGTGCTCCTGGAGCTTGGCCTCGATCAGGGCGAGGGTCAGCTTGGAGCCGATCAGCGGGATGTCCGGCTTCTCGCGCAGGAGGAAGGGGACGCCGCCGATGTGGTCCTCGTGGCCGTGCGTGAGGACGATGCCCTCGATGTCGTCGAGGCGGTCACGGATGGACGTGAAGTCCGGCAGGATCAGGTCGATTCCGGGCTGCTCCTCCTCGGGGAAGAGCACTCCGCAGTCGACGATCAGCAGGCGGCCGCCGTACTCGAAGACCGTCATGTTGCGGCCGATCTCGCCGAGGCCTCCCAGCGGGGTGACCCGGAGGCCGCCTGCGGGGAGCGCCGGGGGACGGCGCAGTTCAGGGTGCGGATGACTCAAAAGACTCTCCTCAACCACACGCGCCACGTACCGGTGGGCACGTGGCGCGCGTGACGTTCGTGCATAAGCAGTTGTCTTGGTGGGATGCGGGCACCGGTGGCCCGCGTATTCAGTTGTGAAGCCGTTGTGGCACCTGGCGGTGCGGTGGTGCTAAGTCCGTTGTCAGAGCTGTACCCCGCCGGCAGCAAGATCGATCTTGAGCTGCTCGGTTTCCTCCGCCGTCAGCTCGACCATGGGCGCCCGCAGGGGGCCCGCCGGCAGGCCCTGGAGGGTGAGCGCGGCCTTGGTGGTCATGACGCCCTGGGTGCGGAACATGCCGGTGAAGACCGGGAGCAGCTTCTGGTGGATCTCCAGTGCCTTCTGCACGTCTCCCGCGACGAAGGCGTCCACCATGGCGCGCAGCTCGGGGGTGACGACGTGGCCGACGACCGAGACGAAGCCGACCGCGCCGACCGAGAGCAGCGGGAGGTTCAGCATGTCGTCGCCGGAGTACCAGGCGAGACCGGAGCGCGCGATGGCCCAGCTCGCGCGGCCGAGGTCGCCCTTGGCGTCCTTGTTGGCGATGATCCGCGGGTGCTGCGCGAGGCGGACGAGCGTCTCGGTGTTGATCGGGACGCCGCTGCGGCCGGGGATGTCGTAGAGCATGACGGGCAGCTCGGTGGCATCGGCGATGGCCGTGAAGTGGCGGTACAGGCCCTCCTGCGGGGGCTTGTTGTAGTACGGCGTGACGAGCAGGAGGCCGTGGGCGCCGACGCGCTCGGCGGCGCGGGCCAGCTCGATGCTGTGCTGGGTGTTGTTCGTGCCGACTCCGGCGACGACGTGGGCGCGGTCGCCGACGGCCTCCAGGACGGCTCGTACGAGGTCCGTTTTCTCCGCGTCGCTGGTGGTGGGGGACTCGCCGGTGGTGCCGTTGATGATCAGGCCGTCGTTGCCTGCGTCCACCAGGTGGGCGGCGAGCCGCTGCGCGCCGTCGAGGTCGAGTGCGCCGTCCGCCGCGAAGGGCGTGACCATGGCGGTGAGGACCCGCCCGAAGGGGGTCTGCGGAGTGGAGGTCGGAGCCATGGGTTACACGCTACTCGTTGCTCAGGGCGGGGTCTGCCCTCGGGGGAGGCGGCAGATCGGCACGAAGGTGGAGCCCGGCACTGCCTGCTCGGGGGTTCAAGCAGTGCCGGGTCCCTTTGATCAGGCTAGATGAACTTCTCCAAACGCCGCAATCGGGACACTTCGGGCGGCTGATGCGCACATCTGTGCCCGAGCGGCGCTCGGGGCGTTACGGCGCCACGCGACCGTTGGCATTGAAGGCGGCGTGGGTGAGCGGCATGAGCCGCGCCCACTCCTGCTCCATCTTCTCGCCCACCATCTCGATCTCCCGCTGCGGGAAGGAGGGCACCTTCGCCAGTTCGTGCTGGGTGCGCAGGCCGAGGAAGTGCATCAGCGAGCGCGCGTTGCAGGTGGCGTACATCGAGGAGTACAGGCCGACGGGGAGCACCGCGCGGGCCACCTCGCGGGCGACGCCGGCGGCGAGCATCTCCTGGTACGTCCGGTAGGCCTGGCGGTAGGAGTCCTCCATCGAGCGGCTGACCAGCTCGTGCTGCTCGGCGGTGCCCTCGACGAAGACGTACTTGCCGGGGCGGCCCTGCTGGACCAGCTTGCGGTCGGTGCCCGGCACGTAGAAGACCGGCTGGAGCTCCCGGTAGCGGCCCGACTCCTCGTTGTAGGACCAGCCGACGCGGTGCCGCATGAACTCGCGGAAGACGAAGATCGGGGCGCTGATGAGGAAGGTCATCGAGTTGTGCTCGAACGGGCTGCCGTGGCGGTCCCGGACGAGGTAGTTGATGAGGCCCTTGGAGCGCTCCGGGTCCTTGTTCAGCTCGACCAGGGACTGCTCCCCGACGGTCGAGACGCGGGCGGCGAACAGCACGTCCGAGTCGGTGGCGCTGCTCTTGACCAGCTCGACGGAGATGTCGCTGCGGAGGTCGATCTTGAAATCGTCGGCGGGGGTGTCGGTCACGGGTGGAGGGCCTTCCCATCTTGTCGCTTGGCCAGGCCACTCTACGGCCCGCCGAATGGGGCGATCGGTGCCGTGCCGCGATGAAGTCGGTGAAACTGGGCACCTGCGACGGCGTTCGTTCGTCTGTATGAGTAACAGCGATTCGCTTGATCCCTGAAGGGAGACGCACCTCCGATGATCCGCAGGCGTGAACCCGTGCCGTTCGCCTTCGTCGCCGAAGCCGACAGGTTCCGCAGCAATGTCACTCCCCCGCCCCGCGAGCGGGCGTCCTTCGGCCAGTTGGCCGGGCGCTGGCTGCTGGGGCTCACCGTGGTCGCCGGGATAGCCGGGTCCCTGCTGATCGGGATGCCCGCGTTGTCGGCCGATCAGCCCTCACCACAGCAGCAGCAGTCACAGGCGTCCGAAGGACGCTGAGACGGCATCCGGCCGGTCCTGACTCCATCCGGGGCCCCGAAGGTGGTGACCGGAGACACAGGTCGGTAGCCTCACCGGGCACAGCACACGCCATGGAACGAGTGAGGACCAGCCGTGCCCCTGCCCTTCCTGACGGCCGACCGCGCCTTCGACGCGGCCGAGGACGTCGCGCTGCCCTACGACGACCGCGACCAGTGGCGTCGGCCCTACCGGCCGGGGCCCTGGCGGGTGGGGCTGGCGGCGCTCACGCTGCTGCTCGCCTCGTTCGTCCTGTTCGCGGCGGTCATCATCGCGGTGACGGACTCTGCGTCCTCGGCCGCCGTGGTCTTCGGCGTCGCCCTCGTCATGATCGCCTGCGCCCTGCGGCTGCTGCGCATGGGCGCCTGGGTGAGCGCGCGGGGCGTGCGCCAGGTGGCGTTCTTCACCACCCGCACGGTGGCCTGGCAGCAGATCGCCAGCGTGCGGACGGTGCAGCAGCCGGTGCGGTGGCTCGGCCTGCCGCGCACGGTGCAGGGCCAGGCGCTGCTCCTCGTCCGGCAGGGCCGGGCCGGGGACGGCGTACCCGCGCTGATGACCAGCCACAACGCGGACTTCCTCGCCCGGCCGGAGGCCTTCGACCGGGCCGCCGACACGGTGGAGGCGTGGGCCGACGAGTACCGGCG
>NZ_WWHX01000779.1 GCF_009862125.1 Streptomyces sp. SID5910
GCTGGGCGGCAAGGACAACTACCCCGTCGACGAGCGGGCCGGTGACGCCTACACGGCCGTCTTCCCCGGCATCGTCACCATCGCCCGCAGCAGCCGCGCCTTCCTGCGCCGCAACATCACCCATCTGGTCGCCGAGGCGGGCATCCGCCAGTTCCTGGACGTCGGCACCGGCCTGCCCACCGCGGACAACACCCACGAGGTCGCCCAGCGGATCGCCCCGGAGGCCCGGATCGTCTACGTCGACAACGATCCGATGGTCCTGGCGCACGCCCGGGCGCTGCTGACCTCCACGCCCGAGGGGGCGACGGCCTACATCGACTCGGACGTGCTGGACCCGGACCGGATCGTGGCCGCGGCGGCCGGCACGCTCGACCTCACCCGTCCCGTCGCGCTGGTCCTGAGCAACATCCTGGGCCACATCCCGGACTACGACGTGGCGCGCTCCGTCGTCACCCGGCTGATGGCCGCGCTGCCCTCGGGCAGCTATCTGTCCGTCAACGACGGTTCGCGGGGCGTCGACCCGGACTTCGAGCACGCGCAGGACGCCTACAACGAGAGCGGCGCCGCGCCGTACGTGCTGCGCACCGTGGAGGAGATCACGGCGTTCTTCGACGGTCTGGAGCTGGTGGAGCCCGGCGTCGTGTCGGTCCCCCTGTGGCGTCCGGACGTGTCCTCCCCCGCCCCCGAGCCCATCGGTGAGCACGGCGGCCTCGCCCGCAAGCCGTGATCTTCTCGGCCGGCCGCCGCTCGCGCTTCGCCGCCACGGGCGTACCGGCCTGGTCGGGGGGCCGGGTGGTGGCCGCGTCGGCGGTGCTGACGGCGGGGCTGCTGGCGTTCCCCGGCGCGGTGCCCAACTCCGTCGGGCGGGCGGGCAGTCTGCTGGAGACTTTCCTGCCGTGGCTCGGCCTGGTGGTCGTGGTGCTGCTGGGCGTGGCGCTGCTGCGCCGTTCGGCCGTCGCGCTGGTGGCCGTGCTGCTGCCGGTCGCCGCCTGGACGCACCACTTCGGCGGGCTGCTGCTGCCCGCGGCGCGGGCGGGCGGTGACGACCTGGTCGTGGTGCAGCACAACGTCAGCGACGAGAACACCGACCCCGCCGGCACGGCCCGCGCCCTGGCCGGTGCCGGACCCGACCTCATCGCGCTGGAGGAACTGGTGCCGGAGGCGCTGCCGGTGTACGAGAGGAGCCTCGCCGCCCGCTACCCGTACCACGCGGTCCGGGGCACCGTCGGCCTCTGGTCGAGGCATCCGCTGTCGGAGACCGGGCCGGTGGACATCAGGCCGCGCGGCATCACGGAGCCCTGGAACCGCGGGCTGCGGGCGGTCGTGCACACGCCGCACGGGGAGGTCGTCGCGTACGTCGCCCACCTGCCGTCGGTGCGTGTGGGGGCGGCCGGGCTGGCGTCGTCGTGGCGCGACGAGAGCGCCCGCCTGCTGGGCGAGGCCGTCGGCGCCGAGGGACGGGAGAGGGTGCTGGTGCTGGGCGATCTGAACGGCACGGTCGACGACCGTGGACTCGGCCCGCTGACCGCCCGCCTGAACACCGCGGAACGCGGGCTCGCGTTCAGTTTCCCGGCCGGGCTTCCGATCGCCAGGATCGACCAGGTCATGGCCCGTTCGGCGACGGTCCGTCACATCCGCACTCTGCCCGCCACCGGGAGCGACCACCTGCCGGTCGCCGCCGGGATCGCCTTCTGAGCCGGCGCAAGCGAAAACCCCCGTCCCTGGGGGCCAGGGACGGGGGTTTCGATGGAGCGCCGGGCAGGCCTTGCACCTGCATTTCCCCGCAGGAAGCGGGACGTCTTGCCTTAGACGACCAACGCACGGACATCCACCGGGTGGTGACTGGACGACCTGAGAAGACTCTAACGCAGTCGCCCCGGAGACGCACACCGGGGCGTCCCCCAGGCCGCTTTGCTTTTCTTTTACGATCCGGGAACCGCCCCCGGCCCGGGAGCGTTCAACCTGACGGACCGCGATGTGACGCGACCGCAGACAAGTCGGACACGCAGCAGAAGCCGAGGTGGCACGAGTGGCGATGTGGGACCGGATCAAGGACCAGGCCAGGACGCTCCAGCAGTCCCAGGGCTCGCGGGGTACGGGCGGGCACGCGCAGGGACAGGGGCAGCAGGCGTTCGGCCGGCCGGGCTCCTCGTCCTCCGGCGGCTCCAGGACCCAGCTGATCGGGCTGTTCAAGTCCCAGCTGGCGTCGGTGAAGACGGAGCTGAAGAGCGGTGCCTACCGGGACGCGAGCATGGCCATGTGCGCGCTGGTGGCGGCGGCCGACGGCCGGGTCGAACCGGCGGAGCGGCAGCGCGTGGAGGAGCTGATCGTCTCCAACGAGGTCCTGCAGAACTTCCCCGCGGACCAGCTCCGTCAGCGGTTCAACCAGCACGTGGACCGGCTCCTGGCCAACTTCGAGGCGGGCAGGGCCGAGGCGCTGCAAGTGATCGCCAAGGCCGCCAAGAAGCCCGCGGAGGCCCGGGCGGTCGTCCAGACCGGCATCGTCGTCGCCGGCGCGGACGGGGTCTTCGAGCCGGCCGAGCAGCACGCGGTGCGGGAGGCGTGCACCGCGCTCGGCCTGTCCCCCACGGAGTTCGGCGTCTGAGCGTCCCGCCGGCCGCCGGAGCGGAAAGCGTTTGACGCGCGTCGGCCCCCAGGGATCGGATGGCGCCCATGAGTTCAGGGCAGACACGTCCCGGCACGCACCCCGTCGACGACGACCTCGTACGACGGCTGGTCGCGGGCCGGTTCCCCGAGTGGGCCGGCCTGCCGGTGCGGCGGTATCCGTCCGGCGGCACGGTCAACGCCATGTACCGGCTGGGAGACCGGCTGGTCGTGCGGCTGCCGCTGCTAGAGGGCGGGGCCGCGGACGTGGTGGCGGAGCGCCACTGGCTGCCCCGCCTCGCGCCCCTGCTGCCCGCGTCCGTCCCCGAGGTGGTGGGGGCGGGGGAACCGGCGGAGGGCTATCCGTGGCCCTGGTCGGTGTACCGGTGGCTGCCCGGGGAGGTCCCCGAGGAGGGGGCGCTGAGCGATCCGGTGGGCCTGGCCGGGGATCTGGCCGGGTTCGTGGCGGCGATGCGCGGCATCACCCTGCCGGGAGCGCCGCCCGCGTACCGCGGGGGTCCGCTCGCCTCGCTCGACGTGTCGACGCGGGCGGCGATCGAGGAGCTGCGCCGGATTCCCGAGGAGGGCGTCGACGGCGATGCCGTGACCGCCGTCTGGGACGACGCGCTCCGCGCCCCCGTCTGTGACGCGCCGGTGTGGCTGCACGCCGACCTGATGCCGGGCAATGTGCTGATCCGGGACGGCAGGCTCTCCTCCGTCATCGACTTCGGCTGCGCGGGCACGGGCGACCCGGCCTGCGATCTGTTCCCGGCGTGGAATCTGCTGCCGGCCGGTGCGCGGGAGGTCTTCCGCGAGGCGCTCGGTGTGGACGACGCTACCTGGCGGCGCGGCCGGGGGCGGACGCTCTCCCAGGCACTGATCGCGCTGCCCTACTACCGGGAGAGCAACCCCGCGATGGCCCGCAACGCCCGGCACGTGATCCGGACGGTGCTGGAGGAGACCGGGCGCCGGGCAGCGGTGACGCCGGGTCAGCTGTCGTAGTCGACGGTCAGCGTGTCGGACGCCGGGTAGGACTGGCAGGTCAGGACGTAGCCGGCGTCGACCTCGGCGGGTTCCAGGGCGTAGTTGCGCCGCATGTCGGCCTTGCCGTCGGTGACCAGGGCGCGGCAGGTGCCGCAGACGCCGCCCTTGCAGGCGAACGGCAGGTCGGGCCGGGTCTGCTGGGCGCCGTCGAGGAGGGACCGCTCCCGGGACAGGGAGGCCGTCGTGGACCGGCCGTCCAGGGTGACGGTGACCTCGCTGACCGGCCCCTCGGGTCCGGCCTCCTCGTGGCGCGTCTCGCGCACCGGCTCGTCGTCGGCGAAGAACAGCTCGCGGTGGACGCGGTCCGCGGGCACGCCGAGGCCGGTGAGGACCCGCTGGGCGTCGAGGACCATGCCGTGCGGTCCGCACAGCCACCAGTGGTCGGCGTTCTCCACGTCGACCAGGGCGTCGACGAGCGCGGCGAGCCGTTCGGCGTCGAGGCGGCCGGAGAGCACCTCGGCCTCCCGGGGCTCGCGGGACAGCACGTGGGCGAGCTGGAAGCGGGCGGGGTGCAGGTCCTTCAGGTCGGCCAGTTCGTCGGCGAACATCACGGTGTCGGTGCGGCGGTTGCCGTAGAGCAGCGTGACGGTGGAGCGGTCGTCGGCGGCCAGCACCGACTCGGCGATGGACAGCATGGGGGTGATGCCCGAGCCCGCCGCGATGAGCACATGGTGGCCGGGGGCGGTGAGGTCGGGGGTGAACAGACCGGTGGGGGCCATCACCTCGACCGTGTCACCGGGCCGCACCTCGTTGACGAGCCACTGCGAGAACAGGCCGCCCGGCACCACGCGGACCCCGATGCGCGGCGCCGCACCGGCCGGCGAGCAGATCGAGTAGGAGCGGCGCTCGTCGCGGCCCTCGATCTCGCGCCGCAGCGTCAGCGACTGCCCCGGCGCGAACGCGAACTCCCCGGCCAGTTCCTCCGGGATGTCGAAGCCGACGGCCACCGCGTCCGCGCACAGCCGCTGGACGGCGGCGACGCGCAGACGGTGGAAGGCCGGGCGGC
>NZ_WWHX01000780.1 GCF_009862125.1 Streptomyces sp. SID5910
GAGCCTGGTGCGCGCGAACGTGCTGGCCCAGCTGACGAACCTGGCCACCCACCCCTCCGTGGCCAGGGCCCTGGCCGAAGGCTCCGTCCGCCTGCACGGCTGGGTCTTCGACATCGCCACCGGCGGCGTCGACGTCCTCGGCGCGAGCGGCCACAGCGGCGCCGACGCGGCCTGACACCCGGCCGCCCGCCCCTCCCCCGGTCCCGGACCCGGGACAGCCCCCTCATTTCCGTACATGAGTCCGTACCTGAAGGAGAACACCATGACGCACGCCCAGTTCGACCCCGCCGCCCGTCAGGCCGTGGCCGCGGCCGCCGTCGAGGCCAAGACCCGCAAGGACCTCACCTGGCAGCAGATCGCCGACGTGTCCGGCCTGTCGGTGGCCTTCACCACCGCGGCCGTCCTCGGCCAGCACGCCCTGCCGGAGGCGGCCGCCCGTGCGGTCGGCGAGCTGCTGGGCCTGGACGAGGACGCGGTGCTGCTGCTCCAGACCATCCCCACGCGCGGTTCCATCCCCGGCGGCATCCCCACCGACCCGACCATCTACCGCTTCCACGAGATGCTCCAGGTCTACGGCACCACGCTGAAGGCCCTGGTGCACGAGGAGTTCGGCGACGGCATCATCTCGGCGATCAACTTCAAGCTGGACGTCAAGAAGGTCGCCGACCCCGAGGGCGGCGAGCGTGCCGTGATCACGCTGGACGGCAAGTACCTGCCGCTCAAGCCCTTCTGATGCCCGCCGCCCCCTATCAGCATCAGCAGAGGAGAGCTGACATGGACTTCGTGCAACGCACCATCGACCTCGCGCGCCGCAACGTCACCGAGGGCGGCCGCCCCTTCGCGACCGTCGTCGTCAAGGACGGCGAGATCCTCGCCGAGAGCCCGAACCGGGTCGCCCAGACCGACGACCCGACCGCGCACGCCGAGATCCTCGCCATCCGGGAGGCCTGCACCCGGCTCGGCACCGAACACCTCGTCGGCGCCACGATCTACGTGCTCGCCCAGCCCTGCCCGATGTGCCTGGGCGCGCTGTACTACTGCTCGCCCGACGAGGTCGTCTTCCTCACCACCCGGGACGCCTACGAGCCGCACTACGTGGACGACCGCAAGTACTTCGAACTCGACACGTTCTACGACGAGTTCGCCAAGCCCTGGGACGAGCGGCGGCTGCCCACGCGGTACGAGCCCAGCGAGTCCGCGGTCGAGGTGTACCGGCTCTGGCAGGACCGCAACGGCGGCGAACGGCGCGTCGTCGGCGCCCCCACCGCCGGCTGAACCCGGGCACCCGCACCCGTATATTTGCGACGTGTCCGTCGAACTGCGTCATCTGCGCTACCTGCTCGCCGTCGCCGACCAGGGCAGCTTCACCCGGGCCGCGGAGGAGCTGTACATCTCCCAGCCGACGCTGTCCCAGCAGGTCAGGCAGATGGAGCGGACACTCGGGGTGCAGCTCCTGGACCGCACCGGGCGCAGCGTGCGGCTCACCGACGCCGGCCGGACCTACTTCCAGCACGCCCGGCGGGCCCTGCGTGACCTGGCCGCGGGGGAACGCGCCCTCCAGGACGTCGAGGACCTCTCCCGCGGCCGTCTGAGGCTCGCGGCCACGCCGTCCTTCACCGCGTACCTCATCGGCCCCCTCGCGGCGGAACTCCACGACCGGCATCCGGGCATCACCCTCACCGTCCGGGAGACCACGCAGGACGCCATCGAGTCCGCGCTGGTCGCCGACGACATCGACCTCGGGATCGCCTTCGCCGGCCCGCACCAGCAGGGTGTGGAGGCCACCGACCTGTACACCGAGAACCTCGGCCTGGTCGTGCGCGCCGATCCCGGTGACGCCACTCCGCGGGAGCCGCTGGACCTCCAGGAGCTGACGGACCGGGAACTGGTGCTGCTCAGCGGCGACTTCGCGACGCGCGGCCACATCGACGCGTACTTCACCGCGCACCAGGTCACTCCTCGCATCGCCATGGAGGCCAACTCCATCCAGGCGCTCATCGAGATCGTCCAGCGCACGCCGCTCGCGACCGTCCTGCCCGACGCCGTGACCCACGACCACCCTCATCTGCGTCCCGTGCCGCTCCGGCCGGCCCTGCCCCCGCGCGAGGTCACCCTTCTCAGCCGGGCCCACGCCTACCGCAGCGCGGCCGTGCGCGCCTTCACCCGGCTCGTCGACGACGTGGTGGTGCAGCGCGGATACCGCCAGGACTGAGGCCGGCCACGCCTGTTGACGGCACGTCAGGCCGCCTGGGTGAGTTCCGCGCGGCCGAAGAGGATCGCATAGCCGGACGGCAGTTGGGCGAGGATGCGGTCGAGCAGGTCGGGGCCGGCGAGGCGGGCGACGACGCCCAGCACGGAACCGACGTCCCAGCGGGTGGTCGCCAGGGTGCCCCCGGTACGGGTGGCGAGGTCCCTGACGAAGGCCCAGCCGGTCATCGTGTCGGTGCCGGGGATCTGCGAGGCGAAGATCCGGGCCGCCTCCCGGGGGAGGCGGGCCGCCAGCTCGACGCGCTCCTCGCCGGTGATGCGACGCCCGAGGGCGGCCAGTACCGCCGAGACGACGTCCTCGGCTCTCTCACGGGTGGCGTACGCACCCTGGTAGCGGACCTGTTCGACCAACTGGACGTACGACATCGCCGGTTCCGTGGTGGTCGCCGCTGGTGCCGTCTTGAGCTGCATCGGTGTGACAGTGCCTTCCTTGTTCCACTGCATGGCCATCGGGTTCTGCTTCCGCCGGGCAAGCCCGTGCGGACGCGCGGGCGGAGGACGGACGGCGCGGGGGAAGCCGTCCATCCTCCGCCGGGGGCGGGGCTCCGCCTCAGCCGGAGATCTCCTTGCGCCGCGCGCCGCCGCCGATGGAGATCTTGCGCGGCTTGGCCCGCTCGGCGATCGGGATGCGCAGCGTGAGCACGCCCGCGTCGTAGTCCGCGCCGATGTGCTCGGTGTCGAGGGTGTCCGCCAGCATCACCTGCCGGGAGAAGACGCCCAGGGGCCGCTCCGAGAGCTCCATCTGCACGTCGTCGGCCCTGGTGACGGGGCGGCGTTCGGCCCGGACGGTCAGCATGTTCCGTTCGACGTCGATGTCGATCGCGTCCGGATCGACACCGGGCAGGTCGAGGGCGATGACGTAGGCGTCACCCTCGCGGTAGGCGTCCATGGGCATCGCCGTCGGACGCGACCAGGTGCCGGACGTGCTGCCGAACAGCTGCTGGGTGAGCCGGTCGAAGTCACGGATGGGGTCGGTGCGCATCAGCATGGAAACACCTCCAGTTCGAGCAGATCGCTCATGCGCTGGCTTCTGCATTTCTTGTAGCATGTCATCGGAACGATGACAAGCGAGACCGTCATCCAGTGGATGACATGACCGAGTGGAGGTGACCATGGCCGCGGACCCGCAGGAGGCCGCTTCCCCGCCCGCCTCCTTCCTCGCCGCCGAGGCAGCGCTGGCGGCGATCGAGGAGGCCGTTCACGACGCCCAGGCACCACGGCCCGCGGAGCGGTCCGGCGCCGCGGAGGTCGGCTCCGACCAGGCGCTCGCCGCGCTGCTGCTCCTGCGTGAGGTGCGCACCCAGCTCGCGGGGTGGGAGACGGGACTGATCGAGACGGCACGTGAGGCGGGGGCCAGCTGGGCCGACCTCGCCCAGCCCCTCGGCGTCGCCAGCCGGCAGGCCGCCGAGCGTCGCTATCTGCGTCTGCGTCCCGGGGCCCCCGGCAGCACCGGCGAGCAACGCGTACAGGCCACGCGGGACCGCCGCGCCGCCGACCGCGCCGTCTCCGCCTGGGCCCGCGGCAACGCCGCCGACCTGCGTCAGCTCGCCGGACAGGTCGCCGCCCTCACCGGTCTGCCCGCCGAGGCCCGCACCCCCCTCGTGCTGGCCCTGGGCCACGACGACGCCGCCGGACTCATCGGGCCCCTGGCCGGCGCCCGCGACCACCTGGCGGGCGGCCACGCGGAGCTGGTCGCCCGCATCGACACCCTCACGCGCCGCGCGGACCGGCTCCGCGACGCAGCGGACGGTGAAGGGCGGGCCGCTACGGATTAGCGGCCGGCGTCCCCCTGGTCCAGTGCCCTCCGGCTCAGTGCGCCCGTGCCGCGTGGAGCGCGGTGAAGGCGAGGAGCGGGGCGGCCGTCCGCGGCGGGTCCTCCAGCAGGGGCGAGTGGCCGAGACCGGGCAGCAGCTCGATCCTCGCGCCCGGTACGGCCCGGTAGTCGTCGGCGGACGAGGACCGCCACCTGCGGTCGTCCTCTCCGAAGACCACCAGGAGCGGCTTGCCCAGACCCGCGAGCCGGTCCGGCAGGGTCCGCTGCTCCAGGTAGGCGTGGGTGGCGCCCATCGAGGCGGTGAGCGTGTGCGGGGTCATGCCTCGCAGGTCGTCCAGGAGCTCGTCCGGGATCCGGTAGCCCGGGCGGCTGAAGCCGGTGCTCGCGAATCCGCGGAGCTGCTCGTCGGTCGGCGGCCACTGCGTCGGGCCGGTCGCGGCGGCCCCGGTCGCGATCAGGGCGTCCAGGCCGGGTCCGGTGTTGACGAGCACGAGCGCGGTCACCAGGTCGGGCCGCTGCTCCGCGAGGGCGGTGGCGACCGCGCCGCCGCTGGAGTGACCGACGACCACGGCGTGCTCGACGCCGATCCGGTCCAGCACCGCGCCGACCCGGCGGGCCTGGTCCGGGAGCGCGTAGCTGCTGTCGGCCGGTTTGGCCGAACGGCCGTGCCCGAGCAGGTCGATCCGGACGACCCGGTGCGCTCCGGTCAGCAGCGGGACCATCGGCTCCCAGGAGCGGGTCGAGGACGCGGACCCGTGGAGAAGCAGGAGGGCTGGGGCGTCAGGGGCACCGTCCTGGCACACGTGGATGTCGCCGTCGTCCAGCGACACGGTCGAGCTCTCGGTGGCCCCGGGCCGGCCGCCGTTCACGTGGGGAACTCCGTCGGAAACAGTCATGCGCCCACTGTGTCAGCCGGTGCGCTCCCCGGGATTGGACGCGTGTCCCCCATCCGGGTGAACCGGGTCGTGTCCGGCCTGACATGCGGAAACGCAGACGTTCGCGGACGGTCCGGCACGCGGCGCGGCCCGCGTCGCGGACGAGCGCCGTGGTCTAGATGTGGCGCGAGTGGGAACTCCGAGGGCACAGCTCGCCGTCACCCAGGGACCGGCCGGTTCCCTTCCCGACGGCGGTGAGGTGTCCGTCGTCACGAGGAGGCGTCGTGACCGTTCGCATCGGCGTGGAAGAGGAGTTCCATCTCGTGCAGGTGGAGACGGGTCTGCTCGCGGCACGGGCCGACGCGGTACTGGAAGGGCTCCCCGAGCAGACCTTCACGACCGAGCTTCAGCAGGCGGCCGTGGAGACCAACAGCGCGGTGCACACGTCCCTGGACGGCCTGTACGACGACCTGACCGGCACCAGACGGACCCTGGACGCGGCGGCCTGCCGACACGGGCTGGCCGTCGTGGCCGCGGGCACGGTCCCCCTGGGCCGCCCCGGGGACACGCCGCACACCCCCGGGGTCCGCTACCGCCGCATGGCCGACGAGTACCGGATGGTCGCCGACGAGCAGCTGATCTGCGGGGCACACGTCCACGTCGACGTCCCCGACCGCGACACCGCGGTGCGGATCATGTGCGAGGTGTCGCCCTGGCTGCCCGTGCTCCTCGCCCTCTCGGCGAGTTCCCCGTTCTGGGCGGGGGCCGACACCGGCTACGCGAGCTGGCGCACGATGCTCTGGCAGCGGTGGCCCACCGCGGGACCGATCGGCTGCTTCGTCGACGCCGCCGCGTACGACACCGCCGTGCGCAGTCTCGTCGGCTCGGGCGTCATCAGCGACCCGGGGATGATCTACTACGACATCCGGCCCTCGGACCATCAGCGGACCCTCGAACTGCGGATCTGCGACTCCTGCCCGCGTGCGGAGACGGTCGTACTCGTCGCGGGGCTCTTCCGGGCCCTGGTGACCGAGGCGCGGCAGCGGCTGGAGAGCCCGGCCGCTCCCCGCTGCCGGGGCCGGCACGAGTGGCTGCGTGCCGCCACCTGGCGGGCGGCCAGGTCCGGGCTCGAAGGGAGCCTCGTCGACCCGGGCACGGGTCACGAGGCGTCCGCGGCCCACGTCGTCCACGGTCTGCTGGACAAGGTGCGTCCGGTGCTCATGGCCAACGGCGACTGGCAGACCGTACGGGCGCTCGCGGAGCGGGCCCTGGCGGACGGCAGCGCCGCCCGCCGCATGCGCCGTCTCGCCGAGAGGGACGTCCTCCTGGCCTGCACGGACCTGCTGATCGCCGAGACCCGGGGCGGCGGCCGGGGCAGCCGCCGGCGTTCTCGGCGCCTGGCCGGGCACGTGTGAGACGGACCCGCCGCCAGGACGGATTCCCGGCGCCGCCCTCATCCGGAAGGAGACACGAACCCATGTCCACCAGCCTGGCCCAGGTCCCGACGGAAGGGACCGAGCGGAGGCCACGGACGCGGACCGCCGACGGGCACCGGGGAGGTGGTGCGTGATGTGCGGCCTCAGCGGGGAGATCCGCTTCGACGGCGGGCGGCCCGATCTGGCGGCCGTACGGCGCATCAGCGACCGCCTGGCCCCACGGGGACCCGACGGTCACGGGCTCTGGTCGCGGGGCGCGGTGGCGCTGGCCCATCAGCGGCTGAAGATCATCGACCTGTCCGAGCAGGGCGCGCAGCCGATGACGGACACGGCGCGGGAGGTGACCGGCGTCTTCAACGGCTGCATCTACAACTACCAGGACCTGCGCGAGGAGTTGCTGGGTCTCGGTCACCGGTTCCGGTCGACGTCCGACACCGAGGTCGTCCTCGCGGCGTACCGGCAGTGGGGCACCGCCTGCGTCGAGCGCTTCCACGGCATGTTCGCCTTCGCGGTCGTCGAGCACCGCACCGGCCGGCTGGTCCTCGGCCGCGACCGGCTCGGCATCAAACCGCTGTACGTGGCGCGGACGCCCGCACGGCTGCGGTTCGCCTCGTCGCTGCCGGCCCTCCTCGCCGGCGGGGACGTCGACACCTCGCTGGATCCGGCGGCCGTCCACCAGTACCTGAGCTGGCACGCGACCGTGGCGGCGCCCCGCACCGTGCTGGCCGGGGTGCGCAAGCTCCCGCCCGCCACCGTGCGCGTGGTCGAGCCGGACGGCACCGAGCGGGACCACCGCTACTGGCAGCCGTCGTACACCCGCCGCCCCGAGTACCGGGACATGAGCCCGAGCGAATGGCGTGACGCGGTCCTGGACGCGCTGCGCACCGCCGTGCGCCGCAGGATGGTCGCCGACGTGCCCGTGGGCGTGCTGCTGTCGGGCGGTCTGGACTCCAGTCTGATCGTGGCCCTGCTCTCCGACGAGGGGCAGCGGGACCTGGCGACGTTCAGCGTGGGCTTCGAGTCGGAGGGCGGCGACGAGGGGAACGAGTTCCGGTACTCCGAGCTGGTCGCCGGCGAGTTCGCCACCGACCACCATCGGCTGATGGTCCCCTCCGAGCGGGTGTCGACGGCCCTGGACGGGGCGATCGCGGCGATGAGCGAGCCGATGATCAGCCATGACGTGGTCGCGTTCCATCTGCTGTCCGAGCTGGTGTCGAAGGAGGTGAAGGTCGTCCAGAGCGGGCAGGGCGCCGACGAGGTGTTCGCCGGCTACCACTGGTACCCGGACCTGGCCTCCGTCGCCCGTGAGGACGAGCCCGCCCGGTACGCCGAGACGTACTTCGACCGGCCGCACGCCGATCTCGCCCGGATGCTCCAGCCGGACATGCTCCGGGCGGAGGACGTCTCCGGCGACTTCGTGCGCGAGCACATGGCCGTGCCGGGCGCGGAGACCGCGCTGGACGCGGCGCTGCGGCTGGACACGCACGTCATGCTGGTGGACGACCCGGTGAAACGGGTCGACAACATGACCATGGACTGGGGCCTGGAGGCCCGGGTGCCCTTCCTGGACCACGAGCTGGTGGAGCTGGCCGCGGCCTGTCCGCCGGAACTCAAGCTGGCCGACGGCGGCAAGGGGGTGCTGAAGGAGGCCGGCCGCAAACTGCTGCCGCAGGACGTGGTGGACCGGCCGAAGGGGTACTTCCCGGTGCCGGCGATCACTCACATGGCCGGGCCCGTCCTTGACCGGGTCCGCGAAGCCCTCGCGACCCCGGAGGCGAAGCGGCGCGGCCTGTTCCGGGAGTCGTACCTCGCCGAGCTCCTGGCGGCGCCCGGCGAACACCGCACCAAGCGTGGGGCGAACGCCCTGTGGCAAGTGGCTCTGCTGGAAATATGGCTTCAGACGCACGGGATATGACCCGCGGACGCGCCCCGTACGGCGGCGCC
>NZ_WWHX01000081.1 GCF_009862125.1 Streptomyces sp. SID5910
ACCGTCCCCGGCGACGCCCTGGCCGGTGCCGCCGCGGCCGGCGCGCGCCCCGGGCCCCGCACCCTGCTCGCCATCGGATCCTCCCTGTGCCTGTACGAAGCCGGCATGGCCCTGAACGACTGGGCCGACCGCGCCGAGGACGCGGCGGAGCGCCCGCACCGCCCGATCCCGTCCGGCCGTATCCGCCCGGCCGCCGCCCTC
>NZ_WWHX01000781.1 GCF_009862125.1 Streptomyces sp. SID5910
TCGGGGCCATCAGATCTCCTTGACGTACTCGAACGGTTCGCGGCAGGCCCGGCAGCGCCACAGCGCCTTGCAGGACGTGGCGGCGAAACGGGAGGTCTCCTCGGTGTCCGCCGCCCCGCACCGGGGGCAGGGCACCGTGCGCTGGGTGGGCGACAGCACGAGCGGGACCGGGCCGCGGGGCGCGGCGCCGGGCGGGGCGATGCCGTGCTCGGCGAGCTTGCGGCGGCCCGACTCGGTGATCCAGTCGCTGGTCCACGGCGGGCTGAGCACCGTGCGGATCTCCACCCTGGCGTACCCCGCGGCCCGCAGCCGCGCGGCGACGTCCGCCCGCATCTCGGCCATGGCGGGGCACCCGGAGTAGGTGGGGGTCAGACTCGCGACCACCGTGCCGTCCTCGGTCGTCTCCACGTCCCGCAGGACACCGAGGTCGGCGAGGGTCAGCATGGGCAGCTCGGGATCCGGCACCGCCTCGGCGACGCTCCGGGCGTGCCGGGTGTCCGGCCGGGTGGTCACCATGTCGCCTCCGGGTGGGCGCGGGCCACGCTCTGGAGCTCGGCGAGCAGCGGCGCGAGGTGCTCGGTGTGCTCGCCGTCGCGGCCGGAGCCGGGCAGCGGCCGGTACACGGGCATGGGCAGTCCGGCCGCCTCGGTGACCTGGCGCAGGACGCCGGTCAGCTCGTCGCGCACGTCGTACGCGGCGTGCAGCTCCCCGAGGTAGGGGGCGACCTGCTCCAGTGCGGCGCGCATCCGGCGGTGGGACTCGTCCGTGCCGTCGCCGAGGCGCACCGCCCACTCGGCGGCGTACTGCCGGTGGTAGGTCAGTTCCTTGACGCCCTTGGCCGCGACCGCCGCGAGGACCGGGTCGGGGTGGGACACCAGCCGCTCGAAGTGCGCGAGCCGCCAGGCGGAGAGGACCAGGAGCCGTACGACGGCGAACGCGAAGTCGCCGCGCGGCAGTTCGGCGAGGCGCACGTTGCGGAAGTCGTCCGCGTCGCGGAAGTAGGCGTAGGCGTCCTCGTCGCGGCCGGTGCCGTCGGTCTGGCCGGCGCGGGAGTAGAGCAGGCGGGCCTGGCCGAGGAGGTCGAGGCCGATGTTGGCCAGCGCCACCTCCTCCTCCAGCTCGGGGGCGCGGGTGACCCACTCGGCGAGCCGCTGGGCCGTGACCAGGGCGTCGTCGGCGAGCGCCACGCACTGGGCGGCCAGTTCACCCGCGTCGACGCCCTCGGGCACGGTGGTGTCCACGCCGTGCAGCGGGTCCTCGAAGCCGGTGCCGTAGGCCCAGCGGGTGTCGTCCTCGTGTCCCTCGGCGAGGGTCATGTAGACGTGGTCGTCACTCATGCCCTGCTCCTAGATGTGGGGGACGTCGTCGGGGATGTCGTAGAAGGTCGGGTGGCGGTAGACCTTGTCGGCGCTGGGGGCGAAGAAGGGGTCCTTCTCGTCGCGCGTGGAGGCGGCGATGTGCTCGGAGCGGACCACCCAGATGGACACGCCTTCGTTGCGCCGGGTGTAGAGGTCGCGGGCGTGGGTGAGGGCCATCTGGTCGTCGGCGGCGTGCAGCGAGCCGACGTGGACGTGGTTGAGGCCGCGCTTGCCGCGCACGAAGACCTCGTAGAGCGGCCAGTCCTGCTTCGCGGAGGTCATGCCGCCGCTCCCTTCTGCGTACGGGCGGCCTGCTTGGCCGCGTGGGCGGTGGCCGCCTCGCGGACCCAGGCGCCGTCCTCGTGGGCGGAGCGCCGGCGTTCCGTCCGCCGGGCGTTGCACGGGCCGTCGCCCTTGATGACCCGCATCAGCTCGTCCCAGTCGGGGGTGCCGAAGTCGTGGTGCCCGCTCTCCTCGTTCCACCGCAGCTCGGGGTCGGGCAGGGTGACGCCGAGCTTCTCGGCCTGGGGGACGGTCATGTCGACGAAGCGACGGCGCAGTTCGTCGTTGCTGTGCCGCTTGATCTTCCAGGCCATCGACTGCGCGGAGTTGGGCGAGGCGTCGTCGGGCGGGCCGAACATCATCAGCGACGGCCACCACCAGCGGTTCACGGCGTCCTGGACCATCTCGCGCTGGGCGTCGGTGCCGCGCATCATCGTCATCAGCAGCTCGTAGCCCTGGCGCTGGTGGAAGGACTCCTCCTTGCAGATGCGGACCATGGCGCGCGCGTAGGGCCCGTAGGAGCTGCGGCACAGCGGCACCTGGTTGCAGATGGCGGCGCCGTCCACGAACCAGCCGATCACGCCGACGTCGGCGAAGCTGAGGGTCGGGTAGTTGAAGATCGAGGAGTACTTCTGGCGGCCCTCGATCAGCCGCTCGGTGAGGTCGGCGCGGTCGGCGCCGAGGGTCTCGGCCGCCGAGTACAGGTAGAGCCCGTGGCCGGCCTCGTCCTGGACCTTGGCGAAGAGGATCGCCTTGCGGCGCAGCGACGGCGCCCGGGTGATCCACTCGCCCTCGGGCTGCATGCCGATGATCTCCGAGTGCGCGTGCTGGGCGACCTGCCGGATCAGCGTCCTGCGGTACCCGTCGGGCATCCAGTCGCGCGGCTCGATCCGCTGGTCGTGCGCGATCGTGGCGTCGAAGTGCTCCTGGAGCCCCGCGGGGGGCGGCGCCTCGGCGGCGTGTGTCGTGGTCATCGATACCAGCTTCCCCTACCGACCATTCGTTCGGTATCAGTCTGACGTGTTTCCCCGGGCCGGGCAAGACCCGGGATCCGCGACCTCCCCACCATGGGCCGCGGCGCGGGCGTCCGGCCCCTTGACAGGCCACGACGTGGCTGGATTACTAGGCCGTGCCGCACGGTAACCGAATGTTCGGTCGGGAAACAAGGTGGTGGAAGGCGTGGCACAGGCCGTGGAGACGACGACGCCGGCGGAGGAGATGTTCGCCGCGGACGAGGCGTCCAAGCGCCTCGGCATCGAGCTGGTCGAACAGGGCCCGGGGACCGCCGTGGTGCGCATGACCGTGACGCCCGCGATGGTCAACGGCCACCGGATCGCCCACGGCGGCTATCTGTTCCTGCTCGCCGACACCGCCTTCGCCTGCGCCTGCAACAGCCACGGACCCGTGACCGTCGCCGCCGGCGCCGACATCGTCTTCGTCGCCCCGGCCCACGAGGGCGACGTGCTGGTGGCCACCGCCGAGGAACGCACCCGGTACGGCCGCAGCGGCGTCTACGACGTGAGCGTGCGGCGCGGTGAGGACGTGATCGCGGAGTTCCGCGGGCGCAGCCGCAGCGTCCGGGACGCGCCGAAGGACACGACGCAGGACATGACGGCGGACATGACGGCGGACCCGGCCGCGGACGGGACGCCGGGCACGACGAAGGAGTCGCGATGAGCAGCGCACCGGCCACCGGCGGACCGGCGGTCCCCGCCTCCCCCGCCTCCCGTCTCGGGGAACCCCTCCCCCAGGACCTGCGGGACGACGCCGAGCGGCTGACCGGCGAGCAGCTGCGCGAACTCCAGCTCGACCGGCTGCGCGCGACCCTGCGGCACGCCTACGAGAACGTGGAGCTGTACCGGAGGAAGTTCGACGCGGCCGGGGTGAAGCCCGACGACTGCCACAGCCTGGCGGACCTGTCCCGGTTCCCGTTCACCACCAAGGCCGACCTGCGGGACACCTACCCCTTCGGCATGTTCGCCGTCCCGATGTCCGAGGTGCGGCGCGTCCACGCCTCCAGCGGCACCACCGGCCGCCCCACCGTCGTCGGCTACACGGACGGCGACCTGTCCCTGTGGGCGGACGTCATCGCCCGCTCCATCCGCGCCGCCGGCGGCCGACCGGGCCACAAGGTCCACATCTCGTACGGCTACGGCCTGTTCACCGGCGGCCTGGGCGCGCACTACGGCGCCGAGCGCGCCGGATGCACCGTGATCCCCGCCTCCGGCGGCATGACGGCCCGGCAGGTGCAGATCATCCAGGACTTCCGGCCCGAGATCATCATGGTGACCCCGTCCTACATGCTCACCCTGCTCGACGAGTTCGAGCGGCAGGGCGTCGACCCGCGCACCAGCTCCCTGCGGGTGGGCATCTTCGGCGCCGAGCCGTGGACGGAGGAGATGCGCCGCGAGATCGAGGAGCGCATGGACATCCACGCCGTCGACATATATGGCCTGTCCGAGGTGATCGGCCCGGGCGTGGCGCAGGAGTGCGTGGAGACCAAGGACGGGCTGCACGTGTGGGAGGACCACTTCTACCCCGAGGTGGTCGACCCGGTCACGGACGAGGTGCTGGGCGAGGGCGAGGAGGGTGAGGTCGTCTTCACCTCGCTCACCAAGGAGGCGCTTCCCGTCATCCGCTACCGCACCCGCGACCTGTCCCGGCTGCTGCCCGGGACCGCCCGGCCGGCCTTCCGGCGGATGCAGAAGGTCACCGGCCGCTGCGACGACATGATCATCCTGCGCGGGGTGAACGTCTTCCCCACCCAGATCGAGGAGGTCGTGCTGCGCACCCCCGGCGTGGCACCGCACTTCCAGATCCAGCTCACCGAGCGCGGGCGCATGGACCACATGACCGTCCGGGTCGAGGCCCGCCCGGACGCCTCTCCCGAGCAGCGCGAGGCCGCCGCGAGGGCGATCGGACAGGGCGTGAAGGACGGGGTCGGCATCACCGTCGAGGTGGCCGTCGTCGACCCCGAGACGCTGGAGCGTTCGGTCGGCAAGCTGCGCCGGGTGAAGGATCTCCGCCGGCCGTGACCGCACGCCCGGCGCGGGCCGGGTGGCGAAACGTGAGCACGGACACAGCAGTTCGCCCTGCGTACTGGTGTGCAGGGAGACACGGATGGGCAAGCAATGCATGATCGGGGGAGGTTTGTGTCCGTCCTGAGGGGAAAACCCGTGCGAGTGTGTGTGATCGGTGCCGGTCTGTCGGGTTTGGCTGTGGCCCGTGCCCTGGGCGACCGCGGCATCGACTTCGTCTGCCTGGAGAAGGCTCCCGACGTCGGAGGGATCTGGCGTCAGCCGCAGGCGGGTGAGCGCGGTCCGGGGTATCTGTCGCTCCACCTCAACACGGCCAAGCAGCTGACCTGTTACGCCGACTTCCCGATGCCGGAGTCCTACCCCCTCTATCCGCGGCACAGCGATGTCGCCGCCTACCTGCGGTCGTTCGCCGAGTGGGCCGGGGTGCTGGACCGCGTCGAGCTGCGCACCGAGGTGGTGTCGGCGGCCCAGGACGCGGGCGGCATGTGGACGGTCGTCAGCAGGGACGCGGACGGCGAGGTGACGTCACGGCAGA
>NZ_WWHX01000782.1 GCF_009862125.1 Streptomyces sp. SID5910
GACTGGCTATGTGGTTTAGACCAATCTAACAGAGCAGGGCTCCGCGGGCGTGCCGAAACGGCGGCCGGCCGGGGGCGGGTGCCGGCGTGTGCGAGGAAATTGCGTCGGCCGTCCGGCCCCGCTCGTGGGCCAACAGGGTTAGGCTTCAGGCGACCGCCCGGGCACCCGGGTGGCCGTCGGAACACGACAACCGCAAACACCGTCCACCGCATGGACACGGCTAGTGGTCTAGTCCACAATGGGACCGAGATACTTGCCGCGACACGCACGCGAGATGGACGTCGGACTTCCGCCTTCCCCGCACAGGAGGGCGGACCGAGGAACCGGTGCTCTCTGCCCTGACTGCCCCGGCTCCTCACCCTTCGGCCGACCGGGACCGCACACCCCACGGCCGATGTTGCTCCGGGCTGCGGTGCCGGGAGGGCTGAGGGTCCCTCCCAGGCGCCGCGGCCCGCGGGTGTTTCCAGGCCCCGGACGCGGCGGAATCTGGCCGATTTCGATCGCTGTCCGTACCGCCAGGTACGCTCGGCCCCGTGCCCTCCATGAACGAACTCGTACGCCAGCACACCGCCCTCGACGACTCCGATCTCGAGTGGCTCCACCTGCTGGTCTCGGAGTGGCAGCTCCTCTCCGACCTCTCCTTCGCCGACCTGGTCCTGTGGGTCCCCACCCGCGATGGCACGCGGTACGTGTCGGTCGCCCAGATGCGGCCCAACACCGGCCCGACCTCGTACCAGGACGACATGGTCGGCCACCTCGTCCCGCGCGGCCGGCGCCCCATGCTGGACGTCGCCCTGGACGAGGGCCGGATCGTGCGCGAGGGCGACCCGGAGTGGCGCGAGGAGGTCCCGGTCCGCGTCGAGTCCATCCCCGTGCGCCGCCAGGGACGCGTCCTCGGCGTCATCGCCCGCAACACCAACCTCCTCACGGTGCGCACGCCGAGCCGCCTGGAGCTCACCTACCTCCAGAGCGCCTCGGACCTCGCGCAGATGATCGCCGCCGGCGCCTTCCCGTTCGAGAACCAGCAGGTCGACATGGACGCCTCGCCCCGCGTCGGCGACGGCCTGATCCGCGTCGACGCGGACGGCATCGTCCAGTACGCCTCGCCGAACGCGCTGTCGGCCTACCACCGGATGGGCCTCGCCGCCGACCTGGTCGGCCACCACCTGGGCCGGACCACGGCCGAACTGGCCCCGTCCCGCGGCCCGGTGGACGAGGCGCTCGCCAAGGTGGCCAGCGGCTGGGCGCCGCGCGAGTTCGAGATCGAGGCGCACGACGGGGTGATCCAGTTCCGCGCCATCCCGCTCAAACCCAAGGGCACGCGCATCGGTTCGCTGGTGCTGCTGCGCGACGTCACGGAACTGCGCCGCCGCGAGCGCGAGTTGATCACCAAGGACGCCACCATCCGGGAGATCCACCACCGGGTGAAGAACAACCTCCAGACGGTGGCCGCCCTGCTCCGGCTCCAGGCCCGGCGCATCGGGTCCGAGCGCGGCCGGGAGGCGCTGGAGGAGGCGGTCCGCCGCGTCGGCTCGATCGCGATCGTGCATGAGACGCTGTCTCAGAACCTGGACGAGCGGGTGGAGTTCGACGAGATCGCCGATCGCGTGCTGGCCATGGTCGCCGAGATCTCACCCGGCAAGGTGACCGGCCGGCGCACCGGCCGCTTCGGCATCCTGGACGCCGAGGTGGCCACCCCGCTGTCGATGGTGCTGACCGAGGTCCTCCAGAACGCGCTGGAGCACGGCTTCCGCGAGGGCGACACCGGCACGGTCGAGGTCTCCGCGGTTCGCGGCGGCACCCGGAAGGAGGCGCGGCTGCTGGTCACCGTCCAGGACGACGGCGTCGGCCTGCCCGAGGACTTCGACCCGCACCGCTCCGGCAACCTCGGGCTTCAGATCGTCCGCACGCTGGTCGAGGGCGAGCTGGGCGGCACCTTCGACATGGTCCCGGCGCCCGAGCGCGGCACCCGTGTGATCCTCGACATCCCGGTGCCGACGGAGAAGTAGAGGCGCTGCGGCGCAGACGGCTGGGGACGGCGGGGCCGGGTCCGGGTCCGGGTCCGGGTCCGGAGACAGCAAAAAGCCCCGGACCGGTGAAGGTCCGAGGCCAGTGCTCATGTGCGATGCGGGGGAGCATCGGGGTACTGCGCGCTGCGGCTCGGGGGCGGGAGATGCGTACTCGCTGTACGCGCCGCCAAGCTCAGGCTGTCAGCGGGGGTGACTGGTCAGGCGGAGGCCTGACGAGCCCGGTTGCGGGCGGCACGGCGCTTCATCGCGCGGCGCTCGTCCTCGCTGAGACCACCCCAGACGCCGGAGTCCTGACCGGACTCGAGCGCCCACTGCAGGCACTGCTCCATGACAGGGCAGCGACGGCAGACGGCCTTGGCTTCCTCGATCTGCAGCAGCGCGGGACCGGTGTTGCCGATGGGGAAGAAGAGCTCGGGGTCTTCCTCGCGGCAAACGGCGCGGTGACGCCAGTCCATGGCTGCTACCTCTCCTTGGTATGACTGTGCAGGGTGCTTGTGAATGTGAACGCTTTCACGAATCCCTCAACAAGGGAAGGGCCTACCGCCAGGTTCCCGGCGTGGTCCTTGGGTTTGAAGAGGGGTTCCGGTGATCTGTGGAGGCTGGTGTTGCGGGCCGTCCCGATCGCCAAGAAGAGACTCGCAAACCTCGGCGGTGGATACAACCCCTTCCGGAAAGTTTTTTTTGATTCTTCGGTGTCGACTAGGTCACAGCCGTACTTCTATGGGGTGGACCCTGGCCTAAACGTTCGAGTGAAAGGACTTTTGCCGGTTCTGCTCACACAATCACACGCAGTGCACGGCGTACGCCTGTGAACGTCACGCTCGTCCGCAGCCCCAGGTGGTCACCGTCCATCTGGAGGGGGAGAGGCACCTTCGAATGCAAGGTGAAGTCACTCAGATCGTGCAGGGAGACGGCGTGCTTCCCGCGGGGTCCGCGCTCGGGGGACGAAGTGAGCAACTGGGTGCCATACCGGGCAACCGCGGCCGTCGACAGCCGGCTGAGTCCGAACACGTCGAGCCCGGTGTCGAACGAGGCCTCGGGCGACGCGTAGATCGGCCGGTTGCCGAGGAACGTCCACGGGCACGTGTTCGAGACTATGGACAGCACCAGATCGGTGACCGGGTCCTCGCCGGCGCGCTCCAGCGTGATGGTGCCGCTGCGGCGGTGCGGCTCCCCGATGAGCTGGCGCACCACCTGGCGGACGTAGAGAGCGTGTGTGGATTTCTTGCCCTGCTCGCGGTGCTGCTCGACCCGTCCGACCACACCGGCGTCGAAGCCCAGTCCGGCGTTGAAGGTGAACCAGCGGGCCGGTACGGCCTCGTCCTCCGAGCCCGGTGTGCCGGAGGCCAGTCCCAGGCCGACGGTCCGCTCGCTGCCCTCGCGCAGCGCGTCGAGCAGCGCGCCGGTGGCCTCCACCGCGTGGTTGGGCAGGCCGAGGGCACGGGCGAAGACGTTGGTGGAACCGCCGGGGACGACCGCGAGACCGGGCAGATGCTCGGGATCGGGGCCGGCGTGCAGCAGGCCGTTGACGACCTCGTTCACCGTGCCGTCGCCGCCGAGGGCCACCACGAGGTCGATGTCGTCGCTCTGTGCGGCCTGCCGGCCGAGGTCGCGCGCGTGGCCGCGGTACTCGGTGGTGACCGCCTCCAGCTTCATCTCGCTCGCCAGCGCGTGGATCAGCACGTCGCGCGTGCGCGCGCTCGTGGTGGTTGCCGCCGGATTGACCACGAGAAGTGCACGCATGCTGTGCAGGGTACCTACTGGGCGGTACCCCGGCCCAGGCCGAGGTAGGGATCAGGTAAGAGACGGGCGCGGGACCGGCCCGCGGAGGCCCGCGCCGTGCGGGCTACCCTTCAGGGGTGAGCAGTGAGCAGAACCCCACCCCCGAAGCCGAAGCCGCCGAAGAGACGGGCCCCCGTCCCGGCCGGCTGACCGTCGCGGCCGGGCTCGCCGCGCTGGAGGGGCTGGCGCTCGTCGCCGGCGGTGCCTGGATGCTCGTCCAGGGGCTCACGGGGCATCCCGACGACCGGACCTCGGCCGTCACCGGCGGCATCACCCTGATCGTCCTCGCCCTGCTGCCGCTGCTCGCCGCGCGCGGGCTGCTCGCCCGGCGCGGCTGGAGCCGGGGACCCGCCGTGATCACGCAGATCATGGCGCTGCCGGTGGCCTACAACCTGCTCCAGGCCGACAGCGTGGCCATCCCGGCGGGGATCGTGCTCGCCGTCGTGTCCGTGGCGGCGCTGGTCCTGCTCGTGAACCCCACGACGACCCGGGCCCTCGGCATCCGCGGACCCGGCCGCGCCGAGAAGTAGGCCGGACAGCCGTCCGCGCCGCTACTCCTCGACCAGCAGCTTCTCCCGCAGCTGCGCCAGCGTTCGCGCCAGCAGCCGCGACACGTGCATCTGGGAGATCCCGACCTCCTGCGCGATCTGCGACTGGGTCATGTTGCCGAAGAAGCGCAGCAGCAGGATCCGTTTCTCTCGCGGCGGCAGGTCCTCAAGCAGCGGCTTGAGCGACTCCCGGTACTCGACGCCCTCCAGCGCCTCGTCCTCGGCGCCGAGGGTGTCCGCGACCGCCGGCGACTCGTCGTCGGTGTCCGGGACGTCCAGGGACAGCGTGGAGTACGCGTTGGCCGACTCCAGGCCCTCCAGGACCTCCTCCTCCGAGATCGCCAGCTTCTCGGCGAGTTCGTGGACCGTGGGGGAGCGGCCGTGCAGCTGCGAGAGCTCCGCCGTGGCCGTCGTCAGGGCCAGCCGCAGCTCCTGGAGCCGGCGCGGCACGCGCACCGCCCAGCCCTTGTCCCGGAAGTGCCGCTTGATCTCGCCGACGACCGTCGGGGTCGCGTAGGTGGAGAACTCCACCCCGCGGTCCGGGTCGAAGCGGTCGACCGACTTGATCAGTCCGATGGTGGCGACCTGGGTGAGGTCGTCCAGGGGCTCACCGCGGTTGCGAAAGCGGCGCGCGAGGTGCTCGACGAGCGGCAGGTGCATGCGGACCAGCCGATTGCGCAGTTCCGCGTACTCGGGGGTGTCCTTCGTCAGCGTGCGCAGCTCGAGGAAGAGGGCCCGGGCACCGCTGCGGTCCTGCGGATCGTGCCGCGTGCCGCGCGCGCCCGGCGCCCGGTCGTCGGAGTGTCGCTCGTGCTCGCTCATCGTCCCGCCCGTCGCCCTTTCCCGAGCCCGCGCCTCCGCTCGGCCGGGCCGGGCGGGCGTGCCCCCGGTCCGGCCGGGCGTGGGCGCGCTCCGCACGGCACCGCTCCCGGTCCCCGGAGGGGCCTCGTCCTCCGGGTGCGGCCGGGCCTGCTCGGGAATGCCGTCGATGCCGTCCGCCGTACGCGGCGCCTCGTTCTCCGAACGTGCGCCCTCGGCCGACAGCCCTCGTGTGCCGCGCTCTTCGTCCCGCACCGGCCCGTCCCCGTTCCTCACGTCGGCCCGGGTCCCGCGCCGCGCTGTTTGTAGAGGCTGATCGAAACGGTTTTGTCCTCGTCCACGGCGGAGGAGACCTTGCCCGCCAGAGCGGACAGCACGGTCCAGGCGAAGGTGTCCCGCGAGGGGGCGTGACCGTCCGTGGTCGGCGCCGAGACAGTGACTTCGAGCGAGTCGTCGACGAGGCGGAAGACACAACTGAGCACCGAGCCGGGCACGGCCTGCTGGAGCAGGATCGCGCAGGCCTCGTCCACTGCGATGCGCAGGTCCTCGATCTCGTCGAGGGTGAAGTCCAAACGGGCTGCGAGGCCGGCCGTCGCCGTACGCAGCACCGACAGGTAGGCACCCGCGGCCGGCAGCCGGACTTCCACGAAGTCCTGGGTCGCGGGCTCGCCTGCGATCTGGGACACCCTCACCTCCAAGGTGGTACAAGCGTTACAGGGCCGAGGGTCGCCCCTCGGGGTAACGCGACACGTGGTTCAGCGGTGACGTTATCGCGCTCCGAACTTTCCTGTCCCCGAGACCCCAACCCCTTGCTGTCACTCATAGTAAACACATGAACACGCACAGTGGCTAGGGGTTCGGCGGGCCCAAATCGGGAGAGCGCGCGCCGGGTTGACGTACCCAGGCACCGGACGGTCGAACCGTCCCCCGCGCGCAGTCGTACCGGGTCACACGAGCACGTGGTCCACGAAGCACCAGCGCCAGGTCTCCCCGGGCTCGAACGTCCGCATCACGGGGTGGCCGGTCTCCTTGTGGTGGCCCGTCGCGTGCTGCCGCGGCGAGGAGTCGCAGCAGCCGACGTGGCCGCAGGTGAGACACAGCCTCAGCTGCACCGGATCCGTCCCCTCGGCCAGACACTCCGGGCAGGTGTCGCCCAGGGGCTTCGGCTCGGGGTGCGGCAGCGCGTCGGCGTGCGTGCACTGTTTCATGATTGCCAGGTTACGTCGGGCGTGCGGGGGACCGCGCGGAGAAAAAGGGTGGA
>NZ_WWHX01000783.1 GCF_009862125.1 Streptomyces sp. SID5910
CCGCCGCGGGCCCGCCCCGCCCGCCCATCGCCACGATGAACATCAGGTCGGGCCCCGGAGTGACGCACAGCGCGAGCGCGGCGACGAGGAACGCCGCGTAGAGAGTCGTGTCCACCATGTGCGCCATGCTCGGTGCGGCACGCCGCCGCCGACGACCGAATTCCGCGGAGTGAGACACGCCGCGGCCCGGGCCGGGGGGCCGTGGCACCATCACCGGGTGAGCACGTCCAGCACCGTCGACCGCGCCTTCGGGGCCGCCCTGTACGACACCGCCGACACCGCCCTCGACACCGCGGCCTCGCTGCTCGCGGCCGACCCGGCGGCGGACGCCGAAGTGGCCCGGCGGGGCGAGGAGTTCCTGGCCACGGCCTGGCGGCGCGGCTGGCAGCCCGCCGACGTCGTACGGACCGTGCGGCGCGAGCTGGACGACGCGCACGTGCGGCTGGTTGCCGGGCTGATCCGGGCGCAGGCGGCGCACGACCGTCCGCGCGGCCCCCGCTGGGCGGCGCAGCTGGAGGACCTGCCGGAGCCGGCGGCGGCGACCCGCACCGACCGCTTCTCGCACGCCACCGCCGTACTGGAGCTCTACCGCCTGCTGCTGCGCCTGCCCGTGCTGGAGCCGCTGGAGCCGCTGGACGCGGGGGCACCGCGCCGGGAAGCGCGGCCGGAGTCGCGCGCCCTCGCCCGCATCCGCGCGCTGCTCGCCAAGGCGGAGGCGACCGGGTATCCGGAGGAGGCGGAGGCGCTCAGCGCCAAGGCGCAGGAGCTGATGGCCCGGCACAGCGTCGACGAGGCGCTGCTGTCGGCGCACGCGCCCTCGCCCGACGCGTCGGGGGCCTGCCGGATCGGCGTGGAGCCGCCCTACGAGCAGGCCAAGGCGGTGCTGCTGGACGCGGTGGCCGACGCCAACCACTGCCGGGCCGTGTGGAACGAGGCGTTCGGCTTCTCCACCGTGGTCGGCTTCGAGACCGACCTGGAGGCGGTCGAACTCCTCTACACCTCCCTGCTGGTGCAGGCCGAGACCGCGATGACCAGGGCGGAGGCCGCCCAGCGCGCCGGCGGGCGCAAGCGGACCAAGACGTTCCGTCAGTCGTTCCTGGCGGCCTACGCCCACCGCGCGGGCACCCGTCTGAGGGCCGTCGCCGAGCGGACGGCCGCCGAGACGGGGGCGGCGGACGCCGACCTGCTCCCCGTACTCGCCACCCGCGAGGTCGCGGTCACCGACCGGCTGGAGCGGATGTTCCCGGAGACGACCACGACCCGGCTGCGGGGCGCCGACGACGCGGCGGGCTGGACGGAGGGCACCCGGGCGGCCGACCGCGCCCAGGTCGGCCACCGGCGCCCGCTGCCCGGACAGTAGACCCGGCGGCAGTAGGCCCCGCGGCCCCCGCCGCTCAGTCCCCGGCGCGCTGGAACGCGCTCACCGTGGCATCCGGTGCCCCGCCCTTCTTCGCGACCTCGCCGTACGACCACGCGAAGCGGTGCGTGGCGGCGTCGCCGGGCAGGGCGAACTCCGCCGAGCGCACGGCGAGGCCGTCGGCGTCTCCGCGTACGTAGGTCAGGGTGAACGTGGCCGTGCCGTCCGCGGTGAGGGTCAGCCGCTGCGCGGTGGCGGCCTCGTCCGCGGGGACCTCGGCCGGGGTGCCGTCGGCGGTGAGGGTGACGGCCGGGAAGCCGTCGAGCGTGCACGCCGGGCCGTGGTTGGCCAGGGTCACGGCGACGGTGCCGGTGTCCCCGGCGGCCGGAGCGGGGCTCGGCGCGATCTCCACGTCCGTCTCCCCGATCCGGCAGGCGGCGGGGCCGCGGTCGGCGGTACCGCTCTTGCCGCCGCCGCTGTCGGCGCTGCCGCCGTCATCGCCGCCGCTGCCGCAGGCGGTGAGGAGGAGTGCCGCGGTGACGGCGACCATGGCGGCGACGGCCGGCTTGGTGGTGCGCATGGGTTCTTCTTGTTCCTTCGTGCGTGCGAGAGGGCGTGCGGACGTGCTGTTCAGGAGCCCAGGCCGTCGGTCGGCAGTCCCGGCGGCAGCGATCCGCCCTCGGACTTGGTGTACGTCTCCTCACCCAGGGCGCCCTGCCACTTCACCTTCAGGGAGGACCCGTCGACCGACTCGACCGTGCCGTTCGCCCGGTCGTCGTTGCCGTCGGCGCACTTCAGGCGGAGGGTGCGGATGCCGGACTCCTCGCCCGCGGTGCCGCTGCACACGGACCCGCCCGTGGCGAAGAGCGCGGCCTTGTCGCCGGTGACCATCAGGGCGACGGCGTGACCGTCGCTGGTCGCCAGCCAGCTGCCCTCCAGCTCACCGGCGGCGGCGGACGGCGAGCCGCCCCCGGTCCCGCCCGTGTCCGCGCTCGCCGAGGCGCTGGGCGCGGCCGAGGACGTGCCGTCCTTGCCCGCGTCGCCGTCGGAGTCACCGTCGTCGGAGCACGCGGTCAGCGTCAGCGCGCCCAGCAGGGCGACGGCCGCGGCAGCCGCCCGGACGGACCGCCGCGCACCCCCGCGGGAGCCCCCGGAGCCCCCCGCACGGACGGCCCCGCAGGCCGCGCCCGCCGTACTCGGCATGCACGTACTCGGCATGCACGTACTCGTCACGCACGTACTCGTCAGGTACGTACTCGTCATGTCCGCCGTGCTCGGCGCGTGCGCCGTACTCGCCGTGCTCTTCGCAGTCACCTGTGACACCGCAAGCTCCAAGCTGTAGCCGGGCGGCCGGGTGGGCCCCACGTCAGCGGCAAGCTACCAGGACGACTTGCGAACTCCCGGCAGATGTCCGGCGTGTGCCTGCTCACGCAGGTTCACCCGGGACAGGCCGAAGGCGCGGAAGTAGCCGCGCGGGCGCCCGTCGACCTGGTCGCGGTTGCGTACGCGCGTCGCGCTCGCGTCCCGGGGCTGGGCGCGCAGCTCGCGCCGGGCGGAGAGGCGTTCGGCGTCGGTGGACGACGGCCTGCGGATGACCTCCTTCAGTTCGGCCCGCCGTGCGGCGTACCGCGCGACGGTCTTCTGGCGCTGCTCGTTCTTCGCGACCTTGCTCTTCTTCGCCATCAGACCCGCACCCCCCGCGCGCGGATGCGCGCCACGGCCGCCTCGACGCCGATGGTGTCGACCGTCCTGATCCCCTTCGTGCTCAGCCGCAGCCGCACGTGCCGGCCCTCGCTCGGCAGCCAGTAGCGCTTGGTCTGGATGTTGGGGTCGAAGCGGCGCGAAGTCCGCCGGTGGGAGTGGGAGATGCGGTTGCCGAAGCCCGGCCGGGCGCCGGTCAACATGCAGTGCGCGGACATGGTGACGTACCTCTCGTCAGTCGTGGCTGCTAATGGAATTCATTTTCAGTAAGGTATCAGCCATGGCACGCAACGAACTCCGCCCGGTCATCAAACTCCGGTCCACCGCCGGGACCGGCTTCACCTACGTGACGCGCAAGAACCGCCGCAACGACCCGGACCGCCTGACGCTGCGCAAGTACGACCCGGTCGCCGGCCGCCACGTCGACTTCCGAGGGGAGCGCTGAACCGCCGCCATGCGCAAGGGAATCCACCCGGAGCACCGCCCGGGCGTCGACCTGCCCGTGGTGATCGTCGGCGGGCTGCACGCCGACGCCCGCCGGGCGGCCGTGGCGCGGCTGCTGACCGACGTGCCCGGCAGCGTGGCCCTCCACCACGACCTGGCCACGGCCGCCGCGGGCACGGTCGTACGCACCGTCCGGGACGCCACCGGCACCCTGTCCGCCGGCGAGGCGCCCCTCGTCAACGACTGCGCCTGCTGCGCCCTGCGCGAGGACCTCGTCCCCGAGCTGGAACGGCTGGCGGACGCCGGAGGCACCCCGCTCGCCGTGGTCGAGCTGTGGGACTCGGTCGAGCCCCGGGCGATGGCCGAGGTGGTGACGGCCGGCGGCTTCACCGTCACCGGCGTGATCACGGCCGTCGACCCGGCACTGGTCCTGCCGTACCTCGGCAACGGCGACGACCTCGCGGAGGGCGGCCTCGCCGCCGCGGCCACCGACCAGCGCACCGTCGCCGACACCTTCGCACGCCAGCTGGAGTACGCCCCCGTCCTCGCCGTCGCCGACTCCCCGGAGGCCGACGACGAGGACCGCGAGCTGCTGTCCCAGCTGCATCCGACAGCCCGCCGGGTCCCGATCGGCCACGGTGACCCGGCGGGCGCCCGCCCGTCCGCACCTGCCTCCTCCGCTCCCGCCTCCTCCGCGCCCGCCTCCTCCGCTCTGGCGCGGGCGGCGTTCGCCGGCTTCGACGTGGAGGCCGCGGCGGCCGCCCAGCACCCGGCCTGCGCGCTGCTGCCCGCGGAGGCCGACGCGCACGGTGTCGTCACCTTCGTCTGGCGCCGGCGCCGCCCCTTCCACCCGGAGCGGCTGTACCAGGCGCTGGAGGACCTGACCTGCGCCGCCGCCCGCAGCCGCGGCCGGTTCTGGCTCGCCGACAAGGCGGACGCGCTGCTGCACTGGGACGCCGCGGGCGGGGCCCTGTGCGTGGAGAGCGCGGGGCCGTGGATGGCGTCGCTGCCCGACGCCGCCTGGGAACTGGTCCCGCCCGTGCGCCGCGCCGCCGCCGCGCTGGACTGGCACCCCGAGCACGGCGACCGCTGCCAGCACCTGGTCTTCACCTCGCCCGGACTCGACCGCGACGGCCTCGAACGGCTCCTGGAGTCCTGCCTGCTGACCGACGCCGAGTACGCCGCAGGGCACGCGGCCTGGCGACGGCTGCCGCCCGCCTTCGACACCCTCCTGGAGGTCTGACCGCCATGCCGCGCAAGAGCGAACGCAAGCCCCCCAAGCGGCGCCCCAACCCTCTGGACGCGGCCGGAGTGACGTACATCGACTACAAGGACACCGATCTGCTGCGCAGGTTCCTCTCCGACCGCGGCAAGATCCGCAGCCGCCGTGTCACCCGGGTCTCGGCCCGGCAGCAGCGGCAGCTGGCGAAGGCGGTCAAGAACGCGCGCGAGATGGCGCTGCTGCCGTACGCGACCCGCTGACCGGCCGCTTTCTCGCCGCCGCACCGACGACACCGGGGCCCGTTCCGTCCGACGGGCCCCGGTGTTGTTGCATGTTCTCCGAATTCCGGGGCAGGCGCGGGAACGACTTCTTCGGAGCGGGCGTCAGAGAGGGCAAGGGCTTTCGGCGAAGCGGTCGTCCAAGCTGTAACCGGAGGAACACCGCGCGTGCACGTGCATTTGCTCATGCATCCGCACGTGAACGGAGCTATGATCCGGACCAGTTGACCGCTGCATCAATGGCCATACCAGCCAGTGCACCACCGGGGAGCGACCTGTGGACCACGACGTGTACGACGTTGACGACGCGTCCGGCGTGTACAACGGCATGGCCGCCACGCAGCTGCACGACGTGGCCTGGCAGAAGAGTCGGCACAGCAACTCGCAGGGCTCCTGCGTGGAGTTCGCGCGACTGCCCGACGGGGGCGTGGCCGTGCGCAATTCCCGTTTCCCCGACGGTCCCGCGCTCGTCTACACGCGCGCCGAGATCGAGGCGATGCTGCTGGGCGTCAAGGACGGGGAGTTCGACCACCTGATCGCGAGCTGACGGCCGGCCCACCACGCACTCATCGCGAACCGACCGCGCGCCGATCGCGGCCGCGGCCGTCAGTCGGCGGGCTTCTGGAGCCGGAAGAGCGCCCAGACGACCTTGCCGCCGAGCGTGCCGGCGAGCGGGTGCCAGCCCCAGCTGTCGCTGAAGGAGTCGACGAGGAACAGGCCGCGGCCCGACTCCGCCGAGAAGTCGTCGGTGTCCCGGGCGACCGGGCTGTCGTGGCTGGGGTCGCGCACCGCGCACACCAGCCGCTCGGTCCAGCGCATCAGATGCAGCCGCACGGGGGCGTTGAGGTCGGCCAGGCGCGGGGCGTCGGCCGGCAGCGCGTGCCGCAGGGCGTTGGTGACGAGCTCGGACACCACGAGGCAGACGTCGTCGAAACGGTCGCCCATGTCCCAGCCGTCGAGCGTTCTGCGGGTGAACCCGCGGGCCTCGCGCACCGCCTCGAAGCGGGGCGGCAGGGAGCAGGAGGCGGCGTTGGAGACGGCCGCGGGGTCGAGTGGCGGAAGGCCCTGCCGTAACGGCTCGAGCATGGTCGATCCATTCGTCCCCATGCGAGGCACTCCCGGGAAATTCGCGGTCGTAGCGAGGCGGCGCGGTGGTGCGGGACCATGGTTTCGGATGCGTACCCCAGATGCAAGGGCAGATGCACGTGCAGGTGACCGAAATGGACCTGCACGTACCGCTTGTTGGGCAATTTTTCCGTCGTCTTCGCGCCGTCTTCACCCCACATCCCGAACGGACGGCGTCAACTCCCCGACCGATCCTGCGCGTTCCCTTTGGCTCGATTCCGTTTCCGTAACCGGACGAGTACTGCTCGGAGTGTTTTAGTGGCAGACTTCGGCCCCTGAAGACGGTTGGGGAGGCTGGCGAACGTGAGCGCGGGAGAGCCCGGATCGGTGGTGCGGCGCATGCTGCTCGGATCACAACTCAGGCGACTGCGTGAGACGCGGGGGATCACGCGAGAGGCGGCGGGTTACTCGATCCGCGCATCCGAATCGAAGATCAGCCGGATGGAGCTGGGCCGGGTGAGCTTCAAGACGAGAGACGTCGAGGACCTGCTGACGCTGTACGGCATCACGGACGAGCAGGAGCGGACCTCCCTGCTCTCGCTCGCCAAGGAGGCCAACGTCGCGGGCTGGTGGCACAGCTACTCCGACGTGCTGCCCAGCTGGTTCCCCACCTATGTGGGCCTGGAGGGCGCCGCGTCGCTGATCCGCGTGTACGAGGTGCAGTTCGTGCACGGCCTGCTCCAGACCGAGGAGTACGCGCACGCGGTGGTCCGGCGCGGCATGAAGGGCGCGAGCGAGGCCGACGTCGAGCGGCGGGTGGCGCTGCGCCTGGAGCGGCAGAAGCACCTCGTCGCCGAGAACGCGCCGGAGTTCCACATCGTCCTGGACGAGGCCGCGCTGCGCCGCCCGTACGGCGACCGCGCGGTGATGCGCGGGCAGCTCCAGCACCTGATCGACATGTCGGAACGCTCCAATGTGCGGCTTCAGGTCATGCCGTTCGGCTTCGGCGGGCACTCGGGCGAAAGTGGCGCGTTCACGCTCCTCAGCTTCCCCGAGTCCGACCTCTCGGACGTCGTGTACCTGGAGCAGCTCACCAGCGCCCTGTACCTGGACAAGCCCGAGGACGTCACCCAGTACGAGACGGCGCTCAAGGAGCTCCAGCAGGACAGCCCGGGGACGGACGAGAGCCGCGACCTCCTCCGAGGGCTTCTCCAACTCTCCTGAAACATAAGTACGATGACGCTCAATCAGCCGCGCGCGGCAGCTGCGGCGGCAGCCAGGGGATTGAGGGATCACATGTCGTCGTACTTCACCGACCTCGCCCAGCAGTACATCGACGGCGAGTGGCGTCCGGGCACCGGCTCCTGGGACATCATCGACTTCAACCCGTACGACGACGAGAAGCTGGCCTCCATCACGATAGCCACCGTCGAGGAGGTCGACGCCGCGTACCGGGCGGCCGAGCGCGCGCAGAAGCAGTGGGCGGCGACGAACCCCTACGCGCGCCGCGCGGTGTTCGAGAAGGCGCTGCGCCTCGTGGAGGACCGGGAGGCGGAGATCAGCGAGGCGATCGTCGCCGAGCTGGGCGGCACCCGTCTCAAGGCCGCCTTCGAGCTGCACCTCGCCAAGGAGTTCCTGCGCGAGGCCGTCCACCTGGCGCTGCGCCCCGAGGGCCGGATCATCCCCTCGCCGGTCGACGGCAAGGAGAACCGCGTCTACCGGGTGCCGGTCGGCGTGGTGGGCGTGATCAGCCCCTTCAACTTCCCCTTCCTGCTGTCCCTGAAGTCGGTCGCCCCGGCCCTCGCCCTCGACAACGGCGTCGTCCTCAAGCCGCACCAGAACACGCCGATCGTCGGCGGCACGCTGGTCGCGAAGCTCTTCGAGGACGCCGGACTGCCGGGCGGCCTGCTCAACGTCGTGGTCACCGACATCGCGGAGATCGGCGACGCCTTCCTGGAGCACCCGGTCCCGAAGGTGGTCTCCTTCACCGGCTCGGACAAGGTGGGCCGCCACGTGGCCACCGTCTGCGCCGCGCACTTCAAGCGCTCGGTGCTCGAACTGGGCGGCAACAGTGCCCTGGTCGTCCTCGACGACGCCGACGTCGACTACGCGGTCGACGCCGCCGTCTTCAGCCGCTTCGTCCACCAGGGCCAGGTCTGCATGGCCGCCAACCGTGTGCTGGTCGACCGGGCGGTGGCCGACGAGTTCACCGAGAAGTTCGTCGCCAAGGTGAAGACCCTCAAGGCCGGCGACCCGAGCGACCCGTCGACCGTCATCGGCCCGGTGATCAACTCCTCGCAGGCCGACGCGCTGGCCGGCGTGGTCGAGCAGGCGCTCGCCGAGGGTGCGACCGCCCTGGTGCGCGGCACCACCACCGACAACCTCGTCACGCCGTCGGTCCTGACCGGCCTGCCCGCCGACTCCGCCCTGCTGAAGCAGGAGGTCTTCGGCCCCGTCGCCTTCCTCGTCCCCTTCGACGGCGAGGAGGAGGCCGTGCGCCTGGTCAACGACACCCCGTACGGCCTCAGCGGCGCCGTGCACACCGGGAACATCGAGCGTGGCGTGAACTTCGCCAAGCAGATCGACACCGGCATGTTCCACGTGAACGACGGCACCGTGCACGACGAGCCGATCGTGCCCTTCGGCGGCGAGAAGCACTCGGGCATCGGCCGGCTGAACGGCGACACGATGCTGGACGCCTTCACGACGCAGAAGTGGATCTCGGTGCAGCACGGGCGCAGCGGGTTCCCGTTCTGAGGGTCACGGCGGGCGGGCACCGTCGCCGGATTTAGGGCCTGTCGTTTGGATCATGCCGGCGTCGCGGGG
>NZ_WWHX01000784.1 GCF_009862125.1 Streptomyces sp. SID5910
CCACGGCGGTCCGCGCCGCCGCCGGCCTGGTCCTGGAGGACGCCGCGCGTCTCGACCCGCCGCTGGAGCTGGACTACCTCGCCCTGGTCGACCCGTCCGACTTCACCGAGATCGGCGACGACCACACCGGCGAGGCCGTCCTCGCCGTCGCGGCCCGGGTCGGCGCGACCCGGCTGATCGACAACGTCCCCCTCACCTTCGGAGCCGCCTCGTGACCAGCACAGGCATACGACTGCACGCACCCGCGCCCGGCTGGGCCATCACGGCGGACGTGGTGGTCGTCGGCTCCGGCGTCGCGGGCCTCACCGCCGCGCTGCGCTGCGAGGCGTCCGGCCTGAACACGGTCGTCGTCACCAAGGCCCGCCTCGACGACGGCTCCACGCGCTGGGCACAGGGCGGCATCGCCGCCGCCCTCGGCGAGGGCGACACCCCCGAGCAGCACCTCGACGACACCCTGGTGGCCGGCGCGGGCCTGTGCGACCCGGAGGCCGTCCGCCTCCTGGTCACGGAGGGCCCCGACGCCGTACGCCGGCTCATCGAGACCGGCGCGCACTTCGACGAGTCGTCCGAGGGCGGCCTCGCCCTCACCCGCGAGGGCGGCCACCACCGCCGCCGCATCGCCCACGCGGGCGGCGACGCCACGGGCGCGGAGATCTCCCGCGCGCTGGTCGAGGCGGTACGCGCGCGGGGCATCCGCACGATCGAGAACGCCCTCGTCCTGGACCTCCTCACGGACGCCGACGGCCGCACCGCGGGCGTCACCCTGCACGTCATGGGCGAGGGCCAGCACGACGGCGTAGGGGCGGTCCACGCACCGGCCGTGGTCCTGGCGACCGGCGGCATGGGCCAGGTCTTCTCGGCGACGACGAACCCGTCCGTCTCCACGGGCGACGGCGTGGCGCTCGCCCTGCGCGCGGGCGCCGAGGTGAGCGACCTGGAGTTCGTCCAGTTCCACCCCACGGTCCTCTTCCTCGGCCCGGACGCGGAGGGCCAGCAGCCGCTGGTCTCCGAGGCGGTACGCGGCGAGGGCGCCCACCTGGTGGACGCCGACGGGGTGCGCTTCATGCTGGGCCGGCACGAACTCGCGGAACTGGCGCCCCGGGACATCGTCGCCAAGGGCATCACGCGCCGCATGCAGGAGAAGGGCGCCGAGCACATGTACCTCGACGCCCGCCACTTCGGCGCCGAGATGTGGGAGCACCGCTTCCCCACGATCCTCGCCGCCTGCCGCGCGCACGGCATCGACCCGGTCACCGAGCCGGTCCCGGTCGCCCCGGCCGCGCACTACGCCTCCGGCGGCGTCCGCACCGACGCCTCGGGCCGCACCACGGTCCCCGGCCTCTACGCGTGCGGGGAGGTCGCCTGCACGGGCGTGCACGGCGCCAACCGCCTCGCGTCGAACTCCCTCCTGGAGGGCCTGGTCTACGCCGAGCGCATCGCCGCCGACGTCGCGGCGGGCCACGCCGACGGCACGCTCCACGCGCGCGTACCGGCACCGCTGCCGCAGGCGGCCCACCCGGCGCACCCCCTCCTCCCGCCGGAGGCCCGCTTCGCCATCCAGCGGATCATGACGGACGGCGCCGGCGTACTGCGCTCGGCCGATTCCCTCACCCGCGCCGCCGACCGGCTCCACCACCTGCACACCGAGGCCCGCGACGCCCTCCAGGAGAACGGCAAGACGGCCGAGCCCGGCGTCGACACGTGGGAGGCGACGAACCTCCTGTGCGTGGCCCGCGTCCTGGTGGCCGCGGCGGCCCGGCGCGAGGAGACGCGGGGCTGCCACTGGCGCGAGGACCACGCGGACCGCAATGACACGACATGGCGCCGCCACATCGTCGTAAGCCTGAACCCGGACCGAACCCTCGCCGCGCACACCACGGACACGCCAGAATTCCCCCCGACCACCCCGAGCCCCCAGCCGGCGCAGCGCCCCCAGGAGCAGTGACGACAGTGAACACCCCCGACCTTCCCCTCGCCTCCGGCGGCGGCTGCGGCGACGGCTGCGCCTGCGGCGCGGACACCGACGCAGAGGCGTACCTGGAGTGCGGCCTCGACCCCGCGCTCGCCGCCCTTCTGCTCGACTCCGGCCTCGACCCCGTGGAGGTCGAGGACATCGCGAACGTCGCCCTCCAGGAGGACCTGGCCCACGGCGTGGACGTGACGACGGTCGCGACCATCCCCGAGGACGCGGTGGCCACCGCGGACTTCACCGCGCGCGAGGCGGGCGTCGTGGCGGGCCTCAGGGTCGCCGAGGCGGTCCTGTCGATCGTCGCGACGGACGAGTTCGAAGTGGAACGCCACGTGGCGGACGGCGACCGGGTGGAGCCCGGCCAGAAGCTGCTGTCGGTCACCACCCGTACCCGCGACCTCCTCACCGCCGAGCGCAGCGCGCTCAACCTCCTGTGCCGCCTGTCGGGCATCGCGACCGCCACGCGCGCGT
>NZ_WWHX01000785.1 GCF_009862125.1 Streptomyces sp. SID5910
AAGGAGCACCGGGATGTCCTTCGACCCGCCCCCACCACCACGGCACAGCGCCCCACCGCCGTACGGCCACCCTTCCCAGGGGCACGGCACCACTCCGCCCTACGGCACCACCCCGACGCCCGGCACCCCCTCGCCCTACGGCACCACCCCACCGCCCGGCGCCACTCCCCCGCATGCCCGCCGGTCCTGGCAGCCGGCCGGGCGTCACGGTGATCTGCGCGTCCTGCGCGGCGCCTACCGCCGGCAGCGGCGCACGGCCACCTTCGCCGCGCTCGGCTACTTCCTGCTGTTCCTCGTCCTGTCGGCGTTCGCCCCGTCGTCCCTCACCGGCGAGGTCACCGGCGGGCTGCCGCTGGGCCTGCTGCTCGCCCTGCTCCAACTCCCCGTCACCTGGCTGGCGATCGCCCTCTACGAGCACACCGCGCGCCGCACCGTGGACCCTCTCGCCGACCGCATCCGCCGCGACAGCGCGGTGAACGCCGGGCGGGAGGCGGCCCGGTGACCGGATTCGACGACAACGCCCAGGCGATGGCCCTGGTCGCCTTCACCGCCATCGCCACGGTCACGCTGCTGCTGTGCGTGATGACCGGCCCGGACCGGGACGACCTGGACGAGTTCTACACCGGCTACGGCTCCCTGTCGCCGATGCGCAACGGCCTGGCCATCGCGGGCGACTACATCTCCGCGGCGACCGTCCTCGGCACGAGCGGCGTGATCGCCCTGTTCGGCTACGACGGCGTGATCCTCGCGCTGAGCACCGCGCTGTCGCTGCTGCTGCTCATGTTCCTGATGGCCGAACCGCTGCGCAACGCGGGCCGGTTCACCATGGGCGACGCGCTGTCCCGCCGCACCGCGGCACGCAGCGTGCGCGTCACGGCCTGCGTGGTGACCCTCGCCGCGCTGCTGCCGATGATGCTGGTGCAGCTGGCCGGCACCGGCCAACTGCTGTCATTCCTGCTGGGGTTCACCAGCGAGTCGGTGCAGACGGGCTGCATCGTCGGCGTGGGCGCGCTGATGATCAGTTACGCGGCGATCGGCGGGATGAAGGGCACCGCCCTGATCCAGATCCTGAAGATCGTGATGCTGCTCGGGTCGGGCGCGGTGGTCACCGTCCTCCTCCTCGACCGCTTCGACTGGAACCCGGGCGCACTCTTCGCCGCCGCCGCCCGGAACAGCGGCGCCGGCCCCGCCTTCCTGCACCCCGGCCTGGAGTACGCCGCCGGCCCCCACCCCGGCCTCGACATGGTCTCCTCGCACCTGGCCGTGGTCCTCGGCGGCGCCTGTCTGCCGCACGTCACGATGCGCATGTACACCGCCTCCAGCGCCCGCCAGGTGCGCCGGTCGATGTCCTGGGCGGTGTCGCTGGTGGCGCTGTTCGTGCTGGTCGTAACCGTCGTCGGCTTCGGCGCCACGGCGCTGGTCGGCCGCGAGACGGTCGCGAAGACCGACGCGGCCGGCAACACCGCCTACCTGCTGGGTTCGCGGGCCGCCTTCGGCACGGACGTGACCGTGGTGGAGACCCTGCTCTTCACGACCGTCAGCACCGCCCTGTTCCTCACCCTGCTCGCCTCCGTCGCCGGCATGATCCTCGCCTGCGCCAACTCCCTGGCCCACGACGTGTTCGCCACCCGGCGCCGCGAGCTGACGCCGCGCCGTGAGATGACGCTGGCCCGGCTGTCCGCACTGGCGGTGGGCGTGCCGGCGATCGCGCTGGCGACCCTGGTGCAGCACCGCAGCCTCCAGCCGCTGGCCACGCTGTCCTTCTGCCTGGGCGCGTCCGCCCTGTGCCCCGCCCTGGTCTACAGCCTCTTCTGGCGCCGCTTCACCCGGACGGGCCTGCTGTGCACGCTGATCGGGGGCACCGTCACGGTCCTGGTGCTGATGCCGGGCACCAGCCTGGTCTCCGGCACCCCGGTGGCGGCCTTCCCGGACGCCGACTTCAACTGGTTCCCGTTCACCACCACGGGGCTGGTCTCCATCCCGGCCGGCTTCGCCTTCGGCTGGCTCGGCACGGTGGCCTCGGGCCGCGGGAAGACCGACGAGCAGCGCCGCCGATACGAGGCCCTGGAGCCGGGACTCCTCGCGGGGGCGGTCCGCAGGGGCGGCTGACGCGGGGCGTCCACCGACACCGGCTGGCACAGGGGCGCCCGCCGACACCGGCTGACGCCGGTCGTCACCGACGCCGCTGACGGGGCGTCACTCCACGCCGCGTCCCGTCAGCGTGCCCAGGCGGCCGCGGGACGAGCTGATCTGGTCCTGGACCTCGTCCCAGCGCTCCCCGTGCTCGCGCAGCACCCGCTCCGTCTCCCGGGCGATCCGCTCCGCCCGCGCCCGCGCCTCGGCGACGAGCTCGGCGGTCCGGTCCCGCGCCTCGTCCTGCCGGCGCCGGGCCGACTCCTCCGCCTCGGCCAGGTCCCGCCCCGCCTCGGCCAGCGCCTGTTCGGCGCGGCCGATCAGCTCCTCGTAACGGGCGTCCAGGGCGGCCGCCCGCTCGGCCTCCTCCCGCTCGGCCTCCGCGCACCGCGCCGC
>NZ_WWHX01000786.1 GCF_009862125.1 Streptomyces sp. SID5910
GGCGCGAACGCGCAGGACACGGCACGGCCGAAGACCGGCCCCGCCGGGGAGCCCGCGCCGCAGGCGCCGCCCCGCCGGGAGTTCCGCCGCCGGGCGGCCCGTGCCCGCGGTGGGTTCGTCCGCTGAGGGCGCGGCCGGAGGCTTCGGTGGGGACACGGCCGATGGGTCGCCGGCAACTCCGGGACAGGTCTCCCCTGCGTGTCTAGGCTCTTCGGTATGAGTGACTCACGGGTCTGGGACGACGTCGATGGCTACTTCACCGGTCAGCTCGTTCCGGTGGACGACGCGTTGGAGGCTGCCCTGCGGGACAGTGATGCCGCCGGGCTACCGCCCGTGGCCGTCACGCCCACTCAGGGCAAGCTCCTCCACCTCCTCGCCCAGCTCCAGGGCGCCCGGAGCGTCCTGGAGATCGGCACCCTCGGCGGCTACAGCACCATCTGGCTGGCCCGCGCCCTGCCCGCCGACGGCCGGCTCGTCACCCTGGAGTACAGCGCCCGGCACGCCGAGGTCGCCGTCCGGAACATCGCCCGCGCCGGCCTGGAGGACCTCGTCGACGTACGCGTGGGCCCCGCCCTGGAGACGCTGCCGAAGCTCGCCGACGACAACCCGCCCCCCTTCGACCTGGTCTTCATCGACGCCGACAAGGGCAACAACCCGCACTACCTGGAGTGGGCCCTGCGCCTCACCAGCACGGGCAGCCTGATCGTCGTGGACAACGTCGTCCGCGGCGGACGCGTCGCCGACGCCGGCAGCGACGCCGACGACGTGCGCGGCACCCGCGCCGCCATCGAGATGATCGGCAGCCATCCGCGGCTCAGCGGCACCGCCGTCCAGACCGTCGGCAGCAAGGGATACGACGGCTTCGCGCTGGCCCGCGTCCTGGCCTGAGCGCGCTCACACCTCGTGGTAGAAGCCGACGTTGACGCTGCGCGGCTCGGTGCGGTCCTGGACGACGATCTCGCCGCTGCCGCCCCGGGGGAGCGGCACGGTGCCGCCGTAGACGAGGGGCTGCGTGTGCTCGCCGACGGTGAGCCGGACCTCCGACGACGGGTCGGGCTGCGAGCCGCGCAGCCAGGTCAGCTGCCAGGTCCCGTCGGGCCCGCAGCGGAACTCCAGGTGGACCCGGGAGACGAACAGCCAGTCGTCCGGCGTCGACAGCCGGCACACGGACTTGTCCCGGCCCACCCGCAGCACCGCGCCGGGCTCGCTGGGCGCGTCGGCCATCTGCATGCCGGCGGTGGCGCCCGCGTCCGCCGCGGTGACGGCGGCCATGGTCAGTTCGAGCACGTGCGCTCCTTCGAGACGTTCCGCGTGGGCGTTGGCCTGTCGCCGCCGCATGATAGATCGGCCGGTGGTGCGGTGTCCGGCACAATGGGGTCATGACCGAGCGAAAGCCACCCGGCGTCGACTTCGAGTCCTGGGTCGACAAACAGATCCGCGACGCGGACGCGCGCGGGGAGTTCGACCGGTTGCCGGGGGTGGGCAAACCCCTCCCTAGCGACGTGGAGAGCACGTACGACGAACTGTGGTGGGTCAAGCGGAAGATGGCCCGCGAGGGTCTGTCCGTGCTGCCGCCGACGCTCGCCCTGCGCAAGGAGGCGGAGGACGCGCTCACGGCGGCGCTGGACGCCCCCACGGAGGGCGCCGCCCGCAGGATCGTCGAGGAGATCAACGTCAAGATCCGCGACGTCATGTTCAAGCCGCCGCCCGGGCCCCCGCTGGGCAAGAAGCCCTACGACGTAGACGAGGTCGTACGTCAGTGGCGGGAGCGCCGGGCGGAGCGGTGACGGCTGCGCGTCAGACGTGCATCAGGCGGTCGGCCAGTTCGCGGTAGTCCCGCAGGGCAAGGCGGAGCTGTTCGGTGTCGGTGCTCGTCGCGCGGGTCTCCTCCCCGCCCTCCTGCCAGGACGTGCGCAGGGAGCGGCGGCGGTGCGCGACGGCGTCCGTGAAGCGGGCGGCAAGCTCCTCCAGGACCCGGTCGGCCTCCTCCACGGATTCCCGGGGGGCGTCCACGAACTCCGCCACGGCGTGCTGGAGCCGCTGCCCGAGCCGGTCGCACTCGTCGTGCGGCAGCAGCCCGTGCGGGCCTGCGGCGCCGTCGGCGCGGGTGCCGGTGCCCTCGGCGGTGCCTATGCCTGTGCCGGTGCCGT
>NZ_WWHX01000787.1 GCF_009862125.1 Streptomyces sp. SID5910
CTGCTGCTGGACGAGCCCACCAACAACCTCGACCTGTACGCCCGCAGGCGGCTGTACGCGGCCGTCGCCTCCTGGCCGGGCGTGATGGTCGTGGTCAGCCACGACCGTGAGCTGCTCGACCTCGTCGACCAGATCGCCGACCTGCGCTCCGGCGGGATCACCCGCTACGGCGGCAACTTCACGGCGTACGAGGAGGCCCTGGCCGTCGAGCAGGAGGCGGCCGAGCGCATGGTGCGCGTCGCCGAGGCCGATCTGCGCCGGCAGAAGCGCGAACTGTCCGACGCCCAGGTCGTCCTGGCCCGGCGCAAGCGGTACGGACAGAAGATGTACGACACCAAGCGCGAGCCGCGGGCGGTGATGAAGATGCGCAGGCGCACCGCCCAGGAGTCGGCCGGCAAGTACCGGATCATGCACGAGGAGAAGCTCGCCGAGGCGAGGGAACGGCTCGACGGCGCGGTGAAGGCCGTGCGGGACGACGCCGAGATCCGCGTCGACCTGCCGTACACGGCCGTCCCGCCGGGCCGGTCCGTGCTCACCCTGCGGGAGCTGGAGCTCGCGTACGGCGCGCGGGTGGCGGGCGGTCTCGATCTGCACGGTCCCGAGCGGATCGCGCTGACCGGGCGCAACGGCTCGGGCAAGACCACGCTGCTGCGCACCGTCGCCGGGGAGCTGGAGCCGGTGTCGGGCGAGGCGACCGCGCACGTCCCGCTGCGGTTCCTGCCCCAGCGCCTCGACGTCCTGGACGACGAGCTGACCGTCGCCGAGAACGTGGCCCGCTTCTCGCCGGGCGTGACCGACAACCGGGTCAGGGCGCGACTGGCCCGCTTCCTGTTCCGGGGCGCCCGGGCCGACCAGCGGGCGGGGACGCTGTCCGGCGGCGAGCGCTTCCGGGCCGCCCTGGCCGCGCTGATGCTGGCCGAGCCGGCGCCGCAGCTGCTCCTGCTGGACGAGCCGACGAACAACCTGGACATGGCGAGCGTCCGGCAGCTCACCTCGGCCCTGGAGTCGTACGAGGGGGCGCTGATCGTGGCCAGCCACGACATGCCGTTCCTGGACTCGATCGGCATCACGCGCCGGCTGCTGCTGGAGGGAGGGGAACTGAGGGACGTCACGGGGGACGCCGGCGAGCACACGGGACGGCGGGCCGGCTGAGGGGCGTCCGGCGCCGGGGAGGAGCCCTCGCGGGGCCGCGGGAGACCTGCGGGGGTTCCCTTTCCGGGGGCCCGCCCCGCATGATGACGGACGGGCCCTCGTTCGGCCCGTGACCTGCGGCTCCGGACCGCGCCGCGCCCCGGTGGACGGTGGCTGATCAGCGGCCTTTACAGTGCGTTTAACCTACGGTCTCGTAACCTACGGTTTCGTAGCCTACGATCCCGTAGGTTCCCGGCACCGCTCGCCGGTTCGCATTCCGCTCTGTCGCACGTCCCCTGGAGTACCCGTGACGATCACTTCCCCGCATCTCGGCAATTCCGCCGCTTGGACCGACGCCCGGCTGCTGTACGCCCTGGAGGAAGTGGTCGAGCGGGAACTCAACCGGCATCTTCAGGTCGCCAAGGACTGGATGCCGCACGAGTACGTGCCGTGGAGCGACGGCCGCAACTTCCCGGGGATCTTCGAGGACGGCGAGGCCTGGGAGAAGGAGCAGTCCAAGGTCACCGAGATCGGCCGGATCGCCCTCGTGGTGAACCTGCTGACCGAGGACAACCTCCCCAGCTACCACCACGAGATCGCCAGCCTCTTCGGCCGCGACGGCGCCTGGGGCACCTGGGTGCACCGCTGGACCGCCGAGGAGGGCCGGCACGGCATCGTGATGCGCGACTACCTGCTCGCCTCGCGCGCCGTCGACCCGGACAAGCTGGAGCAGTTCCGCATGGCCCACATGAGCGAGGGCTTCGAGTCGGACAACCGGCACTCGATGCTGCACTCGGTGGCGTACGTCGCCTTCCAGGAGCTGGCCACCCGCATCTCGCACCGCAACACGGGCCACCAGTCCGGCGACCCGGTCTGCGACCGCATGCTGGCCCGCATCGCGACCGACGAGAACCTGCACATGGTCTTCTACCGGAACCTGCTCAAGGCCGCCTTCGAGCTGGCGCCCGACCTGACGATGCAGGCCGTGCGGGACGTGGTCGTGAACTTCCGGATGCCCGGCCACGGCATGCCCGGCTTCGAGCGGGCCGCCGCGCAGATGGCGATCGGCGAGGTCTACAACCTGCGCATCCACCACGACGACGTGATCCAGCCCGTGCTGCGCTTCCTGAAGATCATGGAGATCGACGGGCTCGGCCCCGAGGGGCAGCAGGCCCAGGAGGAGCTGGGCCTGTACATGGGCGGGCTCGACGCGGAGGCCGCCAAGTTCGACGCGAAGCTGGCCGCGCGCAAGGCGCGGATGGCGGCCCGCGCGGCGGGCTGACCGCGCCGCCGGCGGGCCCGGCACGGCGTGGC
>NZ_WWHX01000788.1 GCF_009862125.1 Streptomyces sp. SID5910
ACCCGTGCCGCCCCAGCGGCACGATTGCCCGCAGCTCAGCGGGATGGTGGCCTCCGCTTTGAGGGGGTGCGGTTTCGTTATCCCGACGCAGCCCCCGATTCCCCGCCCCTCCTCGACGGGCTCGATCTGCATATCCGGTCCGGGGAGTCCATGGCTCTCGTCGGGGGTACCGGGAGTGGGAAGACCACGTTGACCTCGTTGATTCCCCGGTTGCACGAGGTGACCGAGGGGCGGATCACGCTGGACGGGGAGGACATCGCCGCCCTGCCCCGTGAGGAGTTGCGCGCCCTGGTGGCCGTGGCCTTCGAGGAGCCCACGCTCTTCTCGGCCACCGTCGGCGAGAACGTGCTGATGGGCGCCGGTGAGGGCACTGGTCCCGACGCCCTGGAGCGGGCGCTCTCCGTCGCGCAGGCCGACTTCGCGCATGCCCTGCCGCAGGGCACCGGCACCCAGGTCGGCGAGCAGGGCCTCAGCCTGTCCGGCGGCCAGCGGCAGCGCCTCGCGCTCGCGCGGGCCGTGGTCGGCAGCCCGAGGTTCCTCGTCCTGGACGACCCGCTGTCCGCGCTGGACGTGCACACGGAGGCCGCCGTCGAGGCCGCCCTGCGCCGCGTGCTCGCGGACACCACCGCGCTGATCGTGGCCCACCGCCCCTCCACCGTGCTGCTCGCCGACCGGGTGGCCCTGCTGTCCGGAGGCCGGATCGCCGCCGTCGGCACGCATCACGAACTGCTGCGCACGAACGCCGAGTACGCCCATCTGATGTCCGGCGCCGAGGAACTGGAGGACGACCGGCGATGACGGCCCCCATCACCTCCCCGCCCGCTCCCGGCGAGGCGGAGGACCCGCCCCGGACCACGGGCGCCGAGCAGCCCGGCGACGACTTCGACCGCGACGTCCTGCCCAGCCCGCCGGGTGCCACGGCCGCGCTGCTGCGCTCGCTGCTGGCGCCCCTGCGGGCCCGCGTCACGTTCACGGTCCTGTTCCTGCTGCTCCAGCAGGCGGCCGTGCAGGCGGGACCGCTGCTGGTGGCGTACGCCATCGACCGTGCCGTGCCGGCCTTCCGTGACGGCGACCACGGGCCGCTGGTCGCGGTCGGCGCCGGATACCTGCTGTGCTCGCTGGCCGCCGGGGCCCTCCAGTACGGGTTCATCGCCGCGTCGGCCCGGGTCAACCAGGACGTGCTGCTGGACCTCAGGGGCCGGATCTTCCGGCACGCGCAGGCGCTCAGCGTCGACTTCCACGAGCGCTACACGTCGGGGCGGCTCATCTCCCGCTCCACCACGGACGTCGAGTCGCTGCGGGAGCTGCTCAGCGAGGGGCTTCAGGAGCTGATCACGGTCGTCCTGTCCTTCGTCTACATCTCGGCCATGCTGCTGTGGCTGGACCTCGGCCTCGGCGCGGTCGCGGTGGCGTCGTTCGGGCCGCTGTACGCGCTCGTGCGGACGTACCAGCGGCGCGCGGGGCGCGTGTACCGGCAGCGGTCGACGGCGATCGCGGCGGTGATCGTCAAGTTCGTGGAGACGATGAACGGCATCCGGCCGGTGCGCGCCTTCCGCCGGGAGGCCGCCAACGACGCCGACTTCGCCGCGCTGAACCGGCGGCACGAGCGGACCAACGGCAACGCGCTGCTGGAGATGGCCCGTTACGTCGTCGGCTCCCGGCTGGTCGCCAACACGACCGTCGCGGGGATCGTGCTGTGGGGCGCGTACCGGGTCGCGGACGGCACGCTGGCTCTCGGTGTGCTCGCGGCGGCCGTGCTGTACCTGCGCCGGCTGTACGACCCGATCGACCGGCTCGGCATGTTCCTGAACTCCTACCAGTCGGCGGCGGCCTCGCTGGAGAAGATCGCCGGACTGCTGGCCCAGACGCCGTCGGTGCCCGAGCCGGCCACGCCGAGGGAGCTGCCGCCGCCGGTGTCGGAGCATCCCGGGCGCGAGGTCGTCTTCGACGCGGTCCGCTTCGGCTACCGCACCGGCGGTGAGGTGCTGCCCCGCTTCGACCTGACGATCCCGGCGGGGCAGACCGTGGCCGTGGTCGGCTCGACGGGCGCGGGCAAGTCGACGCTGGCCAAGCTGCTCGCCCGGTTCTACGACCCCTCCGGCGGGCGGGTCCTGCTGGACGGCACCGACCTGCGCGACCTCGCCGTGCCCGAGCTGCGGCGCGGGGTGGTGATGGTGACGCAGGAGGCGTTCCTGTTCTCCGGCACGGTCGCCGAGAACATCGCCATCGGGCGTCCGGAGGCGACGCGGGAGGAGATCGAGCGGGCCGCGAAGGCGATCGGCGCCCACGACTTCATCGCCGCGCTGCCCGACGGCTACGACACCGACGTCCGCAAGCGGGGCGGCCGGATCTCCGCCGGGCAGCGGCAACTGGTCGCGTTCGCGCGGGCGTTGCTCGCCGATCCGGCGGTGCTGATCCTGGACGAGGCGACCAGCTCGCTGGACGTCCCGGGTGAGCGGGCGGTGCAGCGGGCCATGACGACGGTGCTGAAGGGCCGTACGGCGGTGGTGATCGCGCACCGGCTGTCGACCGTGGAGATCGCCGACCGGGTGCTGGTGATGGAGCACGGCCGGATCGTGGAGGACGGCGCCCCGGCCGAACTGATCGCGGGGACGGGCCGGTTCGCGGACCTGCACCGGGCGTGGCGGGACAGTCTCGCGTGAGCGGCGCCGGAGGGTGGCGCACGGGCGGCACCTCGGTCGACGCGTACGAGGACCCCGGCACGCCCGACCTGCGGGGCGGCTGGCGGTACCTGGGGTGGCTGGTCGGACGGCAGTGGCGGCGCTGCGCGGCGGGGGCGGTGCTGGCCAGCGCGTGGATGGTGCTGCTGGCGGCGACGCCGTACCTGATGGCGCGGGCCGTCGACCACGGGCTGGAGCCCGGCGACCTGGGGGCGCTGGCCCTGTGGACGGGCGCGCTGACCGCGGCCGGGGCCGTCAACGCCTGGCTGGGCGTCCTGCGGCACCGCACGATGACGCGGGTGCGGATGGACGCCAACTTCCGCACGGTCAAGGTCGTCGTCGGGCACGCGACCCGGCTCGGCGCGGCGCTGCGGCGGCAGGTGGGGACCGGTGAGGTCGTCACCATCGGGGTGGGCGACGTGCAGACGATCAGCCAGTCGCTGACGGCGGTCGGGCCCGGCGTCGGGGCGGTCGTCGCGTACGCGGCGGTCGGCGGTCTGATGCTGTCGGTGTCGGCGAGCCTCGCCCTCGTTGTGCTGCTCGGCGTGCCGGTGCTGGGTGTGCTGCTGGGCCCGCTGATGGGCCGGTTGCAGGGCCGGGAGACGGAGTACCGGGAGCGGCAGGGCGTGCTGACGGCGCGGATCGGCGACCTGGCGGGCGGCCTGCGGGTGCTGAACGGGCTGGGCGGCAAGAGCCTGGTCGCGGACGCCTTCCGGCGGGACTCGGCGCGGCTGCGCGAGCAGGGGTACCGGGTCGGGGCGGTGACCAGCTGGATCCAGGCCATCGGCGTGGGGCTGCCGATGCTGTTCCTGGGCCTGGTGACCTGGCTGGGCGCCCGGCTGGCGGCGCGCGGCGAGATCAGCGTGGGCGAGCTGGTGTCGGTGTACGGCTATGTCGTGGCGCTGGGCTGGCCGGTGGCGTTCCTGATCGAGATGAGCCACCAGCTGAGCCGGGGCGTGGTGGCCGCCCGCCGCGTGGTCGCGTTCCTGCGGCTGGAGCCCGAGTCGGAGGAGGGCACGCGCGAGGCCCCGGCGGAACCGTCGGTGCTGTACGACCCGGCGTCCGGGGTGCGGGTGGCGCCGGGGCGGCTGACCGTGCTGGCCGGGGCGCGGCCCGCCGACGCGGCCGCCGTGATCGACCGGCTCGGCCGGTACGCCCCCTCCGAGGTGACCTGGGGCGGGGTACCGCTGTCCGACGTGCCGCTGCCGCTCGTACGGGAACGCATCCTGATCGCCGACGCGGAGTCCGACCTGTTCACGGGCCCCCTGCGCGAGGTGATCGCCACGGGACCCCGTCCGGGGGACGCGGGCGGGCCCCAGCCGGGGGACGCGGGGGGTGTCGGCGCCCGGCGCAGCGGCTCGGGCGGACGCCATCCGGGGGATGCAGGGGGACCCCTCCCTGGGGACGCGGGCGGTGTCGATGCCCGGCGCAGCGGCGCGGGCGGACGCCGCCCGGGGGATGCGGGGAGACCCCTCCCGGGGGACGCGGGGGGACCCCACCCGGGGGACGCGGGCGGTGTCAATGCCCGGCACAGCGGCGCGGCCGCAACCGGCCGCCATGGGCCCGCGGACGCACGAGAGCACGCCGGAGCGCCGGTCGGTGCCGATGTCCGGCTCCACCGCACGGCCGCGACCGGCCACCATGAGTCCGCGGACGCCCCAGCGCACGCCGAGGCCCCTTCCGAGGCTCGCCTGGCCCGTGCCGTCGGCGCGGCCGCCGCCGACGACATCGTCCGGGGGCTGCCCGAGGGGCTGGACACGGTCGTCGCCGCCCAGGGCCGCGATCTGTCGGGCGGCCAGCGGCAGCGCGTCCGGCTGGCCCGGGCCCTACTGGCTGACCCCGAGGTGCTGCTCGCCGTCGAACCGACCTCCGCGCTGGACGCCCACACCGAGGCGACGGTGGCGGAGCGGCTGCGCGAGGCGCGCGAGGGCCGCACGACGGTGCTGGCCAGTACGTCCCCGCTGGTGCTCGACCGGGCGCACGTCGTGCACTACCTGGTCGACGGCAAGGCCGCCGCCACCGGGAGCCACCGGGAACTGCTCGACACCGAGCCGGGCTACCGGGAGCTGGTCGCGCGGGACACCGAGGACATGACGGAGTCCGGTTGGCCAATTGGCGTAGAGGGGCGGGTTTCACGGGGGCGATTCCCTGCCTATCCTGAAGGGACCCCCCGGGTCGCCCCGGCGACTGCACGATGAGGAGGACTCCGTGCCGCTCTCGGAGCACGAGCAGCGCATGCTCGAGCAGATGGAGCGAGCGCTGTACGCCGAAGATCCCAAGTTCGCGTCGGCGCTCGAGGGAAGCGGGCTGCGTACGTACACCCGGCGGCGGGTCTACCAGGCGGTCGCGGGCTTCCTCGTGGGAATTGCGCTCCTCATGGCCGGTATGGTCGCCAAGCAGGTCTGGCTCAGCGTGGTGGGGTTCCTCGTCATGCTGGGCTGTGCGGTCCTCGCCGTGACCGGCTGGCGCAAGGCCCCCAAGCCGGGCGAGCAGCCCGCCGCGGGCGCCGCGGGCGCCGGACCACAGGCCCGCCGTCAGGCGCGGCAAAGACGCTCCATGATGGACCGCATCGAGGAGCGCTGGCAGCGGCGCCGGGACGAGCAGCAGGGCGGCCAGTAGCCGGCCACCGCGCACCACGACAGGTTCGCGCGAGGGGGTGCCCACCGATCCGGTGGCCACCCCCTCACGCATGCCGGCACGCCATCAGAACGCCGGCCGGCCGACCCGCGGACCCAGCCCGTCACGTGAACGGGCTGCCTCGGGTCCGGCCGGGGTTCTCCCCGGCCCGCGACCAGGGCCGGAGTCCGGCCGGGAGCGCCCGGAGGTCCGGGGCCGGCCCCGGCGCCTGCCCTCGGGCTCGCCCAGGTCCGCCGGGTTCCGGTGGCCGACCGTGGAGCCTCCACGTCCGGCCGGGATTCCCTCAGGCCCGGCCGGGCCGCCTCCACCTCCGGCCCGGCCCGGTGTCCGGGCCGGGCGTTGGCTCAGGTCCGGGCACGTCCCCGCCGGACCTTCTGCCCGGGCTCGGGGCTCAGCCCCGCTGTCCCGACGTCTTCCGCAGGGTCGGGCGGGACGCCGAGGCTCGGTGTTTGAGGGCCGTCCAGCGGGCCGACGCGGTCCACGCCACCCGGACGGTGGAACGGGGGGCGAATCGCGCGCGCAGTGCCGTCCGGCGGCTGACCGTCGCCCGCAGTCCCGCGCTCACCCGGTGCACGTCCTCCGTGAGACCGGCGGCCGGACGCGGCCGGGGCGCGTACAGCACCTGCTCCACCGCGTCCGCCACCCGGTGCACCCCCGCGGCCGCGGCCGCGTCGAGCTGTCCGAGCCGGACGATCCGGTCCGCCGCCCTGCGCGGCGTCTGCGACTCCTCCGGCGGAATGCCGAAGTCCCAGGCCGTGTCCGTCAGCTCCTCCCAGACCGCCAGGACGTGCGGCACCGCGTCCGCCTCGCCGCGCCCGTGCGCCCCCAGCCGGACCGACCGGATCCGCATCCGCCACAGCATCGGCGTCAGCGGGAGCACCAGCACCACGAGCCCGCCCAGCGACCAGGCCAGGATCTCGAACCAGTCCGGTCCGCCGCCGCCCGAGACCGGCACCGCCGCCGCCGACTCGCTCGGGCAGGCCTCCAGCTTCCGCTGCTGCGCCGAGCAGCTGTCGCTCTCCGAGGGCGCCGCCGACGGCGCCGACGTCGCGTCCCGGGACGGCAGCGCCGGGTCGGGGACCGCGTTGCCCGGCGTGTTCTCCACCGTGTACGAGGGCACCGAGCCCCGCGTCGGCGTGGGCTCGAACCGGGTCCAGCCCACCCCCTCGAAGTACAGCTCGGGCCAGGCGTGCGCGTCCCGCAGCCCCACCGCCACCGAACCGTCCCCCTGCGGGGAGCCCGGCGCGAACCCGACCGCGACCCGCGCCGGTATGTCCAGGGACCGGGCCATCGCCGCCATGGCGAAGGAGAAGTGGACGCAGAAGCCCTGCTTGTCCTTCAGGAACCGGGCGATCGCCTGCGAACCGCTGCCGACCTGCACCTGGGTGTCGTACTGGAAACCGCCGGTGATCGCGAAGTACTCCTGGAGCGCGACCGCCTGCTCGTACGGGTTCGACGCGCCCTCGGTGACGTCCCGGGCGGTCTGCGCCACCACCGGCGGCAGCGAGTCCGGCAGCTCGGTGTACTCCCGCCTCAGGGCCGCCGGCGGCCGCGGTGCCGCGGCGAGCTGCTCCGCCGTCGGCCGCACGTCCAGGCTCCGCACCTCGTACGTCAGCCCGCGCGTGTTCTGGCCGTGGTCGCCGACCAGCGTCATGCCGACGGGCTCGTAGCGCCAGTTGCCGCCGATCCGGACGCCGGTGGGCGGGTACGGCATCGGCAGCCAGTCCTGGGCGTACCAGTCCGCGGCCGAGATCGTGGTCTCCGTCTCCACGCGCTCGATGTCCGGGCCGAGTCCGGCCGGAGTGGGGAACGTGCCCTCCGGGACGGCGGTGATGTTCCGCTTGGAGGGCTTCCAGGTGCTGCCGTCGAAGTCGTCCAGGGACACGATCCGCAGATACAGGCCGGAGACGTCGCTGGAGTCGGTCTTCACGGACAGGACCTGGCGGTCCTCGTCGACGTTGAGGCTGTCGCGCAGGGAGACCAGCGGGTTCACCGCGGAGATCGTGCCGCCGCCCCCGGTGCCGGAGCCGACGCCCGTCCTGGCACCGTCCAGCAGCCCGCCGTCCATCGCGGGCAGCGCCAGCGGCACCGCCAGCGCCACGCCCAGGGCCAGCGCGCCGATGCGGCGCCCGGTGCGCACCGGGGCCACGGCGCCGCCGCGGTCGCCGCCCGGGAGGCGGGGCGCCCCGCCGAAGACCCGGCCCCACTGCGAGAGCCGTTCGCGGCCCTCGGCCAGCAGCAGCATCAGATAGCCGGCCGCCGCGACCAGGAACCACAGCCAGTCGGCGCCGCCGTCCGACAGCCCCGCGGCCACCGAGTACAGGGCGAGCAGCGGCAGCCCCGCCGGGGCAGCGCTGCGGAAGGTCACGGCGAGGGTGTCCACCAGCAGGCCGATCACCAGCACGCCGCCGACCAGCATCAGCCGGATGCCGTCGGAGCCGAGCGGGGCGGGGATCGCGTACCGCGCGATGTCGTCGCCGCCCTGCCGCAGCAGCTCGCCGAAGTGCCGGAAGGCGTCCGGTCCGGGGATCACCCCGGCGAGGGCCTGCCGGCGGGCGAAGTCCAGGGTGAGCAGCATCAGCCCGGTCACGGCCTGCGCGGCGATGGTCAGCGGCCGGGCCAGCGGCACCCTGCGGGCCGCCATGCCCACCCCCGACTGGACCGCCAGCAGGATCGCCGCCTCCAGGATCCAGAACGCCGGGTCGACCAGCGGCAGCAGCGCACACGCCGTCATCAGCGTGGCCCCCCACGCCCACAGCGCCAACCGTGCCCGCCCGCTCACCGTGCCCCCTCTTCACGTGCCGCCGCCGGCCCGCCGGACACGTGGTCCGTGGCCATGGGGCTGCGCGGCGCAGGTCGCGCCCGCGTGCTCACCCTGCCCCCTTTTCCGGACACCCCGCCGCCGGGGCGCACCGCGACCGTCGTGCCCACCCGCTCACCACGCACTCTCCCCGCCGCCCGCC
>NZ_WWHX01000789.1 GCF_009862125.1 Streptomyces sp. SID5910
GCCTCCGACCGCCCCGGCCCCTTGACCACCCCGGCCTGCCGACGTGGCGGCGCGGCGGCTCTGCGGACGGCCGGGACACGGAGGCCGGCCGGGGCACGGGGGTCGGCGCCCCGACTGCCGGGTCGGTCTCCCGCTCAGCCAACAGCCCCCGTACCGCTCCCGGTTGTCTGTCGGGGCGGCCCGGCCGCGTAGGCCAGCGGAGGCGCGATCGCCTGCGCGTCCGCCCCCTCACCCACCCACAGGGAGATGAACAGCGCGGCGGTCGCCTCCAGCAGCCCCGCCCGCTCCAGAGCGCCGCCCGCCACGGGCTCACAGCCCACGTCCCGCACCAGCTCGCGTACCCGTACGAGGGCTTCCTCGTCGTCCCCGCAGACCGGCACGGCCAGTGGCCGCCCGCCGAAGACGGGCGGCCGCATCCGCCACACGTCCTCGTGGCAGAGGTTGAAGGCCTTGACCACGCGGGCTCCCGGCGCCGCCGCGGCCAGCCGCTGCGCGGCCGAGGGCCCTTGGTCCGTCAGCAGCCGGAACCCCGGCCCGACCGGATTGGAGCAGTCGACCAGCACCGTGCCCTCCAGAGCCGCACCCAGACCCCGTACCACGTCCTCTCCCGCCCCGAACGGCAGCGCGCACAGCACCACGTCACCCCACTCGGCCGCCGCCCGCAGACCGGCCGCCCTCACCCCGCCCCCGAGACGCGCCGCGAGCCGCTGCGCCCTGCGCGCGTCCCGTCCTGCGACGGTCACCTCGTGCCCGGCCCGCACCCAGTGGGTGGCGAGCGCGTCGGCCATGTTGCCCGTCCCCAGTACACCGATTCTCATCACGCGGCCCCTCTCCAAGCCTGCTGCGACTGTTCACACCGACGCTAGAGGGCCCGTCAGGCACCATGTGGTGTGTGACGACCGACGCCTTCCTCGCCGACTGCCGTGCCCGCCTCGCCTTCGACCTGCTCTCCAACACCTGGAACGCCGTGGTGCTCTGGGCGCTGCGCGAGGGCCCCAGCCGCCCGGTCGAACTCCGGGAGCGGATCGGGGGCATCAGCTCCAAGGTCCTCACCGAGACGCTGCGGCGCCTGCAGACCAACGGCCTGGTCGACCGGCAGACCCACCCCGAGGCGCCCGCACGCGTCGAGTACCGTCTCACCGCCCTGGGCCGCACCTTGCTGGCCCCCATCGACGCCGTCGGTGCCTGGGCCTTCGAGCACGGCGACGAGGTCCTGGCGGCCCAGGAAGCAGCCTGCACGCACACCCCGCAGCCGCCGCGCCTGGCCGGCCGAGTGCCGGGGGAGTCCGAGTGAGCACGCCCCGCCGGGCAGCGGCGTGCGCCCTGGGGCCTGTCCGGCGGATCACTTCCTGCGACAAGCGGCAGACAGGCCCGGGCAGTGATCCACCGGACGCGGCCGGGAAGGGAGTGTCAGGCCAGGGAGAATTGGGCGACGTACTCGTCGAAAGGCTCGATGCCGACCTCCGCACGAAGTTCGTCCATGCGCTCGGGCTCTTCACAGGGCCACGGAACCGGTGCCCCGTCCTTCACACCGGCGATCTGAGTGCCGTAGACCTGCTTACGGTCCTCATTGACGCGTGTGCGGTCGTGCAGAAAGGCCAGCTCGCGGGGGTTGGCTGAACCTGCCGACACTGTCTGCTGCATCAACTGGAGGGCCCGGCGCTGGACGTCGAGCTGCCGGTCGGCGTGCTGGGCGATGAGCCATGCCGCGCGTGCGGCCTCCTCGCCGACGAGTTCCGCGGTCGGCCAGCCGCACTCGTCCATGATCTCGTTGAGCCGGTCACCGTGGCGGGCGGTCGACCGTCGCCAGGACAGCTGCTCGGCGGGGTCGTCGCTGTTCGCGCGGACTGCCAACTGGTGATCGGCCGCAGCCATGTCCGTGAGTTCCGCTGTCAGTGCGGCAACGTCGTGCGCCACTCTCAACTCCCAGGTCGGGTCCATGATGTGTGTCCGCCCGCAAGCCTAGGGGTGCAAATCGGGCGTAAAGATCATTCTGGGGAACGGTGACAGTCACCTTCCCGCATGGGGACAATGGATCTGCCCCCGGAGCCAGAGCCTGGTCGCTGCGACGGTCACGGTGCCCTGGAAGACGTAGGCACGCGTGTCGAAGCTGGTGGGCCGTCCGCCCTTGCTGCCGCGGCGTTGGCGGTTGCCCCGCTGGCTCTTCGGCTCGGGGATGGTGTGACGGATCTGCCGTCTGCACAGGCAGCGGCGGTCGCGCCGGGAGGAACAGGCCTTGCCGCCGCCGAGGCGGTCCGGCCGGGTGCGGGGTCCTTCGCCGCCCAGCCGGCTGACACGGAGGCGTTCCATGAAGGGGATGAGCCGTGTGGAGCGCCGCCCCCCGGTACAGGAACCCGTTGATGACCCTGTGGTGGCCGGCCCAACGCCCACCGCGCTGACCTGTCTTGGGTTCCTTTGCGCGAGAAGTCACGTGATCCGCCGGACAAGCCCTAGTGCTGCTGACATTGGGGGGCTGTACTTCCGCCGGCGGCACCGACGAGGCTGCCACACCCCCGGCACCCAGGACGCCGCACCCGGCACCACCCCGCCGGGGCAGTGTCACGGTCACGCCGCCGGCCCTCGATCCCGAGGCCGGTGAAGTCGTCCCCGGCCGGCGCGGCCAGACGCGTGGCGCCGCGACCTTCTCCTGCGCCGCCGGGGCCGAGGGCAGGGCAGCAGGACCAGCGGCTCGGTGACCGGCTCGGCGAGAGCACCCGTGATGTGCTCGCTCGACGGATGACCGGCCCGGAGTCGTCCTGCCGGGCTCCTCCGACGCGCCGGTGGAGCCGGGCGGGCCCGGTGACACACAAAAAACCCCGCCCCCCTGAGACAGCGGGGGCGGGATGTGGTGGAGCGCCGGGCAGGCCTTGCACTTGCATTTCCCCGCAGGAAGCGGGGCGTCTTTCCTTAGACGACCGACGCACGGCAGACGGCCACCGCAGCGGCCCGCCTTGCAAGATCAATCATACCGGCATCCGCCCCCCGGCGCACACCAGCCCCTGACCGGTCGTCACGCCGGCCCCTGACCGGACGTCACCAGGCCTCGTCCGGCGCCGGGCGAGGCCGCCGCAGTCCTCACCCGTCCCGCCGGCCGGCTGTGTCCGCGGCCCCCGCGGGGGCATGAGGAAGGCTGCACCGGTTCAGCACGCGGTGCGCCGACGAGGGCGGGAGGTCCGGAACGTGTTCGAGGGCTTTGAGGAAGAGCGGGTTCAGCTCGATGACGCGTCGATCTTCGTCCGCCACGGCGGGCAGGGGCCGCCGGTGGTGCTCCTGCACGGCCATCCCCGGACGTCGGCGACCTGGCATCGCGTCGCCCCGCTCCTGGTCCGGCGCGGTTTCACCGTGGTCTGCCCCGACCTGCGCGGCTACGGCCGCTCCACCGGTCCGGCGCCCACCGCGGACCACGCGGGGCACTCCAAGCGGGCCGTCGCCGGTGACGTGGTCGAGGTGATGCGTTCGTTGGGCCATGCCCGTTTCGCGCTCGCCGGCCACGACCGCGGGGGCGCTGTGGCGCTGCGTCTCGTGCTCGACCATCCCGACGTCGTCTCGCGGGCGGCGCTGATCGACTGCATGCCCATCACCGAGCACCTGTCCCGCATCACGGCCGAGTTCGCCACCCAGTGGTGGCACTGGTTCTTCTTCGCCCAGCCGGACATCCCCGAGCGGGTCATCAACGCCGACCCGGACAGCTGGTACCGCGGCGATCCCCGGATCATGGGGCAGGAGAACTACGACGAGTGGCGTGCGGCCACCAGGAATCCCGACGTGGTGCGGGCGATGCTGGAGGACTACCGGGCCGGCCTCACCATCGACCGCCGGCACGAGGAGGACGACCGCGCCGCCGGGACACGGATCCGGTGCCCGGCGCTGGTCCTGTGGTCGCTGCGCGACGACCTCGAGGACCTGTACGGGGACCCGCTGAAGATCTGGCAGCAGTGGGCCCCGGACGTACGCGGCCACGGCATCGACGCCGGCCACCACGTGGCCGAACAGGCCCCAGGGGCCCTCGCGTCGTCCCTGGCGGACTTCTTCGCCTGACGGCACGAGCGGCCGTCGCCGTCCGGCTGGGGGAGGGGGTGGCG
>NZ_WWHX01000790.1 GCF_009862125.1 Streptomyces sp. SID5910
CAACCCGGTCGGCGCCCGGGAGGCGGCCGCCGCCCTGGACGTCCTGGAGGCGGCCCGCCGTTCGGCCCGCGACGGAGTGGTGGTGTCCCTGTGACGCGCGAACAGGCTCCCGCCCCGACCGTGGAGGAGCTGGAGGCGCAGGAACGCCGCCTGGTCTTCCGCCGGTTCACCCACGACGACGCGTGGGCGCTGGGCTCGCTCCTGGTCGAGCTGGCCCGGGAGCGCCAGGCGCCCGTCGCCGTCGACATCCACCGGGCCGGCCAGCAGCTCTTCCACGCGGCCCTGCCCGGCTCGACCTCGGACAACGACGCCTGGATCGCCCGCAAGCGCCGGGTGGTGGAGCGGTACGGCTCCGCGTCGTACCTGGTGGGCGCCCGTTTCCGGGCCAAGGGCACGACGTTCGAGGACTCCTCGCGGCTCGATCCGGACACGTACGCGGCGCACGGCGGTTCGTTCCCGGTCACCGTGGAGGGCGTCGGGGTGATCGGCGCGGTGACGGTGTCGGGGCTGCCGCAGGTGGAGGACCACCGGCTGGTGGTGGAGGCGCTGGAGCGCTTCCTGGGCGAGTAGCCCGGACGGCCGCCCCCGGGAATCAACTCCGGATCCCTCCGGTTGGCACGCGACGTACGACGAGAGACGATCACGTGCCAACCGGAGGGACCGCAACCCATGAACGACGCGACGGCCGCACTGAAGGAATCCGTCGGGCGGTACGGGATCTGGAGCACGCACCTGCGCGCCGAGGACCCGGAGGGTCGGGGCGAACGCGCCGAGGCCGCCGCCGAGTTGGAGCAGCTCGGCTACGGCGCCCTGTGGCTGGGCGGCAACAGTTCCGCCGCGCACGCCGCCCCGCTGATCGAGGCGACCTCGCGGATCGTCGTCGGCACCAGCATCCAGAGCATCTGGGAGCACGAGGCCTCCGCCGCCGCGGCGGGCTTCGCCGAGCTGGAGGTGTCCCACCCCGGCCGCTTCGTGCTCGGCCTCGGCGTCAGCCACGGCCCGCGCGTCGAGGGGTACAGCCGCCCGTACTCGACGATGGTCGGCTACCTGGACGAGCTGGACAAGGCCGGGATGCGGTCGGGTCACCGGGTGCTGGCCGCGCTCGGCCCGAAGATGCTGGAGCTGTCCCGGGACCGGGCGGCGGGCGCGATCCCGTACCTGGTCACCCCCGAGCACACCGCGCAGGCCCGCGAGACGCTCGGCGAGGCCCCGCTGCTGGCCCCGGAGCTGAAGGTCGTCCTCGACGCCGACCCGACCGGCGCCCGCGCGACGGCCCGCGCCTACCTGGCCATGTACCTGCGGTTCCCGAACTACACCAAGAACTTCCTGCGCCTCGGCTTCACGGAGGCCGACGTCGAGAACGGCGGCAGCGACCGCCTGATCGACGCGGTCTTCGCCTGGGGCGACGAAACCACGATCAGCACCCGCATCAAGGCCTTCCACGACGCGGGCGCCGACCACGTGGCCCTCCAGGTGGTGGAGCCGGACACGACCCCGATGCCGAGGGAAGGCTGGCGCAAGCTCGCCTCACTACTGACGTGAGCGAAAACGCGCCCCAAAGGGGCGCGGGGAACTGCGCGACCAGCCACAACCGGCCCGCAGCCGACAACGCACCGGATTCCCCCGCCCCCAGCGGAGCGCTTACGCGTTCTTCAGCTCCTGCCGCTGCCGCCCCAGCCCCTCGATCTCCAGCTCGACCACATCCCCCGCCCGCAGATACGGCTTCGGCTCCGCCTGCCCCATCGCCACCCCCGCCGGCGTCCCCGTGTTGATCACGTCACCGGGCCGCAACACCATGAACTGGCTGACATACCGCACGACCTCCCCCACCGAGAAGATCTGCTCCGCGGTCGTCCCGTCCTGCTTCAGCTCCCCGTTCACCCACAGCCGCAGCGGCAGCCGCTGCGGGTCGGGCACCTCGTCGGCGGTGACCAGCCACGGGCCGAGCGGGTTGAAGGTCTCGCAGTTCTTGCCCTTGTCCCAGGTCCCGCCCCGCTCGATCTGGAACTCCCGCTCGGACACGTCGTGCGCGACCGCGTACCCCGCGACGCACGCGAGCCCTTCCTCGGCCGAGTCGAGGTAGCGGGCCGTACGGCCGATCACGACCGCGAGCTCCACCTCCCAGTCGGTCTTGACGGACCCGCGCGGCACGAGCACGGTGTCGTCCGGCCCGACGACCGTGTCCGGCGTCTTGAGGAAGACGACCGGCTCGGCGGGCGGCTCGGCCCCCGTCTCGCGGGCGTGGTCGAAGTAGTTGAGCCCGATGCACACGACCTTGCCGATGCGCCCCACGGGCGGCCCGACGCGCAGCCCCGTGGCGTCCAGGACGGGCAGCTCACCGGCCTCGGCGGCGGCCCGTACCCGGTCGAGGGCCGCGTCGTCGGCGAGCAGGTCGCCGTCGATGTCCGTCACCACGCCCGACAGGTCCCGCAGGGTGCCGTCGGCGTGGAGCAGCGCCGGTCGCTCCGACCCCGCCGTACCGACTCGCAGCAGCTTCATGATCCACAACTCCCTCACTCGCGGGCGCCCGCCCGATGAGGTGCGACCTGGTTGCGGCAGTGCGCAGCCATCGGTGGACTTGTTCGATCGTCCAAGGTCGGCTTCCACTCCGCAATACCCCGTTCACGTACTGGACCGTAGCCATGGCCCGGCGGCCCTGCTCAGCGGTACAGGACGGCCCGTTCGACGGCGCTCCAGGTCGTGCTGGTGACGATGTAGAGGGCGGCGGCCAGCGGCACGACGGCCACGGTGACGAGCGTGAAGAAGGACATGAACGGCATCACCTTGGTGATCGCCCCCAGCCCCGGCACCTGCTGGTCCCCGGTCCCGGCGGCGGGCAGCATCGGCTGGTCGGCCATCCGCTGCCGGGTGAGCCGGTAGCTGAACCCGGCGACACAGGCGACCAGGACGAACAGCCCCGCGTACACGAGCCCGGCGCCGCCGAGCAGCCCCTCGTCCCCGAGCGCGTCGGCCCACCGTCCGCCGAGCGGCGCGGCGAGGAGCTGGTGGGACAGGAGGCCGTTGGCCTCGCCGCCGATCGAGCTGTTGGAGAAGAGGTGGTAGAGGAGGAAGAACGCGGGGAGCTGGCACAGGCTGGGCAGGCAGCCGGACAGCGGCGACACCTTCTCCTCGGCGTGCAGCTCCAGTACGGCCTTCTGCAACTTCTCCGGGTTCTTCGCGTGCTTGCGGCGCAGCTCGGCGACCCTCGGCTGAAGCTCGGTGCGCGCCTTCTGCCCGCGTGCGGCGGCCCGGGACAGAGGGTGGACGAGGAGCCGTACGAGGGCCGTGAACAGGACGATGGCGGCGGCCGCGGCGGAGGCGCCGAACAGCGGCTGGAGCAGGTCGGCGAGGTGCTCGACCAGGCTGGCGAAAACGGACATGGGTGAGGAGCCCTCCGGGGGTCTCGTCGTGCCGGTGATCAGGTGTGATCGGGGTGTGCGGCATGACGACCCGCGCGGGAGCATCGGGCCTTGCGAAAGTGCGAGGTGAGGGGATGCCCTACGCGGCGGTCGCCGGGAGGGCGTGTCCGGGTGCTCGGGGCCTGCGGCGGCCGGGGGCGTCGGGATCGCGTTGCGGCAGGAACGCCGTACGCCGGTCCCGGTCCCTGATGGCCGTGCGCACCCGGGTGGGCGGCACGACGGGCACGCAGCGCGCGGCGATGACGGCGCACACGGCGAGCGCGGAGCCGGCCGCGGCGGTCGCGGCGAGCGCGACGGTGGCGGAGAGGCTGCCGACGTCGACGAGGGCGACGGGCAGGATTACGAGCAGCAGCACGAGGAGGGGACGCGGGACGGCCCGGTCTCGGGTCATGAGCGGCTCCTCCTCTCGTACGCGCGTTTGCCCCAGTTATACAGCAGGACCCCGTACGGCCCTCACGGGTTGCGTGGGAGGCCGGGCGGTCCCGGTCAAGGGCCGGCGACGAGCCGGCCGAGCCGCATGGCCAGCCACGGCTTGCGGCCGCCGGCCCGCATCCGGCCGCTCGCGACCGCCTTCCAGATCGGCGTGCGCCGGAAGGAGACGAGGAGGAAGGTGGCCGGCGTCGCGACGATCCGGCAGTCGTAGGCGCGCGGCGGGGCGTCGCGGGTCACGGTCACCGTTCCGTCGTGGACGACGACCGCGAGGCGCGGGCCGCCCTTGACCGCGAGGTCGAACGCGATGTGCACGCCCCGCGACTTCACGGGGTCCAGGGCCGCCGCCATCATCGTCGGCATCGACTGCCCCAGGACGAGGCGGGCCTCGTCGTCGCCGATCGTCCAGGGGAGGCGGGCACCGCGCGCGACGTCCAGACCGTGGACGAGGGTCTCGCTGAGCAGCAGACCGGTCATCGTCGCCAGGGTGAACGGCACCTCCCCGTACCAGGGCGCGGCGACAGGGGTGTCCGGGGCGAGGCCCTCGGTGACGCGCAGGAACGTCTCGCCCCGCTCGGCGACGACGTCGGGCACCCTCGCGCGTTCCGCACCGCCGAACAGGGTCACGGACCGGTCGTTCATGGCTGTGATCCGCTCGACGAAAGTGCCTTCGGCGGGCGGCAGGACGTCGTCCCACTCCATCGCGTCGTCGGGCGAGACGAGGGAGGTGTACGCGAGGTACACGGCCGCGAGGTGCGCGCCGACGTCGCCGACGGTCCAGTCGGGGACGCCCGACCCCGCGTCCCGGTCGGGCACGGTGCGGAGCAGCGCGACGAGGCGTGGGACGGCGTCGGCCAGCGCGGCGCGGGTCTTCTCGTGCTCGGTGACGGGATCGAACGTCGTGACGGTGCCCACAGCACTCCCCCGGGTCGCGGACGGAGCCGAAGATTACCGCCGAGTAGCACGGCTGCGACAGCCCTCGCGCACCTGTGAGCTCTCCGGACAGGCTCAGGCGGGATCCGACCGCTGGGGCCGGTCGGCGCCGCCCTGCGCGTCGCCGGTGTCGATCGGCTGGAGGAGCCGTCTGCGCTGGAGCAGCACCCGGCTGACCGGGTTCGCCGGGTCGGGGTCAAGGCCGGGTCCCGGCACCATCTCGACGTCTCGGACGGCCACGGCGATTCCGCAGGCGGGGCATTCGCCGTACGGGCCCAGCGGCGTGCCGCAGTCGGCGTGCCGGAAGGAGCGCAGCGGCTGCCCGCCGAGGTGGTCGCGGCCCCACAGGCCGAGCGCGCGCAGGGCCGGCCACAGGGCGATGCCGCGGTCGGTGACGACGTACTCGTCCCGGGGCGGCGACTCCTGATACCGGCGCTTCTCGAGGATGCCCTCGGCGGTGAGCGTCTGGAGGCGGTTGGCCAGGACGGCGCGCGGGATGCCGAGGTGGACGAGGAAGTCGTTGTAGCGCCGGACGCCGTAGAGCGCGTCGCGGATCACCAGCAGCGTCCAGCGCTCGCCGACGACCTCCAGCGCGCGGGCGATCGCGCATTCCTGCGCCGCGTAGTCCTTGCCCAGTGCCATGGGGACCACTGTAGCCACTTTCCGAGAAGTGGGTTCATTCATCGAACCGACGGTGCTAGGTTGACCGGCCTGAGGGTCAGTTCATTCACCGAACTTACCTATGGCCCTCGGGCCCATGGACCGAGAAGAGCGGACAGACATGACCGACATCGGCACGGACTCCACCGCACCAGCCCCGACCGGCACCACCACTGGCACCGGCACCGGCACCGGCGTCGTACGCCGGAAAGGCCGTCCCGACCGGCACGGGCCGCCGCGCCCCGGCCTCACCCTCGGCCTCACCAGCGCCGCGACCGCCGTGGCCCTGATGACGTACACCGCGCCGATGGTCTCGCTCCCCGAGACCGCCGCCGACCTCCACACCCCGCTGTCCGCCCAGGCCTGGCTGCTGAACGGCACCCCGCTCGGCCTCGCCGCCCTGCTTCTGGTCGCGGGCTCCCTGGCCGACGACTACGGGCGCCGCCGGCTCTTCGTCTCCGGCACCCTGGCGCTCGGCATCACCACCGCCCTGGGCACGTTCGCCACCACGACGTGGCTGTTCACCCTGGCCCGCATCGCGCAGGGCGCGGCGAGCGCGGCGCTGCTGGCCAGCAGCCTGGGCCTGCTGGTGCACGACTTCCCCACCCCGGCCGGACGGCTGCGCGCGACCGGCGTGTGGGGCGCCTTCGTGAGCGGCGGCATCGCGGTGGGCCCCCTGATGACCGGTTCGATCCCGAACTGGCGCCTGTCGTACGGCATCCTCGGCGCCGCCACGCTGGTCGTCGCGGTACTGGGGGCGCGGTTCCTGTCGGAGTCGCGGTCGCCGCGGGGTGGCCGGCCAGACCTCGCCGGGGCGGTGACGTTCGGGCTGGCGCTGGTCGCGCTGGTGGCGGCGGTGACGCTGGGCCGGGACGGCTGGCTGCGCGCCCCGGTGGGGCTGCTGCTGGCGGCGACCGTGCTGCTGGGCGGCCTGTTCGTGCTGCTGGAGCGCCGCGCCGCCACACCGATGATCGACCTGTCCCTGCTGCGCCGCGCGCCCTTCCTGGCGTCCTCCGCCGGCGGCCTGTTCACGGGCCTGTCGGTGATCGGGCTGTTCAGCTTCCTGCCGGCGCTGCTGCAACAGCGGATCGGCCTGTCCCCGATGGACACGGCGTGGCTGTTCCTGCTCTGGTCCGGCCTCTCCTTCACCGTCGCGCTCCAGGCCCGCCGCATCGCCCACCGCGTGCCGCCGCGCCACCAGTTGACCGTCGGCTTCGCCCTGCACGCGGCCGGCGCCCTGACGATGCTGGGCGCGGTCGGCGCCGGTTCCTGGACGCGCCTCCTTCCCGGACTGGTCGTCGCCGGGGCGGGCAGCGGCCTGCTGAACGCCGCGCTGCCGCTGCTCGCCGTGGAGTCGGTCCCGGCGGCCCGGGCGGCGATGGGCTCGGGGGCGCAACAGACGTTCCGCTACGTCGGCTCGTGCGCCGGCGTCGCGCTGACGATCGCGCTCGCCACGTCGTCGGGCGACCTGGGACGCGGCACGGACGTGGCCCTGTGGGTGTCGGCGGGGCTGGCGCTGGTGGCGGCGGT
>NZ_WWHX01000082.1 GCF_009862125.1 Streptomyces sp. SID5910
GGCATCGCGGGCGGCGCCGACACGTGCGTCGACGGCCGGCTGGAGGCGTACCTGCTGGACGGCCGCCTCCCGGCGCGGGACACGACGTGCGCCCCACGCCCGGCACCACAGCCGAGGCCGAAGACCTGACTAGGCGAGCCCCGCCACCAGGTCCGCGATGTCCTTGCGGCGCCCGGTGCTGCACCTCCCGGGGGACAACCCCCGGACCCCCGGCCG
>NZ_WWHX01000791.1 GCF_009862125.1 Streptomyces sp. SID5910
GTCGGCGGGACCGGACCGATGGGCGCGGACGCGACGACCGCCCGACCGCGCAGAAGACCGCACCGCCTGACGGACACGGCACTTCGGCGGTCACGCCCGTCGGCGGGGGGCGGACCGACCGGCCGTAGGCCGAGGGCCGCAGGCTTGACGGGCGCGGCGGCCGGTGGGTGCCACGGGGCCGGGCCGTGGGATCGGGCTCGGTCGTGAGGGCGGCGCGGCGGCCACCCACGCCTACGACGACCTGCTCCAGCGTGGGGACGTCGCCGCCCAGGCCCTGTCCCAGTCGGCGAGGTTGCGGCGGTGCAGGAGCAGGCCCGTGGCGGCGTGGGCCGCGAGGCCGGTGAGGGTGACGGCCAGGAAGGCGAGGATCGCCCAGCCCATCGTGCGGCTGCGGATCTGGCCGGCGTCCAGCGGCGCTTCGGTGAGCGTGCCCGACCGGTCCACCCACACCAGGACGGTGTTCTCCGCCCGCAGCCCGGGTTCGACGTCGGCCTTGCCGGTCCGCGTCGCGCCGTCCGGCGCGGTGAAGCGGACCTCGACCGGGTAGCGGGTCTTGCGCGCCTCGTCCGACCCGGGTTCCGGGTGGCGCGGGGCGTCGTGGACGAGGACCGCGGGGACGTGGTCCCGGGTGCGTTCCTGGTGCGCGGCGGTGTCGCGGTAGTGCCGGTACGCCGCGTCGCCGGCCGTGAACATCGCCGCCGGGGCCGCCGCCAGCACGGCGAGCAGCAGCCCCAGGGCGATCCACGCCTGCATCCGGTCGGTACGGCGCCGCAGGGGGTTGCGCCGCCACCGCCACAGCAGGAGGTACGGGTGGTGTCGGGGTGCGGGAGCCGGGGACGGCTGCGCTCGCGGTATGTCGCCGGCCACGGTGTGCCTCCTTCCAGAGTCCGGGCAGCCGAGCGGGGCCGTGGGTGCCGGTGCCGGCCGCGGCGGCGGGGGACGGGGGCGTCGCCGCCGCGGCGGGCACCGGGGGTGGGGCCGCGGCCGTGGTCAGTGGGGGCACCGGTCCGGTGGATCCGCGTCCGTGCCGGGATCCGTGGTGGACGGGTGGGCGTGGGCGGCCTCCAGGAGCTTCGCGGCGCCGCGGACCGCGGCGGTGTGCGGCGCCGGCACGGACCGCAGGGGCGCGTGCAGCACGGCGGTGAGCCGACAGGTGATCTCGGGACGCAGGGCGCCCCCGCCGGCCAGCAGCGGTCCCCGGCCCAGGGCGTCCACGGTCAGGGACGTGCCGTCCTGGCGCAGCATCGACGTCACCATGTCGGCCACCGCCTCCGCGATCCGCGTCGCCGGGGTGGCGGCGTCCAGGTCGCCCGTGCCCAGGGCGGTACGGCGCGCGTCGAACACGGCGCCGTCCACCAGCAGCACCACCTCGGTGAGATGCGCGCCGAGGTCCACCACCAGCAGCGGCCGGGACAGGTCCGCGCCGGCCGCCAGCGCGACGGCCCGCGCGCTGGGGACGGTCAGCACGCTGCGCGGACGCAGCACCTCCACCGCCGTACGGGCCTCGGCGCGGTAGGCGTACCCGTCCAGGACGGGCGCGGTCACCACGACCAGCGGGCGGGTGAAGCGGGGCAGGCGGTGGCCGAGCAGCCGGTCGAGCATCCGGGCGGTGCCCTGGGTGTCGACGATGGAGCCGCGCTGGATGGGATACACGGCCCCGGCGCCGGGGAACGTCACCGTCGGCACGTCGAGGATCATGCCGCGCCCGGCGACCCAGGCGCGGGTGCGGGCGCTGCCCATGTCGAGGGCGACGCCGCTGCACTGCCGGCACAGGGGCCAGGGCCGGTGCCGGGAGAGGGCGGCGCGGGGCCGCCGGACCACGGTCATCGTCCGGCCTCCCGCACCTGCTGGCAGCGGGCGCAGTAACGGGCCTGCGGCACTATCGCCAGGCGCTCGCGGGCGATGGGGCGCCGGCACAGGTGGCAGGAGCCGTAGCGGCCCTCGGCCATGCGGTCGAGCGCCGCCTCCACGTCGGCGAGGACCATGCGGGCGGAGGCCGCGAGCTGGACCCGCACCTCGGTCTGCGCGGCGGAGCGCCGCCGGCGCCGGTCGTCGGCGCGGGACGGGACGGCCGTGATCTGCCGCAGCTGCTCCTCGCGGAACACCCGCTGCTCCAGCAGGTTGTCGCGGAGCGCGGCGAGGTCCTCGGGCGACAGCCGCGTCTCGCGGTCGCCGATCATCTGTTGGTTCACCACTTCACCCCTCGGCAGGGCGGGAGAGAAAGACCGGACGGACGGTGCCAGGGCGTGTCCGCAAAGTCCCTCCGTCCGCCCGGAGGGCGGG
>NZ_WWHX01000792.1 GCF_009862125.1 Streptomyces sp. SID5910
CGGGGACGCGCCGGGGTCCTGAGGCGCCTGGTGCTGTCAGGTGCCCGGCTTGCGGCCGTACACGTAGACGTCGTCGCCGTTCTTCAGCAGCGACCAGTACTTCTTGGCGTCGGTCTTCGTCATGTTGACGCAGCCGTGGGAGCCCGGCGGGTTCCACATGCTGACGCCGACCGAGTGGAAGGCCTGGCCGCCGTCGAAGAACTGGCTGTAGGGCATCGGCACGTCGTAGATCGTGGAGACGTGGTTGATGTGTCGCCAGTAGATCTTCTTCAGACCGGTGCGGGTCTCGTAGCCGTTGCGGCCCGTGCGGACCGGCACCGGGCCGTAGACGAGCTTCTTGCCGTCCTGGATCCAGCTCAGCTGGAGGGTCAGGTCGACGCAGGCGATCCGCCCCTTGTTGACCGGGCATTTGCCCGACTTGTTCGGGTTCTTGCCGACGGCCTTCTGCTTCTGCATCAGATCCATCACGCCCCAGGTGACGGGGCCCGCGTAGCCGATGTTCGGCGTGATGCCGTGCTTGGTCTGGAAGGCCCGGGTCGCCTTGCAGTCGGCGGCGGACTGCTTGCCGTCGACGGGGCGGCCGAGGAACTTCTCGACCTTCTTCTGGTACGGGCCCGTCTGCGTGGTGCAGCTCGCGGCCTGCGCCGGTGCGGCGCCGAGCACGAGCGTGAGCGGCGCCACCAGTGCGGTGAGCCCGAGTGCGACGGCGCCCCGTCTGCGTATGTCCCCCATGGCCGGTCAGCCTTTCGCGTCGAAGGGGTAAAGCGGGCGGGAGGTCGCCCGTGGTGCGATCCCCGGCCTTGTAGACAGCCCACCGGCGGCTTCGGTTGCCCACCGCGCCGCGCCGCGACGAAACCGTGACGAACGACACCGGTCCGCCCGTACCCGGCGTGCCGGTCAGTGCGTGGTCAGTCCGTGGCGTCCAACTCCTTCAGGGCCTGCCGGAAGCCGGTGTTGACCGCCGTGAGGCCGCCGTCGACGGTCAGCGTGGTGCCGGTGATCCAGGACGCGTCGCGCGAGGCGAGGAAGGCGACGGCCGCCGCGATGTCCCCGGGCTCCCCCACCCGCCCCAGCGGATACAGCCCCCGGACCGCCGCCAGCTCCTCGTCCCGGCCCTCCCAGGCCGTGGTGCGCACGGTGCCCGGCGCCACCAGGTTGACGCGCACACCCCGCGCGGCGGCGTGGCCGGCGAGGGTCCGGGTCAGGGAGGCGAGGCCCGCCTTGGCGGCGCTGTAGGCGTGGTTGCCGAAGTCCTGGGAGCCGTTGACGGAGCCGATGCTCACGATCGCGCCGCGGCCGGAGGCCGCCAGGTGGGGCAGTGCCGCGCGGCAGCAGCGGTAGGCGCCGGTGAGGGTGACGTCGAGGTCGCGCGCCCACGCCTCGTCCGGTTCGTCCTCGAAGAGCGGGGCGTCGGGGGTGCAGGCGCACGCGTTGTTGACCAGCACGTCGAGGGAGCCGAAGGCGTCGACGGCACGGGCGACGGCCGCCTCGACGGACGCCCGGTCGGCGACGTCGCAGGTGAACGCCTCGGCGGTGAGTCCTCGCGCCCGCAGTTC
>NZ_WWHX01000793.1 GCF_009862125.1 Streptomyces sp. SID5910
CGGGGAGCTGCGCGGCACGCTGGGCCGCTGGCTGCGGCTGCTGACGGCGCCGTCGGACACCCCGGCGCCGGTGCCCGAGCCGCTGGGCGCGAGAGACCTGCCGGCCACCGGGTGGGACGCGGTACGGCGGGCCCGGTCGCCCGAGCGGCCCCGCGCCGGGGCCTATCTGGACGCCTACTTCACCCACCGCGTCGCCCTGTCCGGCGACCGCTGCGGCGGCACGGACACCGAGGGCATGCTGTGCGGCTTCGGCGAGCACGCGGGGCGGACGGTCGCGTACGCCGCCCAGACCGGCACGGCGACCCGGCCCGCCGGTTTCCGCACCGCCGCCCGCCTGGTCCGGCTCGCGGACCGGCTCGGCATCCCGGTGCTCACCCTGGTGGACACCCCGGGCGCGGCGAACGACGCGGAGGCCGAGCGGCAGGGGGCCGGTGCCGCGATCGCCGACCTGTTCGGCGCCGTGGCCTCGGCCCGGACCCCGGTGACCACGCTGGTGATCGGCGAGGGCGGCTCGGGCGGCGCGCTGGCCCTGGCCGCGCCCGGCGACACCTGGGCCACGCCGGACAGCTACTTCTCCGTCATCGCACCCGAACTCGCCGCGGCGATCCTGAAGCGCGCACCGGGGGAAATTGAGGCGACAGCCGACCAACTACACGTGCGGCCACAGGACTTGGCGGAGCTGGGCGTGCTGCGGCTTCGAACAGGGGATCAGTTGTTCCCTGGAACAGGTGATCGTCGCTCATGAGATCGCATGATGCCCGTGCGCCCAGTGATACTTACGGTGCGCGAGCGACGGGCTGCAGACCGTAGTCAGCGCGGTCCCACACGAGCAATACGCAAGGAGCTGCACGATCATGAACCTTCTCACCGACATCCTCGCCGGCCTCGTCCACTTCGTCGGCTGGCTGGTCTGACGGTCCGAGAAACCCAGGCGGCGCCGCCTCCCCGTCCCAGGGAGGCGGCGCCGTCCGCGTGCTACCGGACGCCCACGGCCCGCACGATCTCCTGCGTGACCGAGCCGCCCCGGTCGTCACGCGCCGAGGCCCGCAGCGAGACGTGCTCGGCACCGCGCGGCACGTCCAGCGTCCCGTGCCAGTCCGCGCCCTTGCCGGTCAACCGGACGGACTTCCAGGACCTGCCGTCGTCGTAGGACACCTGGAGCGTGCCGCCGCCGATCGTCCCGGTGTCCGGGGCGCCCGCCACGTACGCGGCGCCGATCCCGACCGACAGCCTCCGCCCGCCGCGCACCTCGCCCGCGAGGTCGGTGTCGACGTCGAAGGACAGGTTGATCAGCGGCAGGAACGTCCAGCGGTCCTCCGGGGTCGCGGCCGACCGGAAGGTCCACTCGGCGTGGCCCTTCGTCCCGGTCCCCCAGCGCTCCGCGTCCAGCGCGGTGTCCGTGACCAGCTTGTACGTGTGCTCGTCGGCGGGCGCGTCCCACACGTACGCGGCGGACGACGGTCCCTCGTCGGCCAGTTCGCCGTCCACGTACACGGCCGTGGTCTGGGTCATCCCGCTGGTCTCGCTCCACACGTCGCCGAAGCCGGTGTGGTCGGGGCCGGAGTCGCCCCAGCCGGGCGCGTTGAACTGGAGGCGGTTGCCGGCCCGCTGCTGGCCCCAGCCGAGCCCGGTGCCGAGCCACGGGTGCCAGACCGGCTTGAACCAGTCGAGCTCCGGGCGCGACCCGCCCTCGTACCGCACCAGCCCGCTGCGCTGCTCCAGCGCGCCGTCGGCGGCGTCCACGGACTCGTGCCAGAGCTGACCGGGGCCGGTCGACACGTACTCGGTGCGCTCGGCCGGGTAGTCGATGCGCTCCTTGAAGCCGAGGCCGACCGGGAAGGTGCCGGTGATCGAGTACCGGAACTCGCCCCCGCTCACCGGCTTCGCGGCGTGGTACTTGGTGTGCACGGTGGCCAGGTCCCGCTTGTCCGGCCGGTACGTCAGGTCCCGGTCGGGCACCGCGCCGGGGTGCCCCTCGGACAGGTCGTACACGTACGGCGTGTTGCGCGTGCCGGTCATGTCGACGCGGCCGGCCTTGCGCAGCCGGGCGGCGTCGGCGGCGTTCACCGTGGCGATGGTGAGCGGCCGGTCGGCGTTGTCGTCGGTGCCCCACCACGCCATGAGCCGGCCGGGCGCGTCGTCGGTGACGAGCAGAGCCTTCGCGCCCGCGTCCTGGGCGGCCTGGGCGAGTGCGGCGGGGTCGGTGCCCTCGGTGAGCCGGGCGAGGACCGCCTTGCCCTTCACCCCGGTGAACGGGCCGGTGCCGGCGTCGACGAGCGGCAGCTTCGTGCGGCCCTCGGCGAGCGTGCCGCCCGGCTGCACGACGGCCTCGCCGATGCCCCTGGCCTCCAGCAGCGGCTTGCCGAGCCGCCACACGGTCCGGTACTCGAAACCGCCCTCGGCGACCTTCCCGGTGGGCGCGGCGAAGACGCTGTCGTACGTCAGCGGCACCTGGACCGCGCCGAACAGGTCGGAGCCGTTCGCGCTGCGGTCGTACTCCATGAGCAGCTGCCGGGTCTCGGTGCGCCGGCCGGCGTCCGCGCGGACCTCGCGCAGCTTCCGGCCGTCGAGGGTGATCTCCCGGTCCCGGTCGAGGACGACCTCGGGCGCCGCGAGGAAGCCGAGCCCGAGGGAGTCGGCGCCGTGGCTGCCGCGCACGTCGAGGAAGGAGGTGAGGCTGTACGTCCCCGGCGCGAGCCGCAGCTTGAGGGTGCCGGTGTCGCCGACGTGGGCGGGCACGGGGTCGACGCCCTCGGCCAGTCGCTGGACGGCGAGGTCGGCGGCGGTGGCGGCGCCCGCGCGGTCCTTGACGTGGACGGTGAGCGTGTACCGCTCCTCCTCCTTGACCAGCCCGAAGACGGTGTGCGCGACGGGGGCGCCGCCGGCCGAGGCGACGATCTGCCCGCTGGTGTTCCCGACCGGCGCCTTCGTCCCGTCCCCGGTCACGGTCGTCGACGCGGTGCCGTGCGCGGGCACGGTGAGCGCGGTGTCGGCGAGCACGGCGACCCCGTCGGGCGCCCCCTCGACGGACAGGCTCAGTGCGACGGGAGTGTCGGAGGAGTTGGTGTAGGTGACGGTGCGGGTGACCGGCTCGTTGCCGTCGTAGGGCCAGGAGTAGAAGCCCAGGTCGGCGCTGCCCGTCGCGGTGATCTCGGCGCCGATGGCGTCGGGCACGCTCACCCGGCCCGCGCCCAGCCGGTAGGCGGAGGCGTCGAGCCGCTTCGACGTCGACATCAGCGCGTCCTTGAGCTGCGCGCCCGTCCAGTCGGGGTGCTTCTCGGCGAGCAGGGCGGCCACCCCGGCGATGTGCGGGGTCGCCATCGACGTGCCGTCCATGGAGGTGTAGTCACCGCTGCCCTCGCTGAGCCGGGACCGCGCGGCGAGGATGCCGACGCCGGGGGCGGACAGATCGGGCTTGAGCGCGTCGTCGCCGTAGCGGGGGCCGCCGCTGGTGAACCAGGCCGCCTGGTCGGCGGAGTCGACGGCGCCCACGGTCAGCGCCGCGTCGGCGGCACCCGGCGAGCCTATGGAGGAGGGAGCGCCGGTGTTCCCGGCGGCGATCACGAACAGCGCGCCGGTCTCGCGGGACAGGGTGTTCACGGCCTGCGCCATCGGGTCGGTGCCGTCGCTGGGCTCGGTCGAGCCGAGGCTCATCGAGACGATGTCGGCGTCCACGTCCCGGGCGGCCCACTCCATCCCGGCGATGATCTCGGACTCGCTGCCCGAGCCCTGGTCGTTCAGGACCTTGCCGACGGCGAGGGTGGCGCCGGGGGCGACGCCCTTCTCCTTGCCGTCGGAGGCCGCGCCGCTGCCGCCGACGGTGGAGGTGACGTGCGTGCCGTGGCCGTGCCGGTCGGCGACCTCCTCCCCGGCGATGAAGCTGCGGCTCTCGGCGATCCGTCCGGCGAGGTCGGGGTGGCCGGCGTCCACGCCGCTGTCCAGCACGGCCACGGTGACGCCCTTGCCGGTCAGCCCGGCCTCCCAGGCCTCCGGGGTGCCGATCTGGGCGTTGCTCTCGGCCATCGCGGCGGTGACGCGCCCGTCGAGCCACACGCCGTCGATGCCGGCCTGCCCGGTGAACGACCGCCAGAAGGTCCGGCCCTTGTCCGCCTCGACGGCGGCACCGCGCACACTGGGCAGCGCCCGCGTCCGCTCGGCGCCGCGCGGGGTGACGGCCCGCGCCTTCGCGTCGTACGTCACGATCAGCGGCAACTCGCCGCTCTCCTCGTCGGCGAGCCCCTGGCGCAGCAACTCGTCCACGTCGAAGAGCCGTTCGTCGAGCCGCCCGGCGCGCAGATAGGGCAGGGCCTCGTCCGGTACGACGCTGAGCGCGCCGTTCGCGTGCTGCGTGCGGACGGCGCCGGTGGCGCCCTGCGGACGCTCGACGGTGACGGTCCGCCTGCCGCCGCCGAGGTCGGTGACGGTCACCCGGTCCCCGGTGACGAGGGTGACGGTACGGGTGGCCGCCTGGACGCGCGTGCCCGCGGGGGCCTCCTGCGCCGCCGCCGTCGCCGCCGTCGCCGCCGTCGCCGTCGGTCCGATCGGCAACAGCCCGATCAGGAGCCCGGCCGACAGGAGGGTCGCCCCGCGTCTGACTGGTCCTCTGCTCATCCCTCGCCTCTCTTCGTGGAGTGCTGCGAAAGAGTCTCAGGGGACTTGTGTGACAAGGGAGTTGCCCGGACGTGGCGGGTTGGTGCCTCGGCGCATTCCCGCCACGGACCGGCCTCCGCCGGCCGTGCCCCCCATTCAGCGG
>NZ_WWHX01000794.1 GCF_009862125.1 Streptomyces sp. SID5910
TTCGACGAGCCGGTCAACGGCCTGGACCCCGAGGGCATCCTCTGGGTCCGGAACCTGATGAAGGCGCTCGCGGCGGAGGGCCGTACGGTCTTCGTCTCCTCGCACCTGATGAGCGAGATGGCGCTGACCGCGGACCACCTGATCGTCATCGGGCGCGGCCAGCTGCTCGCCGACATGAGCGTGACGGCCTTCATCTCGGCGAACTCCGCCGACTTCGCGCGGGTGCGCACCCCGGACACCGAGCCGCAGGTGCGCGAGAAGCTGACCTCCGCGCTGACCGAGGCGGGCGGGCACGTGCTGCCCGAGCAGGACGGCGCCCTACGGGTGACCGGGCTGCCGCTGCCCCGGATCAGCGACATCGCGCACGAGTCCGACGTACGCCTGTGGGAGCTGTCGCCGCACCAGGCCTCGCTGGAGGAGGCGTACATGCGGATGACGCAGGGCGCCGTCGACTACCGGTCGACCGTCGACCAGAAGGCCGGGCTCCAGCAGCCGCTGCCGCCCGGCGCGCAGCCGGCGATGCCGGTGCCCGGGCAGGGCCAGCCCGGCTGGTACGCCCCGCCGCCGCCCCAGCAGGGCGGTCAGCCCGCGCCGGCGCCGCAGGTCCCGC
>NZ_WWHX01000795.1 GCF_009862125.1 Streptomyces sp. SID5910
GGGTGCGTGGTTCCACGGCTGGGCGCCGTGTCGCACACGGTTGCCAACGGTGGGGCGACGGCTTGGTTGCGAGGAGCGGGGCCGAACGCCGAGGAGCGGGCCGGACGTCGCGGTGCCCCTGTGCCGCGGTCACGAAGGGCTTCGCGTGAACCACCGTACGAGGGAGGCGGGTTGGGCATAAGAGCGCGTCGTTCTTCGGTGGACGACCGCGGTGTTGTGGATACGGCGCTCACTCGAACGAGTGAGCGCCGTGGGGCGCGGGGTGCCGCGGCAGGGGGCTGGACCGCCCCTGCTCGCCGCGGGGGAGAGCGTGCCCCCGGCCTCAGACCCGGTCGGCCACCGCCGCCGTCGGGTCGTCCAGGACTGTCCGGATCACCGAGTGCGCCGCGCCGAGCAGCGGGCCCTGCGGGCCGAGTTCCGACACGGACACGGGACACGCCGGGCCCGCTGTCCGCCGGGCCAGCTCGTCCCGCAGGGACGGCAGCAGCCACGGCGCGAGCCCGGCCAGGGCGCCGCCCAGCACCACGCTCTCGGGGTCCAGCAGGTTGACCGCTCCGGTCAGCGCGATGCCGAGCGCGGTCCCCGCCCCGCTCAGCGCGCGGCGCACATCCTCGTCACCCTCGGCGGCGCGTCCCGCGAGCAGTCCGACACGGTCCTCGCCCGGTTCCACACCGGCCGCGCGCAGCACCGCCTCCTCACCGGCGTACTGCTCCAGACAGCCACGCCCCCCGCAGGCGCACTCCGGCCCGTCGGGATGCACCGGCACGTGTCCCAGCTCGCCCGCGAAGCCCCGGGTCCCGCGCAGCAGGCGCCCGTCGACCACCACGGCCGCACCGATGCCGATCTCCGCGGAGACGTGCAGGAAGTCCCGCGGCGTGCCGTCACCGAGCCACAGCTCGGCGAGCGCGCCGAAGTTGGCCTCGTTGTCCACGGTCAGCGGCACGTCGGAGGGGAGCAGCGTGCCGAGGTCGGCGTCGTGCCAGTCGAGGTTCGGGGCGTGTACGACGGTCCGTCCGTCCCGGGCCACCAGACCCGGCACGGCGACGGCCAGTCCGGCCGGCCACAGGCCCTCCGCCTCCGCCTCCGCGGTGACCGTCCGCACCAGGCCCGTGAGCTGCTCGACCACCGGTTCGAGCGAGCGGCCGCGATTGCTGCCGTACCGCACGGCCCGCGCGCGTACCCGGCCGCGCAGGTCGACCGCGCAGACCGCGAGGTGGTCGACGCCGACCTCCGCGCCGATCCCGGCGGGGCCCTTCGCGCTGACGGCGAGCGCGGAGCCGGGCCGGCCCACCCGCCCGGGGCGTTCGGGCCCCAGCTCCTCCAGCAGGCCCGACCGGATCAGCTCGTCCACGAGCGTCGACACTGCCGCGCGCGTCAGCCCGATCCGCGAGGCGACGGCCGCCCGGGACAGCGGTCCCTCGGCGCCGACGGTGTGCATCACCCGGGAGAGGTTGCGGCGGCGCATGCCCTGCTGGGTGTCCGGCAGCGCACGCCCGGCGCGGGCAGGCCGTGCTTCGTGCGGGGGTGCGGTCATGCCTCCGTCAGTCCTCGGTCGGTACGTGTGCGCGGTGCTCGTCGGGCGGCCCAGGCCGCCTCACGTCGTCAGCGGGTGCCCCCGTCCCGCTCCAGGAGCGGCGCCGCGTCGGAGACTACCCCGGCGATCCTGGCCAGCGTCGCCTCGTCCCGTTCCACGGCGTCGAGTACCGGCCCGGCGGCCGTGTTCCAGCGCCGGGCGACCGCCGCCGGGTCCTCCCCGGTGAGCAGGCCGGCCGCCTGCGCCGCGGCGCCGAGCGCGACCAGTTCCCGGGCCTCGGGGGTCTGGACGGGACGCCCCGAGAGGCGCCGCACGGTCTGCTGCCACGCGGCCCCGCGCGCGCCGCCGCCGATCAGCAGCAGCGGCGCGGAGGGGTCCGCGTCCGCGTCGAGGACCAGGTCGAGGGCGCCGAGCAGTGAGTGGACGGCGCCGTCGTACGCGGCCTGGAGCAGCTGGCCGGCGGTCGTGTCGTGGCGCAGCCCGTACAGCAGGCCGGAGGAGTGCGGCAGATTCGGGGTGCGTTCGCCGTCCAGGTAGGGCAGCAGCGTGACGTCCGTGCCCGGTTCGACGGCCTCCCGGTCCAGGCCCAGCAGGGCAGCCACGCGGTCGACGGCGAGCGTGCAGTTCAGGGTGCAGGCCAGCGGCAGCCAGTCGCCGCGCGCGTCGGCGAAGCCCGCCACGGTGCCGGTCGGGTCGGCGGGCCGCCGCCGCGACACGGCGTACACCGTGCCGGAGGTGCCGAGGCTCATCACCGGTACGCCGGGGCGCACCCCGAGGCCGAGCGCGGCGGCCGCGTTGTCGCCGGTGCCGCCGGCGACCAGGGTGCCCTTGGTGAACGGCAGGTCGTGGCTGTCGCGCACGGTGCCCGCCACCTCACCGGGCCCGACGGGGCGGGGCAGCAGGGCCGGATCGAGTCCCACGCGCGCGAGGGTGTCCGCGTCGTAGGACTCCGTCCCGGACGCCCACCAGCCGGTGCCGGACGCGTCGCCGCGGTCGGTGGTCCCCTCGCCGGTGAGCCGCTCGGTGAGGTAGTCGTGGGGGAGGCGTACGGCCTTGACGGCGCGGACGGCGTCCGGCTCGTTCTCGGCCAGCCAGGCCCACTTGGTGACGGTGAAGGAGGCGCTGGGCACGCTGCCCGTGCGCTCCGCCCAGGCCTTGGCGCCGCCCAGTTCCTCGATCAGCCGGCGGGCCTGCGGTGCCGAGCGCACGTCGTTCCAGAGCAGGGCCGGGTGCACCGGGTCGCCCGCGGCGTCCAGCGTGACGAGCCCGTGCTGCTGCCCGCCGATCGACACGGCGGCGGCCTCGCGGGCCGCGTCACCGCACTGCTCCAGGGCCGTGCACAGGGCGTCCCACCACTGCCGCGGGTCGCTCTCGCGGCCGGCGCCGGAGGACACCGTGTGCGGCGCCTGGCCGCTCGCGACGACCCGGCCGGTGGCCGCGTCGACGACCAGCGCCTTCGTGGACTGGGTGGACGTGTCCACGCCGACGACGAGCGGACCCTCGGCTGCTGACATCGGGCTACTCCCTCTTCCGCGGCTCTGCGGCTCGGTGGCTCAGACCGGTCTGAGCTGGGGTTCTGCGGCGGATCCGGGTCGCTGGGACCCGGCACGACCCGTCGGGGACACCGTGTTCCCTTCCCCGGACCGCGTGTGCATACTAATTTGTAAAGCGCCATGACGAAATAGTCGCCAGCGAGCAAGGAGCCGTGGAATGAACTACCAGCCCACTCCCGAGGACAAGTTCACCTTCGGACTGTGGACGGTCGGCTGGCAGGGCCGGGACCCGTTCGGTGAGGCCACCCGTCCGGCGCTGGATCCGGTCGAGTCGGTGCGGCGGCTGGCGGAGTTGGGCGCGTACGGCGTCACCTTCCACGACGACGACCTGATCCCGTTCGGCGCGAGCGACACGGAGCGGCAGGCCACGGTCAAGCGGTTCCGGCAGGCCCTGGACGCGACCGGCATGAAGGTGCCGATGGCGACGACCAACCTGTTCACGCACCCGGTGTTCAAGGACGGCGCCTTCACCGCGAACGACCGCGACGTGCGCCGTTACGCGCTGCGCAAGACGATCCGCAACATCGACCTCGCCGTGGAACTGGGCGCGTCGGTGTACGTGGCCTGGGGCGGCCGCGAGGGCGCGGAGTCCGGCGCCGCCAAGGACGTGCGGGACGCGCTCGACCGCATGAAGGAGGCCTTCGACCTGCTCGGCGAGTACGTCACGGAGCAGGGCTACGACATCAGGTTCGCGATCGAGCCCAAGCCGAACGAGCCGCGCGGTGACATCCTGCTGCCCACGGTCGGCCACGCGCTGGCGTTCATCGAGCGGCTGGAGCGCCCGGAGCTGTACGGCGTGAACCCCGAGGTCGGGCACGAGCAGATGGCCGGGCTGAACTTCCCGCACGGCATCGCGCAGGCCCTGTGGGCGGGCAAGCTGTTCCACATCGACCTCAACGGCCAGTCCGGCATCAAGTACGACCAGGACCTCCGTTTCGGCGCCGGTGACCTGCGCGCCGCGTTCTGGCTCGTCGACCTGCTGGAGCGGGCCGGGTACGCGGGCCCGCGGCACTTCGACTTCAAGCCGCCGCGCACCGAGGACTTCGACGGGGTGTGGGCGTCGGCCGCCGGCTGCATGCGGAACTACCTCATCCTCAAGGACCGGGCCGCGGCCTTCCGTGCCGACCCGGCCGTGCGGGAGGCCCTCGCCGCGGCCCGTCTGGACGAACTCGCCCAGCCCACCGCCGCCGACGGCCTCAAGGGTCTCCTGGCGGACACCACGGCCTTCGAGACGTTCGACGTCGACGCCGCCGCCGCTCGCGGCATGGCCTTCGAGCAGCTCGACCAGCTCGCCATGGACCACCTCCTGGGCGCTCGCTAATCGCGTCCTGCTCCGGCCCGTCCCGTCCCACGGGGCGAGGCCGGAGCGGTCGGCGCATGCTTCGGTCGGCGATCACGTGCGCGACGGCGCGCTTGCCCGACACCCGACATCCGTACCGCCGGCGGCGGCTACGGCGTCACGGCTCGTCCCCGGCCGCGAGTGCCGTCGAGGCCAGGGCCGTCGCCGGGTCCTGGGCCGGACCGCCCACGGGCACCCAGCGGCCGTCTTCCTCACGGAACGGCCACCAGCGTCCGTCGCGGTCCAGACGCAGCTGGTGCGGCGAGCCGGCGACCGTCCAGCGATTGGCACGCGCCCGAAGGGACGGCTTCTCGTCCTCGTCCCAGGCCGAGTCCAGCACCGCACGCGCGCGGGCGAGCGCGTCGTCCGGCACCGTCCACTCCTCCTCAAGCACCGACAGCGCCGCTGCGCCGCCCAGCCGCCACGCGCGCACGGCGTCGGTCAGCGCCTCGTCGTCGCGCCCCGAGCCGCCGCCGAGACGGTCCCGCACGGCACGTTCGGGACCGCCCGCGGCCAGGCGGACGGCGTCCTCGGCGGCCGTCGGTACCCCGCCGACCGCCTGCCGGTCGTGCCCGGCGCGCAGGGCCTCGGCGAGCAGGCGGTGCGCCTCCGCCGCGGTGCGGGAGGCCAGGAACGTCACCGCCGCCGGGTCGACACCGGGAGGGGGCGCCGTCTCGGTGTCCAGGGCCGGTGGTTCACCCGGCCCGTCCGGCAGAGCGGGAGGCGGGGGCAGCGGAGGCAGGAGTTCCCCCGCCGCGTACGCCTCGGCGGCGTCCACCCCATCAGGCCGGGAGGCCGTCGCTTCGGTGGGTGTGCCGTCGCGTGACTCCAGGGACGACAGCACGGCCCCCTCCCCGCGCCCGCGCATCAGCAGCAGCACGAAGGGGTCCTGGTCCAGCAGCCGCGCCACCTGGTAGCAGAGCGCGGCGGTGTGCCCGCAGTGGTCCCAGGCCTCGCAGTCGCACTCAGGTTCCAGGTCGCCCAGGCCGGGCAGCAGGTCGATCCCCGCCGACGCGGCGTCCTCGACGAGGTGCGGGGGCATCTCCCGGTCCAGCAGCGCCGCGACATGGCCGGACCGCTCGACCGCCATGTCGACAAAGCGATCCCACTGATCTTCGGAGAGCCGCTCCAGCAGGACGTCGGCGCGGTGCGCCGTACGGTCCCGGTCCTGGACCACCGCCGTGATGCGGCCCGGCCGCACCGAGACCGCCCCGACCGCCCCCGCGCGCGCGAGGCGCCGTCCGGCCTTCACCTGCGCCCCGTCCATGGCCGCGTCCTCCAGGGCCTTCAGCCACGCTTGCCCCCACCAGGTCTGCGCGAAGCCCTTGCCGTGCGCGGGCGGCAACGGGGCGAACGTCCGCGCCTCGTCGCCGTCGTCGAATCCGTCGTCGCCGTCGTACCGAGTCATCGCGCACCTCCGCGCAGGTCCACCAGATCGGCCAGTTCCGCGTCCGTCAGTTCCGTGAGCGCCGCCTCGCCCGCTCCCAGTACGGCGTCGGCGAGCGCGCTCTTGCGGCTCAGCAGGGCCGCGATGCGGTCCTCGACCGTGCCCTCGGCGATCAGGCGGTGCACCTGCACCGGCCGGGTCTGGCCGATGCGGTGGGCGCGGTCGGTGGCCTGGGCCTCGACCGCCGGATTCCACCAGCGGTCGTAGTGCACGACGTGCTCCGCGCGCGTGAGGTTCAGTCCGGTGCCGGCCGCCTTCAGGGACAGCAGGAAGACGGGGACCTCGCCGTCCTGGAACCGCCGTACCAGTGACTCCCGTTCGGCGACGGACGTCCCGCCGTGCAGGAACAGCGACGGCACTCCGCGGGCGGCCAGATGACCTTCGAGGAGGCGCGCCATCTGCACGTACTGGGTGAACACGAGCACACTCGCGTCCTCGGCGAGGATCGTGTCGAGCAGTTCGTCCAGGAGCTCCAGCTTCCCGGAACGGCCCGCGATCCCCGGACCGCCGGAACGGTCCTCCTTGAGGTACTGCGCCGGGTGGTTGCAGATCTGCTTCAGACTGGTCAGCAGTTTCACGATCAGACCCCGACGCGCCATGCTGCCGGCCCCGGAGATCTCCGCGAGCGCCTCGCGCACCACCGCCTCGTACAGGCCCGTCTGCTCCGCGGTCAGCGACACGGGGTGGTCGGTCTCGGTCTTCGGCGGCAGCTCGGGGGCGATCCCCGGGTCCGACTTGTGGCGCCGGAGCAGGAACGGCCGTACGAGCCGTGCCAGCCGTTCCGCCGCGGCCGGGTCCTGGCCGCCCTCGACGGCCTGCGCGTAACGCCTGCGGAAGGTGCCGAGGCGGCCCAGCAGCCCCGGGGTGGCCCAGTCCAGGATGGCCCACAGCTCCGAGAGGTTGTTCTCCACCGGGGTGCCGGTGAGCGCCACGCGTGCGCGTGCTCCGATGGAGCGCAGCTGCCGTGCGGTCTCGGAGTAGGGGTTCTTCACGTGCTGGGCCTCGTCCGCCACGACCATGCCCCACTCCGCGGCGGCCAGTCGTTCCGCGTCCAGGCGCATGGTGCCGTACGTGGTGAGCACGAACTCGCCGTCGGCCAGGTCCGCCAGGTCGCGGCGGGGCCCGTGGAAGCGCCGCACGGGCGTGCCGGGCGCGAACCGCTCGATCTCGCGCTGCCAGTTGCCCATCAGGGACGTCGGACAGACGACCAGGGTCGGACCGGCGGCCGACGCGTCGGTCTGCCGGTGCAGGTGCAGGGCGATCAGCGTGATCGTCTTGCCGAGGCCCATGTCGTCGGCGAGGCAGCAGCCCAGGCCCAGCGACGTCATGCGGGCCAGCCAGTTCAGACCCCGGCGCTGGTAGTCGCGCAGTGTCGCCGCGAGGGCGGCCGGCTGGTCGACGGCGTCCTGGCCCTCGGGCTCGGCGATGCGCTCCCGCAGGGCCGCCAACCATCCGGTGGGCCGCACCTCGACGCGGCGCCCGTCGACCTCCGTCGAGCCCGTCAGGGCCGCGGCGAGCGCGTCGACGGGCGTGACCTTGTGGTCCTGCCGCGCGCGG
>NZ_WWHX01000796.1 GCF_009862125.1 Streptomyces sp. SID5910
CGTGGGCGGGCAGCGCACCGGTGTCCGGCGCGAACTGCCAGTAGCGCACGGGAGAACCGGCCGTGCCCAGCAGGGCGGGCCCCGCGTCGGGGGCGAGCAGCAGGGCGCCGACCCAGTACCGGTCGGTGTCCGCGCCGGGCGGCCCCGGCACCTTCGCCAGCGTCGGGGTGCGCAGCGCGGGCTGGGTGCCCCAGTAGGCGCCGTCCGGGTCGCGCGGGGCGAGGATGCCGGTGATGCGGACGGTGAGCGGGTCGCTCGCCACGCGGGGCACGTGCACGACCGCGCCCACCTCGATGTGCAGGGCCTCGGCCGTCTCCGTGGTGACGACGGCCTCCACCTGCCCGTCGGCGACGGTGACCGGGGTGCCGGACGTGCGCGGCAGCCGGCCGGCGCGCAGGCGGGCGTGGTCGCCGAGGCCCTGCTGGGCGGCGAGGTACATCTGCGGTGGCACCCCGCTGGGCCGTGGCAGCCAGGGGTCCGGGACCACGATGCTCTCGGTGGTGCGGGCTCCGTACGCCGACTGCGCGCGGTCCACGGGGAGCCGGCCGGCGACGATGCGGAGCGCGCTGTCGTAGCGCTCGCGCAGTGCGTCGGGGCGCATGTCCCGCTGCCACTGCTCCAGGTCGGGGACGAAGTCGGGCTGCGCGGTCGTCAGGACCACGCCGGTCCGGTCGGGACGGGCCTGGCGGAGGTCGTGGTGCAGGCTGGCGTCGGCGTACCGGTCCAGGGCCCGCGGGAAGGCGGCGGCCAGACACGCGGTGAGCGCGACGAGCAGCGCCAGGGCGCACGCGGCGCCGGGGGCGGTACGCAGCCGGGTCCGCACCCACGGGGCGGCGACGGGGGTCACGTCGGCCCACCTCCTTGTCCGACGGGCGCCTGTCCGACGGGTCCTGGCCCGAGGGAGCCTTGCCCGACGGCTCCGGTCGTCACGGGCCGCTGGGCCATGAACCTGGTCGTCACGGGCCGCCGGGCCACGGACCCGGTCGTCACGGGCCTCTGCGCCACGAGCCCGGCCGTCACGGGTTCCTGCCCCACGGGCCGGAGCGTCACGGGCCGTAGGGTCACGGCCCCGTCCGTCATGGGCTCTTGCTTCGCAGGCCACGCCGTCATGGGTCGTCGGTTCAGGAACCGGCCCGCCACAGCTCGCGGGGTCAGAAACCCGGCGGTACTGGGTCCTTGGGCCACGAGCCCGGCCGTCACGGGTCCTCGGGCCACGAGCCCAGCCGTCACGGGCTCTCGGGCCACGAACCCGCCCGTCACGGCCCCCCGTGCCCCCGCGGGCAACCCGCCCGCCCTCGTCGTGCGGTGCGTCGTCATCGGGTCTCGCCTCCCTGTTCCCTGAGGGCCGACACCGGGTCCGCCCGGCGCAGGGCGAGGATCGCGGTGACCAGCAGCGGGGTCGCCGCCACCGCGGTCAGGAGGACGGCGACGCGGCCCACGGGCAGGTCGACGAGGACGGCCGGCACCGGGTGGGCGGCCTCCGGCGTCAGCACGATCAGCGGAATCACCGCGCGGGCCAGCACGGCACCCAGCGCCGCGCCCACGACCAGCGCCAGCACCACCAGGACGCCCTGCTCCGCGGCGACCGCGCGGGCCAGCCGGCGGCGCGGGGCGCCCAGGGCGCGCAGCACCGCGAACTCGGCGCCCCGCTCCCGCAGCGACCCCGTCGCGCTCACCGCGAACCCGACGGCCGCCAGCGCCGCCGCC
>NZ_WWHX01000797.1 GCF_009862125.1 Streptomyces sp. SID5910
CGGGCCCCCGGCGTCAGGCCGTTGCCGCCGGTGGGGTGAGCCGGCGGGACAGCCACGTGGGGACGCCGCCGAGGAGGCGGAGCAGGCGGCGTGCCTCCTCGCGCAGCCGTGACGCCTCCGGTTCCGACTCCGCGTCCGCGAGCGACACCAGCGCCGGGGCCGTACCGATGAGGTACCCCAGCTCCTCGCGGATGCGCAGCGACTCGGCGAAGCCGTGCCGGGCGTCCGCCAACTCGCCCTCCCGGAGCGCGAGTCCGGCCAGATGCCGCCACGTGGACGAGGTGAGCAGCGGATCCCCCTGCGCGGTCGCCCCGGCATG
>NZ_WWHX01000798.1 GCF_009862125.1 Streptomyces sp. SID5910
CACCCGCTGACCCCCACCCCACCCCACCCCGGTATTTCACCGACGAAAGGACCGTCATGGCCGTTCCCAAGCGCAAGATGTCCCGCAGCAACACCCGTCACCGCCGCGCTCAGTGGCGCGCGACCACCCCGGCGCTCGTCCCCGTCACCGTCGACGGAAGCACCTATCTGGTGCCTCAGCACCTGCGGAAGGCCTACGAGCGCGGCCTTCTCCACCCGGAGGACTGACGCAGCATGCCGCACGACCGCCTGCCCGTGACCGTCCTCTCCGGGTTCCTCGGAGCGGGCAAGACCACTCTGCTCAACCACCTGCTGTCGAACCGCGAGGGCCTGCGGGTCGCCGTCATCGTGAACGACATGAGCGAGAT
>NZ_WWHX01000799.1 GCF_009862125.1 Streptomyces sp. SID5910
CGCCCCGCGCGACCCGAGCCCCGGCCTCGTTCCGCGCCCCGCGCGACCTCCGCCGCCCCGGCGTGCCGACGCCGGCGTGGGCGTGGCGGGCGGCGTCCCCCGGAGGGTCAGTTGCGGCGGAGTAGTCGCGTCGCGCCCGCTGCCACCGTCGTGGCCAGGATCCAGCCGAGGAGGATCATCGCCGCCGCCAGCCACTGCCAGCCGCCGCTCAGTTGCCAGAAGCCCACCTGGCCCAGGTCGATGACCGGCAGCAGCAGGTCGAGGGCGAACAGGGCCGGGTTCCAGTCCGGATGCTCGCCGCTCTTCAGCGGTGGATGGTCGGTGCGCGAGAAGGCGAACGAGCCCGCCGCCCACAGCACCGCCATCCACACCGCGGCCCGCCCCGGCCGGTAGCCGTAGGCCACCGTCCAGTCCTGCGCGTACCCCACCAGCTTCGCGGCGAGCGGCAGGCTCTCGCGCCGCCGCCGGTGCTTGGCGAGCAGCACCTCACGGGCGTCCTCGTCCTCGCCGCCGGCCCGCAGCACGGCGGCCAGGCGCTCGTACGGCTCCGGGTGGTACTCGGCGGTCGCCGCGCCCACCCAGCGCAGCCGCTTCTCCAGCGGGAACGGCCCCCGCGGCACCAGGTTCTCGTAGGAGAAGCCGCCCATCTGGAGGCGGCCCGGGCCCGGCCAGCTGGCGGCCCGGTCCATCAGGTTGACCACCCGCGCCCCCGACAGCACCACCCGCCCCCGCGCCGGCCGCTCGCCCAGGAAGCGCAGCTCGGGCGTCTGCACCCGGCGCAGCGACAGCTCCTGGTCGTCGGTGAAGGTGAACCGGGCGTGCTCGAAGTCGACGGCGTCCCCGAACCGCCCGTCGTCCAGCCGCACCCCGCCCTCGCACTCGAACCGCTGGATCCGCGTCCCCTGCGCTGGAGTGGTGCCCGGCACCATCGGGCTGCCCAGGCCCGCCGGCGTCAGATACAGCGTGCGCTCGACCGCCAGCCGCGGCGCGTTCAGCGCGTGCCGCGTGTACGGGTTGAGCAGCCGGGCACCGCGCAGGCTCAGCGAGACGCCGACCTGGGCGCTGCGCAGGCTCACCTCGCCGTACGACTCCAGCATCTCGGCCTGGAGGTCCTGGCCCACGGTCAGGCCGTCCGCGGCGATGGAACGGCCGCTGCGGTCCCGGTGCACCACCGCCTGGCTGAGCAGCAGGTCGGTGCCTATCTGGGCGTCGGTGAGCCGGATGCCGCCCGGGATCCGGCAGCGCGGCAGATGCAGATCGCCCTCGGTGTGCAGCCTGGCCGCCTCCAGCCGCGGCACCGAGCAGTCCACCAGCCGCAGCGTCGTGAAGCGGGTCTCCGGCAGCACGACCTCCCGCTCGAAGCGGCAGCCCCGCAGCTCGACGTACGGCTCGACCGTGCCGCCCGCGAGGTCCATCGTGTCGCTGATCCGCACGCCCACGAGCTGGAGGGAGGACACGCGCCCGGCCAGCGCGGGCGGGCCGTCGAGCAGCAGCCAGCACACGATGCGGGCCCGCACGGTCCGCTCGGGTCCCCACGGCTGCCCGCCGTGCGGATCGTCGACGAGCGCGTCCCCGCTGCTCAGGTCGTACACGCTGCCGTTGCGGAAGGCCTGCCACATGCCCGCCTCCGCGGCGGTCAGGTCGTCCGGCAGCTCTCCGTCACGGCGGCCGTCCCCCTCGGTCACGGCGCTTCACTCCCTCCCCGGCTACTCGCGAGTCACACACGCTTCGTACAACCGTTCATGCCCGCTGGGTGACGCCTCGAACACTCAACGTGAGGGTGATTCGCCCGGTGACACGGCGGGTTGTGACGAGCCGTCGCGTTCTGTATCAGCCATTGATACGCGCGAACGGTCTCCGACGCGGGTCTGAGAGAATTGGTTCCGTGATCTCCCGAATCGATCTGCGCGGCGACGCCCTCCCCGAGGGCCCCGCCCTGCGCGACCTGCTGCCCCGAGCCGACTTCGACGTCTCGGCCGCCCTGGAGAAGGTGCGTCCGATCTGCGAGGCCGTGCATCATCGTGGCGACGCGGCGCTGATCGACTTCGCCGAGCAGTTCGACGGGGTCAAGCTCGACCAGGTGCGGGTTCCGGCCGCCGCGCTCACGCGCGCGCTGGAGGAGCTCGACCCGGCCGTGCGCGCGGCCCTGGAGGAGTCCGTCCGCCGCGCCCGCCTCGTCCACCGCGCCCAGCGCCGTACGACCCACACCACCCAGGTGGTGCCCGGCGGCTCGGTCACCGAGAAGTGGGTGCCGGTCGACCGGGTCGGGCTGTATGCGCCCGGCGGCCGCTCCGTCTATCCGTCGTCCGTGATCATGAACGTCGTGCCCGCGCAGGAGGCCGGCGTCGAGTCCATCGCGCTCGCCTCGCCCGCGCAGGCCGAGTTCGGCGGGCTGCCGCACCCGACGATCCTCGCCGCCTGCGCCCTGCTCGGCGTCGACGAGGTCTACGCGGCCGGCGGCGCCACCGCCGTCGCGATGTTCGCGCACGGCACCGAGTCCTGCCCGCCCGCGAACATGGTCACCGGCCCCGGCAACATCTGGGTCGCCGCCGCCAAGCGCTACTTCACCGGCAAGATCGGCATCGACGCCGAGGCCGGCCCCACCGAGATCGCCGTCCTCGCCGACGCCACCGCCGACCCGGTGCACGTCGCCTCCGACCTGATCAGCCAGGCCGAGCACGACCCGCTGGCCGCCGCCGTCCTCGTCACCGACTCCCCGGAGCTGGCCGACGCGGTCGAGCGGGAGCTGGAGCCGCAGGTCGCGGCCACCAAGCACGTCGACGACCGGATCGTCCCCGCACTGGGGGGCCGGCAGTCCGCGATCGTGCTGGTCGACGGCATCGAGGAGGGCCTGCGCGTGGTCGACGCGTACGGCGCCGAGCACCTGGAGATCCAGACCGCCGACGCCGCCGCCGTCGCCGAGCGCGTGCGGAACGCCGGCGCGGTCTTCGTCGGCCCCTGGGCGCCCGTCTCGCTCGGCGACTACGCGGCCGGGTCCAACCACGTCCTGCCCACCGGCGGCTGCGCCTGCCACTCCTCGGGCCTGTCCGTGCAGTCCTTCCTGCGCGGCATCCACATCGTGGACTACACGCGCGACGCGCTCGCCGAGGTCGCGCACCACGTGGTCACGCTGGCGGAGGCGGAGGACCTGCCCGCCCACGGCGCGGCGATCAAGGCGAGGTTCGAGTGGAAGGTCCCGGAAAGCAAGTGACGTTCGGCATCGACGATCTCCCCGTACGGGACGAGCTGCGCGGCAAGTCCCCCTACGGCGCGCCCCAGCTGGACGTGCCGGTACGGCTGAACACCAACGAGAACCCCTACCCGCTGCCCGAGGCACTGGTCGAGCGGATCGCCGAGCGCGTCCGCGAGGCCGCCCGCGACCTCAACCGCTACCCGGACCGGGACGCGGTCGAACTGCGCACCAGGCTCGCCGAGTACCTGACGAACACCTCCGGCCACCCGCTGGACGTGAGCAACGTCTGGGCGGCCAACGGCTCCAACGAAGTCATCCAGCAACTGCTCCAGACCTTCGGCGGCCCCGGCCGCACCGCGATCGGCTTCGAGCCGTCGTACTCGATGCACGGCCTCATCGCGCGCGGCACCGGCACCGGCTGGATCTCCGGGCCGCGCCACGAGGACTTCACCATCGACGTGCCCGCCGCCGTGAAGGCGATCGCCGAGCACCGCCCGGACGTCGTCTTCGTCACCACCCCCAACAACCCCACGGGCAACGCGGTCCCGGCCGAGACGGTCCTCGCCCTGTACGAGGCCGCGCAGCGCGCCAAGCCGTCGATGGTCGTCGTGGACGAGGCCTACATCGAGTTCAGCCACGGCGCCTCGCTGCTGCCGCTGCTGGACGGACGGCCGAATCTCGTCGTCTCCCGCACGATGTCGAAGGCGTTCGGCGCGGCGGGCCTGCGCCTCGGCTATCTCGCCGCGCACCCGGCCGTCGTCGACGCCGTCCAGCTCGTACGGCTGCCGTACCACCTGTCGGCCGTGACCCAGGCGACCGCGCTGGCCGCCCTGGAGTACACGGACACGCTGCTGAAGTACGTCGAGCAGCTGAAGACCGAGCGGGACCGGCTGGTCGCCGAACTGCGCGCCATCGGCTACGAGGTGACCGAGTCCGACGCCAACTTCGTCCAGTTCGGACGGTTCGCGGACTCCCACGCCGTCTGGCGCGAGATCCTCGACCGGGGCGTGCTGGTGCGGGACAACGGCGTGCCGGGCTGGCTGCGGGTCAGCGCCGGCACCCCGGAGGAGAACGACGCGTTCCTCGACGCGGTCCGTGAAGTCAAGAAGGAGCAGAACACATGAGCCGCGTGGGACGCGTGGAGCGCACGACCAAGGAGACCTCGGTCCTCGTCGAGATCGACCTCGACGGCACCGGCAAGACCGACATCGCCACCGGCGTCGGCTTCTACGACCACATGCTCGACCAGCTCGGCCGGCACGGTCTGTTCGACCTGACCGTGAAGACCGACGGCGACCTGCACATCGACTCCCACCACACCATCGAGGACACCGCCCTCGCGCTGGGCGCCGCCTTCAAGCAGGCCCTCGGCGACAAGGTGGGCATCTACCGCTTCGGCAACTGCACGGTCCCGCTGGACGAGTCCCTCGCCCAGGTCACCGTCGACCTGTCCGGCCGCCCCTACCTCGTGCACACCGAGCCCGAGAACATGGCGCCGATGATCGGCGAGTACGACGTGACGATGACCCGGCACATCCTGGAGTCCTTCGTCGCCCAGGCGCAGATCGCGCTGCACGTGCACGTGCCGTACGGGCGCAACGCGCACCACATCGTGGAGTGCCAGTTCAAGGCGCTCGCCCGGGCCCTGCGCTACGCCTCCGAGCGGGACGCGCGCGCGGCCGGCATCCTGCCCTCCACGAAGGGCGCGCTGTGAACGGCTCCTCGACCGCGCTGATCTTCCTCGGTCTGATCCTCGTCGGCGGCATCATCTCCTTCGTCAAGCAGAAGATGCCCACCCAGCTCATCGTCCTGCTGTCCATCGGCGCCGCGATGTGCCTCGTCGCGGGCGTCATGAGGCTGGAGGTGTGGAATTGACCGCTCCCGCCAAGCGGGTCGTCGTCTTCGACTACGGCTTCGGCAACGTCCGTTCCGCCGAGCGCGCCCTCGCGCGCACGGGAGCCGACGTCGAGATCACCCGTGACTACGACAAGGCCATGAACGCCGACGGGCTGCTGGTCCCCGGCGTCGGCGCCTTCGCCGCCTGCATGGACGGCCTCAAGGCCGCCCGCGGCGACTGGGTCGTCGAACGCCGACTGGCCGGCGGACGCCCCGTGATGGGCATCTGCGTCGGCATGCAGATCCTCTTCGCGCGCGGCATCGAGCACGGCGTCGAGGCCGAGGGCCTGGACGAGTGGCCCGGCACGGTCGGCCCCCTGGAGGCCGACGTCGTGCCCCACATGGGCTGGAACACGGTCGAGGCACCGGCCGGCTCGCAGCTCTTCGCCGGCCTCGACGCGGACGCCCGCTTCTACTTCGTGCACTCCTACGCCGTCCAGGACTGGTCCCTGGAGGCGCACAACCCGCTGATCGCCGCGCCCAAGGTCACCTGGTCCACGCACGGCAAGCCCTTCGTGGCCGCCGTGGAGAACGGTGCCCTGTGGGCCACCCAGTTCCACCCCGAGAAGTCCGGCGACGCCGGCGCCCAGCTCCTCACCAACTGGATCGAGACCCTGTAGAGATGAGCCCGGTAGAGATGAGCAAGCTCGAACTCCTCCCCGCCGTCGACGTCCGCGACGGCCAGGCCGTCCGCCTCGTGCACGGCGAGTCCGGCACCGAGACGTCCTACGGCTCCCCGCTGGAGGCCGCCCTCGCCTGGCAGCGCTCCGGCGCCGAGTGGCTGCACCTGGTCGACCTGGACGCCGCGTTCGGCACCGGGGACAACCGCGAGCTGATCGCCGAGGTCGCGAAGGCCATGGACATCAAGGTCGAGCTGTCCGGCGGCATCCGCGACGACGACACCCTCGCCGCCGCGCTCGCCACCGGCTGCACCCGCGTCAACCTGGGCACCGCCGCCCTGGAGACCCCCGAGTGGGTCGCCAAGGTCATCGCCGAGCACGGCGACAAGATCGCCGTCGGTCTCGACGTACGGGGCACCACCCTGCGCGGCCGCGGCTGGACCCGCGACGGCGGCGACCTCTACGAGACGCTGGACCGCCTGGACAAGGAGGGCTGCGCCCGGTACGTCGTCACCGACATCGCCAAGGACGGCACCCTCCAGGGCCCCAACCTGGAGCTCCTGAAGAACGTCTGCGCGGCCACCGACCGCCCGGTCGTCGCGTCCGGCGGTGTGTCCTCCCTGGACGACCTGCGCGCGATCGCCGGTCTCGTCCCGGCCGGTGTCGAGGGCGCCATCGTCGGGAAGGCCCTGTACGCGAAGGCGTTCACCCTGGAAGAGGCCTTGGAGGCTGTGTCGACATGACGTCCGAAGCCGTACGGCGCGTGCAGAGCGGAAGTCCCTGGGAAGAGTCCTTCGGTTTCGCACGGGCCGTCGCGGCGGGCGACCGTGTCGTCGTCGCCGGCACGACCGCGTTCAAGGGCGACGTGCTCTACGGCGAGGGCGACCCGTACGAACAGACCAAGGTGGCCCTGACCACCGCGGTCGAGGCGATCGGCGAGTTCGGACTCGCCGTCGATTCCGTGATCCGCACCCGTGTGTACCTGGCACACTCGCGCGACGTGGACGCGGCGGGCCGGGCCCACAAGGAGATCTTCGACTCCGTGCGCCCGGCCACGACCCTGCTCGTCGTGGAGGGATTCATCGACTCGCGGGTCCTGGTGGAAGTCGAAGTGGAAGCGTATAGAGGAGCCGTGGATTTATGACCCTGGCGGTCCGAGTCATCCCCTGCCTGGACGTGGACAACGGCCGGGTCGTCAAGGGCGTCAACTTCCAGAACCTGCGCGACGCGGGCGACCCCGTCGAGATGGCCAAGGTGTACGACGCCGAGGGCGCCGACGAGCTGACGTTCCTGGACATCACCGCCTCGTCGGGCAACCGCGAGACGACCTACGACGTGGTGCGCCGCACCGCCGAGCAGGTGTTCATCCCGCTGACCGTCGGCGGCGGCGTGCGCACCGCCGAGGACGTCGACAAGCTGCTGCGGGCCGGCGCGGACAAGGTGGGCGTCAACACCGCCGCCATCGCCCGCCCCGACCTGATCCGCGAGATCGCCGAGCGCTTCGGCCGCCAGGTCCTGGTCCTGTCGGTCGACGCCCGCCGCACCGAGGCCGGCACCTTCGAGGTGACCACCCACGGCGGCCGCCGGGGCACAGGCATCGACGCGGTCGAGTGGGCGCACCGGGCCGCCGAGCTGGGCGCGGGCGAGATCCTGCTCAACTCGATGGACGCGGACGGCACGAAGGACGGCTACGACCTGGAGATGATCGCGGCCGTGCGCAAGCACGTCTCGGTCCCGGTGATCGCCTCCGGCGGCGCCGGCCGCCTCGCCGACTTCCCGCCGGCCGTCGCGGCGGGCGCGGACGCGGTCCTCGCGGCGTCCGTGTTCCACTTCGGCGACCTGCGCATCGGCCAGGTCAAGGACACGCTGCGGGAGGCGGGCCACCCCGTCCGCTAGCACCCCGCGCGACAGCCCCGGCCGTCCGACGGCCGGGGCTTTCCCGTGCCACGGCACCGGCGAAGCCGCGAGTCGGGAGTGCCGAGTCGGGCGTCACGAGTCGCGAGTCGCGAAAGGAAAGTTGCGCAAGAATTATTGCGCAACTTTCCTTTCCTGCTTTACGGTGTGGACATGCCGAAGCAGGACGCGAACCGTCCCATCACCGACCTGGGCACCCTCAAGGCCCTCGCGCACCCGCTGCGCATGAAGCTGTACCGGGGCCTGTGCGTGAGCCGCACCGCGACCGCCTCCCAGCTCGCCGACCAGGTCGACGAGGCCGTCTCGCTGGTCAGCTACCACCTGCGCAAGCTGGCCGAGCACGGGCTGATCGAGGAGGCCCGGCCGCAGAGCGCGGACGGCCGGGAGCGGTGGTGGCAGCCCGCCTCGGAAGGGGTGACCATCCGCGGCGAGACCTTCCGCGACGCGCCCGAGCGGGCGGCCGCCCACCTGGCGGCCACCCGGCTCTTCCACGACCAGCGCACCGACATGTACCGCCGCTACCTGGACGAACGTTCCACCTGGGGCCCCGAATGGAACTCCGCCGCGCCCGACACCGAGGCCCTGCTGCGGCTGACCCCCGCCGAGCTGGCAGAGCTGCGCGGGGAACTGATCGCCCTGGCGCGGAAGTACGACGAGAAGGGCCGGGCCGCCGAAGCCGCCGGCGACACCGAGGGGCGCGAGAACGTCGCGCTGCACGTGTATGGGTTCCCGTTCCGTGTCTGAGAGGACCAGCCCCGCGATGACCACCACCACCCTGCCCCCGCTCGCCGGCACCACCGGCCGCCCGGCCCACCGCGACCCCAACGTCCTGCGCTGGCTCGGCGCCTACACGTCCTCGATGATCGGCGACAGCGTCTACTACATCGCGCTGTCCTGGGCCGCCGTCCGCACGGGCACCCCCTCCGAGGCGGGAATCGTGATGGCGGTGAGCGCGCTGCCCCGGGCCCTGCTCATGCTGGGCGGGGGAGTGATCGCCGACCGGCTCGGACCGCGCCGGGTGGTCATCGGCAGCGACACCGTGCGCTGCGCGGCCGTGCTGGCGGTGGCGGCCATGATGCTCCTGACCTCCCCGAGCCTGTGGCTGCTCGCCCTGCTCGCGCTGGTCTTCGGCGCCGTCGACGCCGTGTTCATGCCGGCCGTGGGTGCCCTGCCCGCCAGGATCACCGCCAAGGACCAGCTCACCCGGGTGCAGGGCATGCGGGGACTCGCCATCCGCTGCGCGAGCGTCGTCGGAGCCCCGCTCGGCGGTCTCGCCGTGGCGATGGGCGGCGCGACGGCCGCCTTCGCGCTGGCCGGAGCGCTGATCGCCGTCTCGGTGCCGCTGCTGATATCGGTCCGGGTCCGTCCGGTGGCGACGGACGACACGGCCGGAGCGGTGGCCGGCACGCCCTGGCGCGACCTCCGGGACGGCCTGGCCTACATCCGCTCCCACCGCGTCCTGGCCCCCCTCATGCTGGCCATCGCCCTCGGTGACCTCGGCTTCGTCGGACCGCTCAACGTCGGCCTCACCCTGCTGGCCGACGAACGCGGCTGGGGAGCGTCCGGCATGGGCTGGGTACTGGCCGGCTTCGGCACCGGCGCGGGCGCCGCCTCACTGCTGCTCGCCGTACGGGGACGCGTGGGGCACGCCGGACGGACCGCCGGCTGCGCGATCCTCGCCGGCTGCGTCGCCATCGGCGCCCTCGCCTTCGTGCCCGGCGTCGTCGCGGCCGTCGCGGTCGCCCTGCTCGTCGGACTCCTCGCCGGGCTCAGCGGCGCGCTCTGCGGTGCCCTGTTGCAGACCCAGGCCGAGCCCGCCTACCTCGGCCGCGTCACCGCGGTCTCCGGCCTGGTCAGCCTGGGCATCGCACCGCTGA
>NZ_WWHX01000800.1 GCF_009862125.1 Streptomyces sp. SID5910
CGGCTGCGGCGTGGCCTACTTCCCGCTGCAACAGGGCGAGGCGTCCGTCCGCGGCTACGCCTTCGCGCTCGGCTTCTCGGCGCTCTGCCTGGTCGTCGCCCTGGCCCTGACCGTGCGCGCGGCCGTGCCCGTGCTCGCCGTGGCGGTCGTGCTGCCGGCGGCGCTGGCCGCGGCCAAGCTGTACGGCACCGCCGCCCCTTCGCTGGAGATGTCCCGGACGGTCGACCTCACGCTGGCGCCCACCTGGGTCGCCGTGGGCGTCGCCGTACTGACGTCACTGGTCGCCCTGACGGCACTGTGCGTGCGGGTCGCCGCGCAGGCACCCGCCAGGAGCCGGGCGGCGTCCCGCCCGGTCACCGGGGCGCGCCGCGCCGCGGACTGACCGTCCCGTCACCCGGCCCACCGCGGTCCGCGCCGGACGCCCGGCACCGGACCGCGGTGGGCCGCCGTCACGTCCCCAGCATGCCCGCGGGGTGCTCGTGCGCGAGCAGCCCGGTGAGCACCAGGTCGGGCGTGAGCGGGAGTTCCCGGAAACGGATGCCGGTGGCGTGGTGGACCGCGTTGCCGACGGCCGCCGCCGCACCGACGATGCCGATCTCGCCGATCCCCTTGCTGCCCATGGGGTTGAGGTGTTCGTCCTCCTCGTCCACCCAGTACGCCTCCACGGACGCGACATCGGCGTGCGCGGGCACGTGGTACGACGCGAGATCGGACTGGACGAAGTCGCCGAACGCCGGGTCGAGCGTGCTGTCCTCGGCCAGCGCCATGCCCAGGCCCATCGTCATCCCGCCGACGAACTGCGAGCGCGCCGTACGGGAGTTGAGGATGTGCCCGGCGGCGAAGACGCCCAGCATCCGCCTCACCCGCACCTCGCCGGTGACCGTGTCGACGGTGACCTCGGCGAAGTGCGCCCCGAACGCGTGCCGCGCGTAAGGGACCTCGGCGTCGGCGGTGCCCGTGGTGTCGGCCTCGGCCACGAGGCCCTCGTCGGGCAGCGGCCCCACGGGACCCTCCAGACGCTCGGCCAGCCGCGCGCACGCCTCGTGCACGGCCCAGCCCCAGGACGCGGTGCCGGACGAGCCGCCCGCCACCGGCGCGAAGCCGAAGTCGCTGTTCGCCACCTCGATGCGGACCCGGTCCAGGGGCACGCCGAGCGCGTCGGCCGCGATCTGCGCGCACACCGTCCGCGCCCCGGTGCCGATGTCCGTGGCGTTGACCCGCACCAGGAAGCCGCCGTCGGGCAGCGCCCGGGCCGAGGCACGGCAGGGCGCGGCCATCACCGGATAGGTGGCGGCGGCCACCCCGCTGCCCACCAGCAGGGGGCCCTCGGCGCGCGACCCCGGGCGCGGATCGCGCTCCGCCCAGCCGAACCGGCGCGCGCCCTCGCGCAGGCACTCCACGAGGTGCCGGCTGCTGAAGGGCCTGCCGCTCTCGGGTTCGGCCTCCGGCTCGTTGAGGATCCGCAGCTCCACCGGGTCGACGCCGAGCCGGACGGCGAGCTCGTCCATCGCCGACTCCAGCGCGTACATGCCGGGGCACTCGCCGGGGGCGCGCATCCAGGACGGCGTGGGCACGTCCAGGGGCACCACGCGATGCAGCGTGCGCAGGGCGGGAGTGCCGTACATGACGCGTGCCGGGACCGCCGCCTGCTCCACGAACTCCTTCACCCGCGAGGTGTACGTCGTCGCCTCGTGGGACAGCGACGTGAGCCGCCCCTCGGGGCCGGCGCCGAGGCGCAGCCGGTGCAGGGTCGACGCGCGGTGGCCGACGACGGTGGGCAGGTAGCGGCGCGGCAGCGCCACGGTGACGGGCCGGCCGGTGTGCAGCGCCGCCATCACGGCCAGGACCACGTCGGGACGCGGGGTGCCCTTGGAGCCGAAACCGCCGCCCACGTGCTCGGCGAGGACCGTGATCCGGTCCTCGGTCAGCCCGAACAGCGCGGCGAGTTCCTTCCGCACGGCGGTGCTGCCCTGGCTGGAGGAGTGCACGGTCAGCCGCTCGCCGTCCCACACCGCGGTGCTGCTGTGCGGCTCCATGGGCTGGTTGTGCAGCGGCGGCACCTCGTACGCCACGTCGACCCGGACCGGCGAGGCGGCGAAGGCGCCTTCGGCGTCGCCCTCCTCGGTGACGGCCGGGAAGCCCCCGTTGGCCGTCTCGGGGACGTAGGCCCCGGGGTGGTCGACGGTGAGCGTCACGTCGTGGCTCTCGGCCTCGTAGGTGACGCGGACGGCGGCGGCACCGGCCCGGGCCGCCTCCAGCGTCTCGCCCACCACCAGGCCCACGAACCAGCCCCGGTGCGGCACGTGCGGGCTCTGGAGCAGGGCGAGCGTGGGATCGTCGGGCTCTCCCAGCCGGGGCGCGTTCTCGTGCGTGAGCACCGCGAGCACGCCGGGCAGGGCGAGCGCGGGCCCGGGGTCCACGCCGGTGACCCGGCCGCGCGCGACGGCCGCGGGCACGGGCCAGGCCTGGGCGCGGCCGGGGAATTCGTACTCGGCGGCGTACCGGGCGGTGCCGGTGACCTTCTCCCGCCCCTCCCGGCGCTCGGCGGGAGCGCCCAGGACGGTCTCGGTGCCGGTCATGGAGTCCTCCTCGTGGACGCCGGTGTCAGGTGGTCGCGGGCGGCGCCAGCCGGCCCAGTACGTCCAGGGCGAGCCGGCGGGCCAGCGGCACCTTGTAGGCGTTGTCCCGCAGCGGCTCGGCCGCCTCCAGCTCCAGATCGACGGCGTGCTCGAACGCGGCCGTCGTGGGCGCCGCGCCGAGCAGCGCCTCCTCGGCCCGCCGGGCCCGCCAGGGCCGGTGCGCGAGCGCGCCGAACGCGATGCCGGCCCGGTCCACCACGCCGTCCGCGAGATGCAGCACGACGGCGACGGAGGCCAGCGCGAAGGCGTACGACGCCCGGTCCCGGGCCTTGCGGTAGGCCGACGGCAGCCCCGCTGTGGCGGCCGGCAGGACCACGCCGGTGATCAGCTCGCCGGGGTGGATCTCCGTGTCCCGCTCGGGATGCTGCCCCGGCAGCCGGTGGAAGTCGGCGGCGGGCACGCGCCGGGCGCCCTCGGGGCCCCGCAGTTCCACGTGTGCGTCCAGCGCGGCGAGCGCCACCGCCATGTCCGAGGGGTGCGTGGCGATGCACTGGTCGGAATAGCCCAGCACCGCGTGGTCGCGGTGCACGCCCTCCAGCGCGCCGCAGCCGGTGCCGGGCTCACGCTTGTTGCAGGGCTTGGACACGTCCTGGAAGTAGGGGCAGCGGGTGCGCTGGAGCAGGTTGCCGCCGGTGGTCGCGGCGTTCCGCAACTGCCCCGAGGCGCCCGCCAGCAGGGCCTGCGACAGCGCCGGGTAGCGGTCCCGCACGGCGGGGTGGGCGGCGAGGTCGCTGTTGCGGACCATCGCGCCGACCCGCAGCGAGCCGTCGGGCAGCTCCTCGACCGCGTCCAGCGGCAGCCGGGTGACGTCGACGAGCGCGGCGGGCGTCTCCACGCCGAGCTTCATCAGGTCGACCAGGTTGGTGCCGCCGCCGAGGTAGCGGGCGCCGGGGTGGGTGGCGAACGCGTCGGTGGCCTCCTCGACGCTGCCCGCCCGTACGTAGGCGAAGGGCTTCACGGGATCACGTCCTCGACCGCGTCGGCGATGCGCGGATACGCCCCGCACCGGCACAGGTTGCCGCTGAGCCGCTCCCGGATCTCGTCCCGGTCCAGCGGCACGGGCTCGCCGGACGGTGCCGCCGGGTCCGTGACGTGGGAGGGATGGCCGGCCTCGGCCTCGGCGAGCGCGCCGACCGCGGAGCAGATCTGGCCGGGGGTGCAGTAGCCGCACTGGAAGGCGTCGCGGTCCAGGAACGCGCGCTGGAGCGGGTGGAGTTCCTCGCCGTCCCCGGCGAGGCCCTCGACGGTGGTGACCTCGCAGCCGTCCAGGGCGACGGCCAGCTGGAGGCAGCTGTTGACGCGCCGGCCGTCCACCAGGACCGTGCAGGCGCCGCACTGGCCGTGGTCGCAGCCCTTCTTGGCGCCCGCGAGCCCCAGGTCCTCCCGCAGGAGGTCCAGCAGGACGCGGCGGTGGTCGACGGTGAGAGTGTGGGGTTTGCCGTTGACCCGCAGGGTGGTGTCCGAGCGAGGGGGCCCGGACGTGCGGGAATCGGGGGAGGCACTCCGGTGCTGGCTGTCCATGGCGTCGCTGACCTTCCGGGACGGGCCGTGCTGCTGTGCAGACCGCGTATCCACGTCGCGCCGACTGACACATGAGGGTGCCCTCAGTAGGTGACCGTGCGCCGCCGTTACCGGGGCGGCACACGCCTAGGGTGTCGCCATGACCATGCGATCCGAACACCGTACGGACCTGGATCCGGCCCGCGTCGTGCGGGACTCCTACGGAGCGCTGGCGGAGGTCGTCCGCCCGCTCGGCGACGAGGAGTCCTGGCTGCCGACCGACTGCACCGGCTGGGCGGTGCGCGATCTGGTGTTTCACCTGCTCGGGGACGCCCAGCGGGCCCTGGTGGCGCTGCACACCCCCGCCGTGGAGCAGCCCGACCGGAACGCCGTGACCTACTGGCGGGACTGGGCGCCCGACCCCGTCGGCGCGGCCCACGGGCGGCGCTGGAACCGGGTCGCCGGCAGCATGTTCCTCGACTTCGCGCAGTTGAAGGAGTCGTATCTGGAGACGGCGGAGGCCACCGCGACGGCCGCGGCGACGGCTGATCCCCGCCGCCCGGTGCGCACCCAGGGGCATGTGCTGACCGCCGGGGACCTGCTGACGACCCTCGGCGTCGAGGCGACCGTCCACCACCTCGACCTGACCGTCTCCCTGGCCGACGCCCCCGGACCGTCACCGGCCGGGCTGGCCGCGGTCCGCGCCACCCTCGACGGTCTCCTGGGCCACCCGGTCCCGTCGGCCTGGAGCGACGAGCACTACGCCCGTGCCGCCACCGGACGCACCGGCCTCACCGACGACGAACGGCAGGCCCTGGGACCCGACGCGGACCGCTTCCCGCTCTTCAGCTGACCGGCACGCGCCGGGCGGCGCGCCTGGACCGTTCCCGTGTGCGGGTCAGCCCGCGCAGCGGGGACGGCGCCGGCGTCTCGGACGGCGGCGGCCCGGCCGGGGCCTGCCCGGCGGACTCCCGGTACGCGGCCAGCGCCTCGGACGCGCGTTCGGCCGCCTCCCGGTACAGGTCCCGGGACTGCGTCATGGCCTCCAGCGCCTCGGCGTACATGGCCACCAGCTTGCGCGCGCGGGCCAGCTCCTCCTCCAGCGTCAGCAGCCGCCACTCCTCCCGCAGCGCCCTCAGCGCCTCCTCGGCGCCGTCCACGAGCGGCCGGGGCAGCTCCGCGTAGGCCGTCACCGCCGCGATGAGGTCGACGGGCTCGGTGCCGTCCAGGAAGACGCTGCGGACGGAGAAGTCCTGGGCCTCGTAGCCGGCCGGTGCCGGGGTGCCGGGCAGGATCACCGCGCCGCCGCGCGGCACCTGGACGCCGAAGTCCTCCAGGGCCCAGTTGACGACCCGCAGCTGCTGCGGCGCCGCGCGGTGCTCGACCACGCGGTGGCGCAGACTCGCGGGCAGCCGCTCCGCCAGCGGCACCCGGCCGCGGTGGTCGGGGGTCATCGCCTCGTGCACGACGACGTGGATGTTCCACGCCCCGCGCCCGGCCTCCTTGATCAGCCGCCGTACGGCCTTGTCGTCGTCCGGCAGGGTGTTGATCCCCCGCAGCCGCAGCCCGGTGGCGATGTCGCGGTCCCAGGTGACGTCGGGGTCCTCGGGCCAGAACATCGTCGCGGGCGACGGCCAGGCCAGGTCCCAGGCCTCCTCGGCCTCCGCGAGCAGCGTCCAGTCCTGCCCGCCCGCCGAGCCGGGCGACAGCGTCAGCCGGGCCCGCACGGTGACGGCACCGCCGGCCTTCCAGCGTGCTTCGAAGATCCGTACGCCGGGTGCGCCGCCCTCGGCCGGATCCTCGGGCAGCTCCTGGAAGTCGTCCAGGACGTGGCCGTCCTTGAGCCGTCGCAGGGTGCGCCGGACGGTGTCCTCCGCGGCGGAACCGACGTGGCGGCCGCGAGCCGGCCACACCGTGGGCGGAAACGTGGGGCGGGCGGTGGAAGAGGTCGGCATGAGTCCATCTGTGAGGCGGGAACAGGGGCGAAAGGCCAGTATCCCGCCGCGGGCCGCCGGAGATCACCCGGGGTCCGCCGACCGGGCGTGCCGCGTACCGCGCCCGGCGCGGCCCTCCGGTGCCGGAGGCGGATCGTGGGCGAGGCTGGGCAGGAGAACGGCGGAAGACCGCACGGACGACAGGGAGTGACCCGATGAACCTCGACCTCGGCGGGCGGACCGCGCTGGTGACCGGCTCCTCGCAGGGCATCGGAGCGGCCATCGCCGCCCAGCTGGCCCGGGCCGGTGCCACGGTGGGCGTCAACGGGCGCGACACCGCCCGGCTGGAGGAGAGCGTCGGCGAGCTGAGGGCCGCGGTGCCCGACGGCGCGTTCGTGGCCGTCGCCGCCGACCTCGGCACCGAGGAGGGCGCCGAGCAGGCCGTCCGGACCCTGCCCGACGTGGACATCCTGGTCAACAACCTCGGCATCTTCGGCGCCAGGCCCGCGCTGGAGATCAGCGACGACGAGTGGCGCCGCTACTTCGAGATCAACGTCCTCGCCGGCGTCAGGCTGACGCGCGCCCATCTCCCCCGAATGAGGGAACGGGGCTGGGGCCGGGTGCTGTACATCGCGAGCGACTCGGCCGTGGTGATCCCGGCCGAGATGATCCACTACGGCGTCTCCAAGACGGCTCTGCTCGGGGTGAGCCGCGGCTTCGCCAAGGAGGCGGCCGGCAGCGGCGTCACGGTGAACTCCGTCATCGCCGGGCCGACCCACACCGAGGGCGTCGAGGACTTCGTGTACCAGCTGGTCGACCGCGACCTGCCCTGGGAGGAGGCGCAGCGCGTCTTCATGCGCGAACACCGCCCGCAGTCGCTGCTCCAGCGGCTGATCGAGCCCGAGGAGATCGCCAACCTGGTGGTCTACCTCAGCTCGGAGCAGGCGTCCGCCACGACCGGCGCGGCGGTACGGGTCGACGGGGGATACGTCGACTCGATCCTCCCGTAGGCCACGCGCGCGTCAGCGCTTCTCGTTCTTCCGGGGCGTCCGGGGCTCGCGTCCGCCGACGACGTCCGTGACCCCGGACTCGTCGGCCGTGTCGTCACCGGCCCGGGGCGTGCTCCGGCCGCCGGGCTGCCCGCCGCCCGTGGTGCCGTAGCCGCCCGGCACTCCGGGCACGCTCTCGGCGTCGGCCTGCTCACGGCTGATGTGCCGGGTGGCCCGCACGTTGGCGTGCCGCTCCGGATACGGATAGTCGAAGGGCCGGGCCGCGGCGCGCTCCTCGTCGGCCCGCTCGGCCCGGGCCGCGTCCTGCGCCTCTCGGCGTTCGCGGGCTTCTCGGGGTTCTTGGGGTTCTTGGTGTTCCTGGGGTTCTGGAGTGCCATGGTTCATGGCCTCCGCGTACCCCTGGGGCGCGGAGGCCATGTGGCGTCACTCGTCCGGTGACTCCGCGCGCCGCCGGTCCGCGTCGTCCCAGGCCCGCGTGTCGCGCGGCTCGACATAGGGCTCGTCCTCGGGCGGATGACCGCCGTCGATGACGCGCTGCCGGGCCAGCTCGGCGTCGAACTCCAGACCGAGGAGGATCGCCAGGTTCGTCACCCACAGCCACACCAGGAAGATGATGACGCCCGCCAGCGTGCCGTACGTCTTGTTGTACGAGCCGAAGTTCGCCACGTAGAAGGCGAACCCGACGGAGGCCAGCAGCCAGACCAGCAGGGCGATCACGCTGCCCGGCGTGATCCACTTGAAGCCCCGCACCCGGGCGTTCGGGGTGGCCCAGTACAGGACCGCGATCATGATGGTGACGAGCAGCACCAGGACGGGCCACTTGGCAATGGACCACACGGTCAGCGCGGTGTCGCCGACGCCGAGCGCGGTGCCCGCCTGCCGGGCCAGACTGCCGGTGAACACCACGATGAGCGCGCTGACCACGGCGAGCACGAGCAGCACCACGGTCAGCGCCACCCGCAGCGGCAGCACCTTCCACACCGGCCGCCCCTCGGGCACGTCGTAGACCGCGTTGGCGGCGCGGATGAACGCGGCCACGTAGCCGGACGCCGACCAGACGGCACCGAGCACACCGACCACCGCAAGCACGGAGCCGAGGCCGGCCTTGGCCTGGAGCTGTTTCACCGCGTCGGTGATGACGTCCCGCGCGGACCCGGGGGCGAGCTTCTGGATGTTGTCCAGGACCTCCTGGGTGGCGGACTGCCCGGCGATGCCGAGCAGGGACACCAGCACCAGCAGGGCCGGGAACAGCGCCAGGATCCCGTAGTAGGTCAGGGCGGCGGCGCGGTCGGTGAGTTCGTCGTCCTTGAACTCGGACAGCACACGCCGCAGCAGCGCCTTCCACGAGCGCTTGGGCAGGTCCGTGGGCGAGTCGGGGGCGGCCCGCTCGGTGGAGGCGCCCGGACCGAAGTCCTCCGGCGCCTTGCCCTCCGTCGCGCTGTGCCGGTCCGGTGTGTGCTTCCCGTCGTGGGAAGGGGGCTGTTCTGGCATGTCCGCCGGGTTGCCCGTCCGGCCGTGTCCACGCATGCGCGCCCGCGTCCGCGCCGGTGCGCGGGTGCGCGCACCGGGTGTGCGGCGCGCGCCCGGAGCCGCGCCGTTCACTCGTGGCGGCGGGCCGGGGACCGCTCGCACCATGGTCCGTGCGGACAGGTCCCGCCCACCATCCGCACCGGGGCGCGGGCCTGCCCGCGCCCCCTCCCTCGCGGGCCGAAACGTCGCAGTATGCCGCACCGAGGGCACGTTCCTCTGGAAAATGCCAAAGCGCTCACCGGATCCGTGCACCTTCCGTAGTGTCGTCGTCACGTTCGCGGTACAGCCGTGCAGGGGGAGGGGATCCGGCGTGCCCGGAATCGACGAGAGTCTGCTGGAAGCCATGCGGCTGCCCGGCGCCCGGGGCGCTTCGCTGGTCGACTGGATCAGCGGGCTCGCCCTCGGCGCGGTGGGTGACGCGCCGGGCGGCGACCCGGAGGCGACGGCCGCGGAGACGGCCGAACTCGCCCGGCACGTCGCGGAGAGCGGTTCCCTGGCACCGGCCGGCGAGGCCGCCGCGGAGAAGGAACCGCCGGTCGAGGACATGATCGTCACGACGGCGGACTCCTACCACCTGCTCCGCTTCGTCAGCACCCCCTTCGACAGCACCGTCTTCCTCCACCTCTGGCTGGACCGCAACGACGGCAATCTCGCCCTGGCCCGCATCCGGCTCGCCGAGATGGCGGACCGCCTGGTGCTCGGATGACCGCGGCGATGACGGCGTGGACCGAGCACGGGACGACGTCCGAGGCCCTCGGCACCCTGGCGGCCGAAGGCGCCACCGGCGCCCTGTCCGGCGAACGGGGCATCGTCTACCTCTCCGCCGGCCGCGTCGTGCACGTGGAGTCGGCCCTCACCCCGGACCTCGGCGCGCTGCTCACCCGCAGCGGCGCCGTCCCGACCGACGGCTGGTGGGAGGCGGTCGACCGGGGCGGGGTCCAGCACCGGGTCGGACACCGGCTGGTGGACAGCGGCCGGCTCGCCGCCGGCGCCCTGGAGGTCTGCCACCTGGGCGCGCTCTTCGACGCCGCGTACTTCGTGCTCGCCCACGACACGCGCGCGCACCGCTTCCGGCCCGGCGCCCTGCACTGGCTCGGCGCGGTGCGGTCCGTGCCCGTCGACACCGTCGTACGGGAGTCGCGCCGCCGCCGCGATCTGCTGGAGCGCATCTGGCCGGACCCCGACATCGACGTCGTGCCGCTCACCCGGGTGCCCGGCGCCGGCACCGGCGACCTGCCGGCCCGGCGCAGCCGGACCCTGACCCAGGTCA
>NZ_WWHX01000801.1 GCF_009862125.1 Streptomyces sp. SID5910
TGATGGCAGCCGCTGAGACCGACCCGTCTCGCCGCCAGTTCCTGAAGCAGTTCCCGGAAGGCTTCGGACTGGTCGATGACGCGCCCTGAGCACGCTGCCACACGCGCGGAGAGGGACGCAGCGAGCGCGGCCGCAGCGCGGATTCCGCTCGGTTAGTCGGTGGCCGCGGGCAGTGCCCCGTCTGATGACGGCCGCGCCGCGTGACGTCGTGGTGCGTGCGGCTAGGTCGGCGCGAGTTGTTCGTTGGCCGGCCTGGGAGATGTGCATGTCCTCGTTGGATGAGTTGCAGGCTCTGCTGGGCGAGCCTGATACCGGGCGTGCGGACCAGGACGGCTGGGACGAGGTCGAGCAGTACCTCGGTACACCCCTGCCCGGCGACTTCAGGGCGTTCGTAGGTCCCGTACGGCAGCGGGCTGGTCTGCGGCGAACTCGCTGTCTTTCATCATGCCGAGCATGTCCCGTACCCCTTCTACCCGGAGCCCGGAGGGCTGATCTCGTGGGGATACGACCTCAGCGGGGACGAGCTTCTTTCTGCCCTGCGACCCGGACCCGGACCGGTGGAAGGTCGTCACGATGGTTCATGAAGAGGGCTGCGTGACCTTCGACGTACGCTTCTCGACGTTCGTCCTCACGTTCGTGCGGCAACTGCTCGACGTGGACCGGCATCACGGCATCGACCCCGAAGCTCTGGAATACCTGGAACCGGAGGACCTCGAAGGATCGGAAAGCGGTGATGCCGTCAGCGTGTTGGTGTCCGTATCCTCCAGCGGGTGAGTCTGATCGAGGTAGGGCCGGGGCAGGTCGAGGTCGTCGTGCGGGGGCCGGGTGCGATGGCGCCCCGTGTCCGGCTGTTCGACTGGTCGCGTGCGGATGAGTACGAGTCGGCGTTCGCGGTGGAGGCCGTTGCCGACGGTGTGCGCGCACGGCTCGAGACCGTGACCGTCACCGCCTGGGACGACATGTGCGCGTTCTTCGATGCCCTCGCGCGTGACTTCCGCGGCTGGGAGGGAGAACGGGTCTGGAGCACCAACCACCTGACCGTGACAGCGGTCTTCGGCTCCGGCGGCCATGTGGATCTGGGATGGGCGCTTCGGCCCGGTCCCTTCTCCGGGGACTGGACGTGCACGGTGACGACCGTGATCGAGGCAGGTGAAGGGATGACGGCAGTCGCTGAAGACCTGCGGGCGTTCCTACATCAGGGATAGCCGCCCGGGCCGGTGGCCTCTCGTCTGCGGTTCAGCGGGCCGGAGACCGCCGGGACCGGGGTGCCAGGGACGGCGCTGCCCGCGCAGCTGCGCGGCTGTCAGCCGGCGAAGCTGAGCCACCTGGCGTCGGAATGCGCAAGGGCCTGCAGAGCGCTGCGGTGTGCGGCACCGGCCCACACGTCGAACTTACCGTCGTCCAAGGGAACCGCTGACGTACAGGACGAGTCCTGGCGCGACGTAGAAGCAGGCGCGGGCCTGGTGCCGGAAGAGCCGCAGAAGGTGTTCCAGCAGGTGGTACCAGCCACCTCGATTCGGCCGCAGGGCGGAGGCCGACGCAGGTACGGGGACCGACAGGTGCTGGCGGCCATCGACTTCGTGGCCACGACGGGCTGTACATGGCGCCAACTGCCGACGGTTCTCGGTCCGTCCGGGCCGACTGCGCACGACGGTTCACCAGTGGAGCCGGGCCCCACCGTCTGGGAGACGGCCCGAGATCGAAGACCAGGCCGCGCGGAGGCGGGGGTCAGTGAAGGTCTTCGTCCAGCCGCCGAACGACTCGTTGGAAGCGATGGCGACGCTGTTCTTCTCCTCGTGTTCGGTCAGGACCTGGAAGGAGTTCGGCGCCGTGGCGGTCGAGTTCCATGTGGCCGAGTTCGTCGATGCAGAGCAGGTCTAGGCGGCCGTAGCGGGCGATGGTCTTGTTCAGCTGCTTCTCGTCCGCGGCCTCAACCAGCTCATTGACCAGCTTCGTCGCGAGTGTGTAGCGGACGCGGCAGCCTTTCTTCGCGGCCTCGGTGAGAGCCGGCTTTGGCACAACTTCTGTGGGCCTGACGCGAGGCGGCAGTCCGTGCGTTGCACTACGTCCTGGTCGGCTGCGGTGCCGACGGGATTTGAACCCGCGAGACAGTTGGGAGCAGGTCCGCCCCGTCCCCGTCAGTCGCCGTGGGAGGGACCTCGCCCACGGCGATCGCAATAGACCGCTCTGCCACGGCACCGCAACCTGCGGAAACGCGCGCACTCCCGCTCTGACCAAGTGTAGAGACACTGTTCTCTGCGGACGAATCCTTTTTAGGTCGCCGCCAACCGTTTGCCGCACGGCCACAGAGGTTGTGCCAGAGCCGCTTCGGGTGAACAAGGCCAGCCGTGCACGGATCCCGCCCGGAACATCGCGGATCTGCGACCTCATGCAGCACTGGGGGCGGGCCCATCGTCGAACGGGAACCGGCGGAGCAAGAGCCGGCGACCGGGTACAGCACGGCCCGAGTAGCGCGTGCAGCAGCTGGCCGCGCTGCGCCGGCCCGGCTCGGGCTGCTATCCGTGCGGCGGCGCGGCCCATGTAAATGCTGCGCTGCACCCCGGACACCGCCCTGCTGCACCCAGCGACCGGCGCCGGCCGGCCGCCGGACGGCAGGCACTGCTCGTGCTGGCTCATCTACGATGCGGCCGAGGCGTATTGCCCTCCGTGGACCGGCTGGTGCAGGCGGGCAGAGAGCTTGACAACACGGTCCTCGCCGCTCCGGAACCTCTGCCGTCGCCTGACAAAGCCGCGCGCACCGTCTACCGGTACTCACCCGGTGGACACACCGGGCGAAGGCTTCGTGCTCCACCCGCACGCTGCACCCCGCCCGCCAGCAGTACGCCTCCGACTACGCGATTTTCGACGACGGTCGAATGCGTCACGTGCGTGTATCCTTCCGCTGTTTTCACCCCCGGCGATCTCGATCTGCTGGCGGAACTGGCTGGCCTGCGTCCTCGCTGGTCATCGATGCATCCTCCATGATCGGGAGTTACACCGAACGATTTACAGTCCCGTATCTGGACGTCGACGATCAGGCTCCGATATTGATTTCTACAGCACTGTAGTTTCTGACGTACGAGTGGTACCGGTGAGCCCTCGGCCGCGCCCGATGAGATACACGCGAGCGCCCCAGGATGACCTGGGGCGCTCGGGCATCAGGTGACTGTTCAGGCCGGGCGGGGCTGGAGGTAGCGGGCCAGCAGGTCGTCCAGGCTCACCATGCCGACGAGCTCGCAGGAGCCGTCGCGAACCACCGCGAGGGTGGCCCGGCGGCGGCGCAGCAGCTCGATCGCTTCGGCCACCATGGCTTCCTCACGTAGCTCGGGCACGGGGCGGGCCAGGGCGCGCGCGGTGGTGGGCCGGCCTTGGGAGCGGGCAACCAGGACGTCGCGGGCGTGCACCGAGCCGAGCACGACGTTGTCCTCGAGGACCAGAAGCCGAGTGCGGTCACTGGCGGTGGCCAGGGCCAGGATCTGTGGTGCGTCGGCGTCGGCGTCGACCGCGGTGATGGCGGCGGCCGGGATCTGGAGCTCGTGCACCGGGGTCTCCGGCTCGGTGAGCGAGCGGGTGAGCAGTTCTGAGTCGGTCTCGTTGATGAGGCCGAGCCGTTCGGACTCTTCCACCAGGTGGGTGAGCTGCTCGCGGTTGTGGACGGAGGCCAGCTCGTCACGCGGGGTGACCCGGCAGAGCCGGACGAGCGCGTTGCTGATGCGGTTGAGGACCCAGATGAGCGGGCGTACGGCGGTGGCGACGGCCCGGAAGGCCGGGGAGAGCAGCATCGCGGAACGCTCGGGATGGGCGATGGCCCACGACTTGGGCGCCATCTCGCCGAGCACCATGTGCAGGAAGACCACCACGATCATGGCCACGGCGAAGGCAATGCCGTAGCTGAGCGCGGTGGGCAGACCAAGCTTGTGCAGCAGCGGGTCGAGTTCGTGGGAGATCGCGGGCTTGGAGACAGAGCCGAGGCCCAGCGTGCACACGGTGATGCCGAGCTGGGCACCGGCCAGCATCAGGGACAGCTCACGCATCCCCGCCAGTGCGGCCTTGGCACCGCGCCGCCCCTCGGCGACCGCCTGTTCCATGCGGTGCCGTTTGGCGGCCACCAGAGCAAACTCGGCGGCGACGAAGAATCCGCTGCCGATGAGCAGCAGAACGGTGACGAAGAGCGCCATCGGGAAACTCATGCCTGCTCCTCCGCCTTGTCGGCCAGCCGCTCTATCCGGACCCGTTCCGGGACGTGCCGGTCCAGTGTGCGTACGTCGATCAGGACGCTGCCGCCGGCGTGAAGCTCCACGGCGAGCCGGTCACCGATGGTGGGGAAGCGGCCGAGCCGGTCGACGATCAGGCCGGCCACGGTGTCGTAGTCGTCCTCCTCGGGCAGCTTCACTCCGGTGGCACCGGCCACCTCGTCCAGACGGCGCCCGGCATCCACCAACCAGCCGGCCCCATCCGGCACCGCGACGGCGATGACGGTGTCCGACTCGTCGGCGATGTCACCCACCAGCTCCTCGGCGACATCCTCGTAGGTGACGACGCCCGCCACCCCGCCGTGTTCGTCGAGGACGACGGCGAACTCGTCGTCCCGCTCCCGCATTTGCTCCACAGCGGCCGGCAGGGGCAGGGTGTCCGGCAGGAGCAGCGTCTCCCGGGCCAGCGAACCGGCTGTGCTGGAGGTCTGCCGCTCGGCGGCCACGCCCATCAGCTCCCGTACCCCGAGCACACCCGCGACGTCGTCCGGGTGGTCTCCGAGCACGGGATAGTTGGAGTGGCCGTACCTTCCGACGAGCTCAATGGCCTCGGCAGCGGTGGCGTCCTTGCGGACGAACACCGCGTCGACGCGCGGCACCATCACTTCGCGCAGCGTTCGCTCGGAGAACTCCAGTACGTGGTCGACCAGCTCGGCCGTCTGGCGGGACAACTGTCCGTGGTCGCGGGACTCGCCGATCAGATGGCCCAGCTCCTCCAGTGTGGCGCCGTGGTGCAGCTCCTCGACCGGCTCGATACCGATCTTGCGTAGCAGCCTGTTCGCCGCGCCGTCGAAGACGCGTACCACCGGGCCGACCACCTTCAGGTAGGCCAGCGTGGAGCCCGCCAGTGCCTTGGCCAGCTCTTCCGGCACGGCGATGGCGAGGTTCTTCGGCGCCAGCTCGCCCAGCACCATCTGTACGACCGTGGCGAGGACGAATGCCAGCACCACCGAGATACCGGTGACGGCGCCGTCGGGAACACCTAGACCGGACAGCACCGGTCTCAGCAGCGCGGAGACAGCCGGCTCGGCGATGAATCCGACGACCAGGCCGGTCACCGTGATGCCGAGCTGGGCACCCGAGAGCATGAACGACAGCCGCTCGAGCACCTTCAGCGCATGGCCGGCCTTCTTGTCCCCTTCGTCGGCCTCCCGCGCGAGGGCGAGCCGGTCGGCCGAGACGTAGGAGAACTCCTGCGCGACGAAGTAGCCGGTGCCCGCTGTCAGCACGAACACGGCCAGCACACCCAGCCACGCTTCCACAGCACTCATCCCTCACCACCCCGCCTCGGGCCCTCGACAAACCGTGTGCGGAATGGCCGGGGACCGAGCCCCGAAGGGCCCGTCGATCTGGCGGACAAGCGCCGGCTCCTTACCTGTACGTGCAGACAGCAGAACGGTTCTGGCTGAAACCAGGTTCCCACCCCCGGCATGCGTCCCCCTCATTTCCGGCACACCGTCCCCAGTGAACGGCCTTCGGGCCAGGCAGCCTCTGGCCAGCCCAGGGGCGGATTTCGGCCTTTCCCGGCGAGGCAACCCGCAGGGCGCTCTTGATCCGCCGAGGCAACTCTATGCTTCTACTCGTTTGTAGAAACAGGCCTTGGGGCGACCCGGGCCCGCGCCTTGTGGAGACGACACGCATGCCCTCGATCGACCTGGACAAGGTGCTGGACAAGGCGTGGGCGGACAAGAGGCTGCCGGAGATACTCGCCGCCCCCGTGGCGGCGCTGAAGGGCGTCTCCGGCCGCGACGGTGAGCTGCTCCAGGAGGCGTTTGGCGTCAAGACTGTCGCGGACTTGGCCGACTTGCAGTACGTCCGCTGGGCGCAGGCCCTCGCCGCTCTCGAAGCAGCCAAGTAGTCGGCCGGGCAAGGGACGTAGTGCCGTCCGTCGCCGCGCAGGCGGACGGCACCTTTCTGAAGAATCACACGCACGCATAAGGAGTGGACGCCACGATGGTGTTCAAGCGACTTCTCGGCTCGCTCGGCGTGGGCGCCCCCACGGTCGACACGGTCCTCGATCCGGCGCCCGTTCTGCCCGGCGGCGCACTCAGCGGTCAGGTGCACCTCAAAGGTGGCCAGGCCGATTTCGCCATCGAGCACATCACGCTCGACCTCGTGGCCCGGGTCGAGGCCGAGCACGAGGAGGGGGAGAGCGAGGGCGTCGTCGTCTTCGACCGGTTCACCGTCGGCGGCGGCTTCCGGCTGGCCGCCGAAGAGGCACGCAGCGTCCCCTTCACCGTCGTATTGCCCTGGGAGACACCCGTCACCGAACTGTACGGGCAACCTCTGGGCATCGTGCTCGGTGTGCGCACCGAGCTCGCGGTCGCGGGCGCCAAGGACAAGGGCGACCTGGACCAGCTCACCGTCGGCCCGCTGCCGGCCCAGGAAGCGATCCTGGAAGCCCTCGGACAGCTCGGCTTCGGTTTCAAGTCCGCCGACCTCGAGTACGGACACATCGGCGGCACCGGGCAACAGCTCCCCTTCTACCAGGAGATCGAGCTCACCCCCGCACCCCAGCACGCCCACCAGGTCAACGAGATCGAGCTGACCTTCCTGGCCGGCCCCGCAGGACTGGAGGTGGTCCTGGAAGCCGACAAGCGCGGCGGCCTGTTCTCCTCCGGCCACGACGCGCTCACCCGTTTCACCGTCGGCCACCACGACAACCGCGACTGGACGGCGGAAGTCGACGGCTGGATCCGTCAGATCGTCGAGCACCGGTCCGCCTACGGGCACGGTGCGCCCTTCGCCGACCACGGACACCACGGCCACGGTGAACATCATCACGACGACAACCACCGCTCCGGCCCGGGTATGGGAACGGCGATCGCTGCCGGAGCCGCCGGCCTCGCGGTCGGTGTCGTCGGCGGCATGGTCGCCGCCGAAGTCGTCGACGAGGTGGGGGACTTCTTCGAGAGCGAGGACTGAGCGGCTGCCGGAGCCCACGCCAGGCCCAGGGACGGAGCCGCGCGCTCCGTTATCCGCTTTCCGACCACAGCACGAGCTTTCAACTGCCCCGAGCCGCATCGCGCAGGGGCTCACCTCAACCCGTTTGGAGTGTTCATGGCCCTGTGGGACCGCTTCAAGGAGTCCGCATCCCAGATGCAGACCCAGCTCACTGCGAAGAAGAACGACCTCAAGAGCGGCGCCTTCCGCGACGCGAGCATGGCGATGTGTGCGCTGGTCGCCGCAGCCGACGGCACCGTCGACTCCTCGGAACGACAGCGTGTCGCCCAGCTCATCGCCACCAACGACGTACTGCAGAATTTCCCCGCCGACGACCTGCACCGCCGCTTCGAGGACAACCTGAACAAGCTCGCCGCCGACTTCGCGCTCGGCAAGGTCAGCGTCCTCCAGGAGATCGCCAAGGCGAAGAAGAAGCCCGCCGAGGCCCGGGCCGTGGTGCAGATCGGCATCGTGATCGGCGGAGCCGACGGCGACTTCGACAAGGACGAGCAGGCCGTCGTTCGCGAGGCGTGCTACGCCCTCGACCTCCCGCCCCACGAGTTCGATCTCTGACCAGCGGACAGGCACCCGCGCGCCGGAGCGACCACAGTCGTGTGTCGTTCCGGCAGGTCTCTCCGTCCTTCGCAGCCGGGGCGACGCAGGCCACATCTGCGGACGACCGGGGTCGATCGGCACGCGAAGCGCTGCTCACCGGATGCGTTCAGGAACGAGATCGGTTCCCACGACGAGAGTCACCAGACCGGACGCGGCCTCCCCGTCCCGCTGAGACCGGGCACCGGGTGTCCTGCTTGCGAGCACCTCGGCCTGCCGCTCCAGGCCGGGCGGATAGCTCACCGTCGTATCGCTGCTCGCCTCAGCGTTGCCCGTGTCAACGACGGTGAAGCCCGCCTGACGAAGTTCCTCGGCGACGGCCGCGGCTCGCCCGGGCACTCCGGTGCCGTTGAGAACGCGCACCCTTACGGCAGAGGCATGGACCGGGTTCTCCACGTCCGCCTCCACCTGCTCCTTGTCGACCTCCGCGTCCTCGGCCAGTGACGTGAACACTTCGGCCGCTTGCGGATACTGCCACACGACGTTGGCCCTGTCCGTGGGCACATCGGCCTCACGAGGGTAGTTCGGCACGGTCAGGAAGGTGAGCCGGTCGCTGGGGATGCCCTTCAGTTCGGCAGCAAGGCCGTAGAGCGGTTTGATACCGGCCAGGTCCTTGTCCGTCGTCAACGACTTGGTGGCCGACTGCAGAAAGCCGTATAGGGAGCTGGGGTTCGTCAGCTTCGACTGCGCCTTGGCGGCCAGCGCCTCCATGAACTCCTGCTGCCTGCCGATGCGTCCGACGTCCGATCCGTCACCGACGCTGTAGCGGGCACGGACGTACCCCAGTGCCTCTTCGTCCCTGACGGTCTGGCAGCCCGCCTCCAGGTCCAGGTGGGCCTTCTTGTCATGGATGGCCTCCTCGGGACACACCTCTATGCCGTTCAGAGCGTTGACCATGCCCTTGAAACCCTGGAAGTCGACGGACACGAAGTGGTCGATGCGCAGGCCGGTGCGGGCCTCCACCGTCTTGATGGTGCAGGCGGCCGCACTGGCCACGTCGCCGCTCGTACCACCGATCGCGAACGCCTCGTTGATCTTGGCGTGATGGGATGCGGACATCGCGCCATCGCCCTTGTCACAGGCGGATATCTCCACCCACGAGTCGCGCGGGAATGACACGACCGTGGCCCACTCGCGGTTCGCGGGTACGTGCAGCACCATCAGCGTGTCCGACTGCATGGTTGTCAGACCCTTGCCGTACTCGGCGTTGTCGCCGTCCCGACTGTCGGAGCCGACCACCAGGATGTTCTTCGAGCCGGGACTGAGGTTCTCGGGGCGATCGCCGCCCAACTTGTTGTCGACGTCAGCGGCGTCGATGTTGCCGTCCAGATCCTTGTAGACCCATGCTCCGAACCCGGCGACACCCAAGATGAGCACGGAGCACACGCCGGCGCCCCACAGCAGGATCCGTCCCCGCCTGGTCAGCCGGGGTGGCCTGTCCGAGGAAGCGCGCCGTCTTCCCTTACCGCCCATTGAGGACGATCCTCCGCTCAGCCGTGCCGCCCGGTCTCTGGTGTCCGGCACCCGGCGTCTTCGCCGCCGAGCAGCAGAACTCTACATTGATGTAGAAGTTCGGGGGAATGTCAGGAGAGCCGCACCGTCGGGTACGGTCGTGCCGCTCACCACGACCGCACGTGTGCCGCCTGCCGCCGGCATCCTCACCGACAGGCTGTCGCCGATCGCCCGCGAACTCGCCGCATGGGCCTTCGCCGGGGTTCCCACCGCAGTCGCGTCGGCAGGCCGCGCCTGGCTCTCGACCCTCTCGATCAGAGCGGTGTCGCAGCGTGCAGGATGAAGAACATGGTCACGGCCGAGTTCGCGGACGACATCGCCGACACGGCGGTGCCCGCCGCCGCCGCCCACGCCGCCCACCCCACCGAAGTGGACACCGACGGCCAAGTGCGCGGCACCGGAGCGGGCTTCAGCAGGGCGGCCACCCTGCGCGGCACCGGCCCCGGCCCGGCCATGCCCGCCAGTGTCGCCACGGGCACTTCGCGTGACACCAGAGCCGCCTTGCCGATCGCATGCGCCACGACCCGCCGGCTCCCCACGGCACTGGCCGCTTCCTCGTCGGCCCACCGTTCCGCCGCGTACGTCACCGTGGAGCGCAGTGGTCGCAGGAATGGGTTGGCACGTGAGGCCAATTGCACAGCGAGCAGATAGCGGTGATGTCGCCCGGCAAGGTGTGCCCGCTCGTGGGCGAACAGCGCCCGGCGCTCCGCCGGTTCCAGGCAGCCAAGCAGGGCGGTGGTCACCACGACTCGGTCTCGTCGTGCGCCGGGCAAGGCGTACGCGTAAGGGACGTCGTCCGCGAGGACGGCCACCGTGGTATCCGGCAGTCCGGTCAGCGCGCGGTGAGCACGACGGCGTACCCGACCGTGCCGCCACAGCGTCCGCCCGCAGGCCAGGAGCACCGCACCCAGAGACGGGATCGCCACCTTCCCGGCCACTTCGTCGAAGGGAACGGCCGCGCGCACCTCCGGGTCGGACCAGCCGTCGGGCAGAGGATTCCCCGGCAGCTGCGCCGTCCCGACCACCATGACCAGTGCCAGGCACACCGTGCTGCACAGCGCCATCACAGTGGCCACAACGGTGAGCAGCCTGGTCGCTGTCCGCGGGTGCAGATGCTGCTCGGCCAGCCGGGAGATCGGCCAAGCGGTAAGCGGCAGGACGAGCGGCAGGAAGACGAAGACCCCCATGAGGCGTCAGTCTCCTTCGTCGCTCCGCGGCTGAGCCAGCAGGCCGCGCAGAAGCTGTTCGTCAGCCGGGTCGAGCGCAGTGAGGAAGCTGGTCAGCACCGCCTCCCTGTCGTTCTCCGCGTCCAGGACCCGGCGCATCTTCCGCGCCGCCAGACCCGCCTGGTCGGCGACCGGCCGCCAGACGAACGAACGGCCTGCCCGCTCACGGGCCACCACACCCTTGTCCAGCAACCGGGTCAAGATAGTGATCACCGTCGTGTAGGCGAGATCCTCGCCAAGGTGCTCGTGCACCTGGCCGGCCGTGGCCGGCTCGCCCGTCTCCCGCAGCGCCGACAGCACCAGCGCCTCGAGCTCACCCTGCCCCCGCCGCCGGGGACGCCGACTGTCCGCCACGCCCCGCCTCCCTTCCGCCCATCGCCCGTTTCCCAGACGGACATCGTATAGACGCCCCCGACCACCACACCCTCTACATCACTGTAGAAGATAGGCTGTGCCGGGGACGTTCACCTCAGGAACAACACGGCGGTGAGGAGCGCGGAAATATGGGTGTCATCGCCTGGCTGGTGCTGGGACTGCTCGCCGGAGCGATCGCCAAGGCGATCCTGCCCGGACGGGATCCCGGCGGTTGCGTCGGCACGACGGTGATCGGCATCGCCGGTGCCTTCCTCGGTGGCTGGCTGTCGGCCGAGTTCCTCGACCGACCGGTGCAGCGGGAGTTCTTCGACGCCGCGACATGGGGGTCTGCCGTCGTCGGCGCCCTCGTCCTTCTGGTCGGCTACCGCCTGCTGTTCGGCAACTCCCGGGACTGACAGCCCCACAAGCTCTTGCCCCCTCTCTCCGACATCCGTGGCCCCGCACACAGCGCGGGCCACACCACACCTACCGAGAAGGAGTACGCAATGGGAGTCTCCCTGGCCAAGGGCGGCAACGTCTCGCTGAGCAAGGAGGCGCCGGGCCTGACCGCCGTACTGGTCGGCCTGGGCTGGGACGTGCGCACCACGACCGGCACCGACTACGACCTGGACGCCTCGGCGCTGCTCCTCGACGCCACCGGCAAGGTCCCGACGGACGGTCACTTCGTCTTCTACAACAACCTCACCAGCCCCGACGGCTCGGTCGAGCACACCGGCGACAACCTCACCGGCGAGGGCGAGGGCGACGACGAAGCCGTCAAGGTGAACCTCGCCGCCGTCCCCGCCGAGGTCGACAGGATCGCCTTCCCGGTCTCCATCCACGATGCGAACAACCGCGGCCAGAGCTTCGGCCAGGTCCGCAACGCCTTCATCCGCGTCGTCAATCAGGCCGACCAACAGGAGATCGCCCGCTACGACCTCTCCGAGGACGCCTCGACCGAGACCGCGATGGTCTTCGGCGAGCTCTACCGGCACGGCGCCGAGTGGAAGTTCCGGGCCGTCGGCCAGGGCTACGCCTCCGGACTGGCCGGAATTGCCGCCGACTTCGGCGTCAACGTCTGACGGAGCCACGTCGGTCCTGCTCACCGGAGCAGGACCTCGCTCTCCCCCCGAGCCGGCTCAGCTCACTGCTCACGATCCTTCAACGCCTTCTTCTCACTTCGGAGAATGCGTGCGGCCTTGCCCGCCGAGCGCAGGAGCAGTTCGGACTGGTGCGGGAGTTCGCCCTCTCGGCCCCGGAGATCGTCCACTTCACCGTGATGACGCCCTACCACGGCACGGAGACCTGGCACACGGAGTCGCGCCGGCTCACCACCCGCGACTACCGCCTCTTCGACATCCAGCACGCCGTGGTCCCCACCGCACTGTCCCTGGAGCGATTCTACGAGGAGCTGGTGCGCACCCAGGCCGTGATCAACCGCAAGCACCTGGGCCTGCGCACCGCGTTCGGCGCGGCCCGCATCCTCGGCCGGAACCTGCTGCACGGGCAGACCGACTTCGTCCGGATGCTGCGGAAGTTCAACCAGGTCTACAACCCGCACCGTCAACTGGCCGACCACGCCTGTCCGGTCAGCTACGAGCTGCCCCTGCCCAAGCGGCTCGACGCCGGTGACCGATGTCCGCTGTACGTGCACACGCGCGGCGGTTCCAAAGACACGCCCGCGGGCCCCGCCGCCGACTGACGGAAAGGAACTGGTACCCGCGAGCCCTGCCCCTTGACGCTCTTTGCATAATGCAAAAGTGAGGAAGGGGAAGCAGTGAGCGTCATACACAGTGAACGACGGGCCGGTCGCCCGGTCTCGGACATCCGGGGCTCGATGATGATTCTGGCCATGCTGGTCGGAGCGGGGACGGGGCTGGGTTCGATCGCCTTCCGGTGGTGCATCCAGACCTTCACCCGGTTCTTCTCGGGGCACGACGACTACGCGGCGGCACCAGGGAGCAGCAACCCGCACGTCTCCTGGCTGGGCCCCTTCTTCGTGCTCGCGGTGCCGGTCGTCGGCGGGCTGCTGTACGGGCCTCTGGTCAACCGGTTCGCCAAGGAGGCACGCGGTCATGGTGTCCCGGAGGTCATGCTCGCGGTGGCGCAGCGCGGTGGGCGGATCAGTCCCAAGGTCGCCGTGGTCAAGACCATCGCCTCGGCACTGGCCATCGGATCGGGAGGGTCGGTGGGCCGCGAGGGGCCGATCGTGCAGATCGGCTCCGCGCTCGGGTCGACTGCGGGCCGGCTGACCAGGCTCCCCGAGGACCGGGTGAAGCTCCTGGTCGCGTGCGGCGCGGCGGGCGGCATCGCCGCCACCTTCAATGCCCCGCTGGCCGGAGTCATCTTCGCGATGGAACTGATATTGGCCGCCTTCAGCATCGAGGCGTTCGGTGCCACCGTCCTCGCCAGCGTCGTGGCCAGCATCATCGGCCGCGCCGCATTCGGAGACGTGGCCTTTCTCACCCTGCCCGCCTTCCATGTGCAGCACCTGATCCAGTACGCCCTCTTCGCCGTCCTGGGAGTCCTCGCCGGCGGGGTCGGGGTCGCCTTCACGCGCGTCCTGTACGCGATCGAGGACGCCTGCGACTGGGTCTGGCGCGGGCCGGAGTGGCTGCGCCCCGCGGCGGGCGGCCTGGTCCTCGGCATCGTCCTGCTCGCCCTGCCGGAGATGTACGGCGTGGGGTACCCGGTACTGGAAGGCGCCACCGAGGGCAAGTACGCGATCGGATTCCTCCTGGTACTGCTCCTGGGCAAGATGATCGCCACCAGTCTGACCATCGGCATCGGCGGGTCGGGCGGGGTGTTCGCGCCCAGCCTGTTCATCGGGGCGACGCTGGGCGCGGCATTCGGCGCCGGCGTACACACCATGCTGCCCGGGGCCACAGGCGCGGTCGGCGCGTACGCGCTGGTCGGCATGGGGGCCGTCTTCGCGGGCGCCTCCCGCGCCCCGATCACGGCCGTGGTGATCCTCTTCGAACTCACCGGCGAATACTCGATCATCCTTCCGTTGATGCTGGCGATCGTCCTGGCCACCGTCACCAGCCGGGTGCTGACCAGGGACACCGTCTACACCCTCAAACTGCGCCGCCGCGGCATCGACTTGGAGGGCCCGGCAGCAGGCGCGGCCATCGGCGGCGAGGCGGTCGCCAATGTCATGGAACCACTGCCGGCCCCGGTGGCCGACTCCTTGAAGCTGGCGGAAGCCGCTCGTCTCCTGAGCCGTTCCGAACACGGAGCCCTGCCGGTTCGTGATCCCGAGGGCGCGTACCTGGGCGTCGTCACCGCGCGCGCAGTGACCGAAGCCCTGGCGGAACAACCCGACGGCGCACCGTCGGTGACGGGCGACCTCGTGGAGATGCCACCACGCGTGACCGCCGACCAGCAACTCGCACACGCGCTGCATTCCCTGCTGTCCGCCTCCGGCACGGGACTCCCGGTCCTGGACGCCGGAAGGGACGAACCGGTCGGCTGGCTGAGCCATCAAGGCGCCCTGAGATCACTGCACCCGCCACAGGACACCTCGACGGCCGCCTCTCCCCGGTGACGAAGGAGAAGGCTCCGGCCCCCGCCGAGCCGCGCGCTGTCTCCTTTCGGCGTTCGCCCGTCACCGGTCACGAGACGTGCGGCCCCGCCGAGGTGGGCGCCCGGCGAAGTCGGAGGGCCAGGCCTTCGCGACACATCCCTTCAGCCCCTTGATCTGCTGCATCATCACCGGTGCGGGCCGACCCGCACCAGGGCAGGTCTCACGACCGTGCCCGGTTCGGTGCCCGACCTCGTGATTGATGACGAGCGCCCGGTACTCCTCGATCGGTCCGTCGAACTCCGGCGAACCGAACAGCCAGCGCCGCAGATTCACCACCACCGTGCGGCCGACACTGCAATTGACCTCACCGTGCGTGTCCAGGCCCGCCACCCCGCACAGACAGTCCACCGTGTGCGGCGCGGCGACCTTCACGACGAAGTCGCGCGGCCCCGATGCCACGAGCGGGAGTTCACGCCGTCGCTGTCCCAGCCGCGCGGATCTCCCAGGATTCCGGCGATCTCCCGCGCCGCAGCATCCGCCACGACGCTGCTACCGTCCTCACCGCGGCGGCCCCGGGTCTATGGCCACGGCCCGTGCGGTCCAGGCGGGAGCAGGTCCTCCAAAGCGCCACGATCGGCGAGCGGAAGGCTCGCGATCCCACGGCTCCTCGGACACTACCCCAGGGAACGCGGTACCACGGTTCCGGGCAAGCGCACCGCTGCGGTCGGTCCACCGCGGGCCCGGCGGCTCATACTTGACTGTGCGGGAAAGCCCCGCGGTTCAAGCGTTGATTGTTGCCGGTGTCCGGCAACCACGTACGCGGGCCGCGACCGATGACCGTCCGAGAGGGAGCCTGTGAAGCGACGCCGGCTCGGGCCGCTCAGCCCGAGTCGGCGTCGCCTACACCGGGGTGTACGAAGAGAGCGGCCGCCGACTACTGCGAGGCCGTCCGCGCGTCCTCCCGGGGGTCACATCTTCTCCTTCCAGCCGATCCGCACCAGCCAGGCATTGACCGGCCAGGCGGTGAAGAAGCCGAGAACCATGGACATCTGCATCAACATCCAGTACGCAGCACTCGTCTTCGGCAGGCCGGGCGAGAAGATCACCTCCTGATAGAGCCACATGCCGAGGAAGAGGCCGACCTGAAACGCGATGATGGACAGGGTGTCCGCCTTCACGGCTGCCCAGACGCCCTTGAGCCGGCCGATGTTGCGCATGGGGACGATGGTGAAGTACTGGAAGAGGATGCCCAGAATCCAGGCGAAGGCGAAGTCCAAGGCGAAGTCGGCGTAGAGGGCCTTGCCTGCGAGCGTGAGTGAGGCCGCGTAGACGAGCCACTCGGCACCAATGTCTCCCAGGGTGCACCCGGCCCCGCAGTGGCTGATGGCCTTCGACTGCACGTCCCACTTGGGCAGCTTGTCGGAGTCTGGCATGCCCCGCTCTTCGACCAGCGGCTTCGAGGTGCGCCGACCGCGCGTGAAGTAGAACCACACGGCGACCGGCCCCCAGTACAGGGCGGTGACCGGATACACCACATTCATGATCCACATCTTCTGGCGCCGGCCGCCGAGAACGATGTCAGCCAGGATGACGAGCACACTGGCGAAGGCCACGGCCAGGCTGAACCAACCCACCGCCTCGACCCAGCCGGCCGGCTGCACCTGCCGCTCCATACGTTCACCTGCCCGCTCGTCGACGTCACCGTTGATCAGGCGGCCGGGTACCCCGGCGGGGGCCGGCCAGTACAGAGACGCTGGGCCGGTGGCGTGGCCCGGACGTCTCGTGTCAGGGTGACCTCTTCGGAGAAGGTCGCCGCCCGACGCCGCCACTCATTCACGGACGATTTGCGTGACTGGCACCCTGGCCACCAGGACGATCAGGACCTGGGGACGACCGGGTGGTCAAGCTGGCGAAAGGACCGCACCACTGCGATGACACAGGCGATGACCAGGCTGACGACCCAGCCGCCCAGACTCCTCAGCGCGTCCACGATGCTCGTCGCGCCCTCCACACCGCGCGGAGGTACCAGCCCTTTCGGATCGTAGACGAGCGCCAGCGCGTCCCCCGGCCGGGTGGACCGCGTGCACCCCCGCCAGATCCGGGCGGCGGAGGGCGCTCCGTCACGGTTTTCCACCGAGCAGATGTAGCGGCCCCGGGCCCCAGACGCCTCCTCACGCGCCTGGACAGACCTCACGACCACGGACCGCTCCTGCCCCCGGGCCGTGAGGACCACGCCGGCTGCGATCTGAGGCGTGTGCAGTGCGAGGCCCACGGCCAGGACGGCGACGATCCCCACCAAGGCCCGGCCGGCGCGAACGAGGAACAAGTAGAGGACCAGCCCCAGCGCGCACACCACGCCTGCATCGCCCGCGACGAAGGCGGACTCGCCGGTCCAGGCGCCGAAGAATCCGGCACCCACGATCAGCCCCGTACCGAGGACTCCGGCGCAAAGGCCCTCGCCGATCAACATTCGAGGCGGCAGGCCCATGAACTCCGCAGGCCCCCAGACCATGGCGCGCACATGAGCCGCCGCGTAAGACCCGTCGACGGACGGACCAGAGTGCAGTCTGCTCATACGTAGGCCCCCCCTCACACCCGCAACGGGCATGGGACTCGCACCCATGCATCATTGCATTATGCAAAATAGCGTCGGGTATCGTCACTCCCAGCCGAGCGGAGACAGCTCGGTGTCGGCAGCCGGCGCGGAGGGCTCCGCGCCCGCCTCATTGAAGGCGGCCAGGGCGCCGATCAGCACCAACCGCTGCTCCGGTCCCAGACGTTCGACGATGGCGGCAATCTCCGCGCGCCGCCGGGCGGTGACCTCCTCGACCGTACGGCGACCCTCCGGCGTCAGACGCAGCAGGGTCTCGCGTCGGTTGTCGGGATTGACCTGGCGGTCCGCCAGCCCGGCGGCGATGAGCCGGTCCACCATGCGCATGGCAGTAGAGGGAGCGACATGGAGGAACTCGGCGAGAGCGACCAGCTTGCTGGCACCCCGGGTGGACAGGACGACCAGCATCCGGAACTGCGGCAACGTTACCCGGTCCTCGACAGCGGACAGAGAACGGGCGGAGACCGCCACCAGCAGCCGGGACGCGGTCAGCACCTCCCGCGTGACGGCATCGACATCGTCCGTGGCCCCCTCGTGGGACCCGCGCTCCACCATGGATCCTTTCTACCCGGGATCCATCATTTAGACTGTGCAAAATTTTGCCTGCCGAAGTGACGAACCACGGGTCTTCCGCCCCGTCGAGACGGGGAGTGGACACCACCCACCCTCTGGAAGGCGAGCATGACACCTGATGAAGCGGACCCCGCCAGACCACGCGTTCCCACTGGCTGGCGTCGGCTGGCCGCTCGCGCGCCCATCCTCATGTTCCGGGCCGGCCTGGGACCCCTGCTCGGCAAACGGTTGCTGCTGTTGCACCATGTGGGCCGAGTCAGCGGAAGCGATCGCAGAGTGGTCCTCGAAGTCGTGGCGCACGAGGCCCCGTACCGCTCCTGGACAGTCGCGTCCGGCTTCGGCCCGCGCGCCGACTGGTACCGCAACCTACGTGCCCAGCCGAAGACGGTCGTGCAGTACGGCAACCGCCACCACGCAGTCACCGCCCGCTTCCTCACTTCGGACGAAGGCGCCGAGATCATGACGCACTACGGCCGGCGCCACCCTCGCACCGCCCGCCGCCTGTGCGCCTACCTGGGACTGCCCGCCGACGGCACCGAGTCGGCCCTGCGCGAAGCCGGGCGCACGATCCCCTTCGTCCGCCTCGAGACAGACACCTGTCCACCGGACACAGATCGGAAGAGCG
>NZ_WWHX01000802.1 GCF_009862125.1 Streptomyces sp. SID5910
AGTGCGTCATGGCTTGGGGGCCGCACAGTCAGGACAAGGGTTGCCGCCCGGACTTGCCAGGTGATCTCCGGGCGACGGGCACAACCTTGGCACCCTGACGTGCTCACGTCGATGGGGTGAGGAGCGTTCACCGTTAAGCGTTGACACCTCGCCAAACGCAATCGCACGTTGCTGGTGGCGCGAAGCCGGCCGGCCGTCCGAACTCGCGCTTCCGCGGGCCTCTTGCGTACCGGTCCATTCCCGGAGGCGAGGCCCTGCGTGCCGCGATGGCGGCCAGCTGCAGGAGTACGCGTCGATGGCGGAGACGGCGTCGAAGCCCTATCGCGATCGATCCAGGCGACGGTCCGAGGGCGTTCTCGATGGGGAACCGGAAGAAGGCGCACTACCGGCGGACTGCCGAGAGCAGTCCGCCGGCCACCTCTCGTGCTGCGGTGGGGTGCTGATCCGGTGGCCGTAGGCGGCGGTCCGCTCGCGCACGGTGTGGTTTTCTGCCTCCCGGCCAGCCAGCCCCCGGGTCGTCGGGCATCTCCCGGACCCACGGGGACGCCGCCGATCCCGGCGCGGCGTCCTTAGCGTCTCCGTGCTCGCGGGCCAGGCATGCGGCAACGCCGCGCCGTATCCGCCGGCCTGCCGGAGTTCGGCGGGGACCACTGCGACAGCGTGGTCGCGTCAGGCCCGGCCGTGCCCGCCGCTCGGCGTTGCTCGGGGTAGCGCTCACGCCGGCTGCCACGGCGGACCGCCGTGGCAGCCGACGCCCCGGTTCCCTTCAGCAGTAGTTCGTGTTGGCGAAGCTCGCGAACGCGGCCCTCGTCTGCGGTCCGGCGACGCCGTCGATGCCGACGCCCAGCCAGTTCTGCAGGGCCTTGATCGTCTGCGTGCCGACGACACCGTCCACGACGAGGCGCCCGTTCACGTAGGAGCCAGTCCAGTTGAGGAACTTCTGGGCGGCGATCCAGCTGTTGGTGCCCAGCTGCCCGTCGATCGTGCCGGGGTTGAATCCCCACCCCTTCAGCCAGCACTGCCAGTGCTTGGCCTGGGTGGTGTTCAGACCGAGGTTGTTCACCGCCAGGACGGAGGCGCCGTCGCCGGCCACCGAGACCGTCGGAGCGGCGGGCCGGGACGCCGCGAAGCCGGCACTCGCACCCAGCAGACTCCCCGCCGTGATCGCGAGCATGGTGGTGGCGCTCACGAACGTCCTCGTCACAGTTCGGCGCATCATCAGGTTCTCTCCTCGTCGGAAGGATGCCGGGCCGGTGGTCCGGGCCGACGACGACAGACTGCCGTCGCACGCGGCGCCTGTCGTGAGCACTCAGCGCACACGCCTTGGCGCACAGCGAACAACCGGCGTAACCCCCAGGCCACCCGACGCGGCTCTTTCGACTGTGGTGATTGACGCAGAAGCGCCTTTCGCCAACCCGCGAACCTGCCGAAGCTGTGGTTGCCAACCGCACCACGAGGATTCCTGACGACATATCGGGGGACCGTCATGAAGACCGTGCTGGACACCACTTGCCTGCCCCGCGCCGAGCGGACGAGCGCATGGGCCGAGACGACGGCCCTGGCCCTGGTGAGCACGCGCTTCAAATTCCCGGACCCGGAGAATTTCGGCGCCCGCATTAGCGCCACGACGCTAGGGCCGGCACAACTGTCGACCATGTCCTACGCGCAGCTCGTCTCGTACCGCTCCGCGCGGCAGATCCGCGACTCGGACCCCGACTTGTACCAGATCGCTCTGATCACCAAAGGAAGACAGACCATCGAACAAGCGCGCAACAGCGCCACTCTGGAACGCGGCGCAATGGTGCTGTATGACAGCTCCCGCCCGTTCCAGGCGTCCGCTGTGGGCGAGCATGCCTGCGGTTCCGTACTACTGCAGTTTCCCAGGCGTCTGATGCCACTGCCCGAGAAGGTGATCGCGTCCGTGTGCGGGACCACGCTGAACGTGCACGGAGTGGGACACGTCTTCCGGCAGACGCTGACCGCCCTCGCGACGGCGGAACCGGACCTCGGCGTTCATGACCGGCAACGACTCGGTGTGACCGTCATCGACTTGGCGGCCGCGGTCGTCGCCCGGCACACGGACCAGGTGGCCGCACTCGGCCCGCAGACCCGCAGAACAGTGCTGTACCGCGAAATCACCTCCTACATAAGCCGCCACCTGCATCTCGCGGACCTCACACCGAAGGCCGTCGCCGCCGCGCACAGCATCTCCCCGCGCTATTTGCACCGCGTTTTCCAGGACCACGAAACCACCGTGACCACCTTCATCCGTCAGAGCCGTATCACACGGTGCCGCCGAGATCTTCTGGATCCCGCGCTGCACAACACCCCGGTCAGCGCGATCGGTGCGCGCTGGGGCTATCCGCGCGCCTCCGACTTCACCCGCGCTTTCCGGACCGTGACGGGCATGACGCCCACGGAGTACCGGCACAGCAGCGCCGCGCTAGAAGACGGATGAAGATGTCGTCCCGTTCCGTGCCGGAAGCGTGTTTCGCTTTTCTGGTCGAACACCGGGAAACGGGCGGCCGTCGCTTTCAGGCTGCTGGCCAACCACTGCCGATCACGTGGATCCGCTGGGACAGGGGGAGGCCTCACGCGGACTCCACCAGATCCTTGAGCCGGGCCAGGTCGGCGGCGACCATGCCGGCATCACGCTCGAACTCGGCGTCGCTCATCTCTGGCCTGCGACGGAGGGTGAACACCACCTCGCTCCCTGCGCCGCTGACGATCACTCGGACCGGGTTGTAGACGGTCTCCCCGGAGGGCAGCGTGACGTCGTGGTCGAGCACGCCCAGCTCGTTACGCGGCGCGAAGGTGATCACGACCCGTCCCATGGGGGAGAACTCCGCGACCCAGTGGTCTTCGATCTTCTCGATGGATTCTCCCAGGCCATGGGCCCACGCGGGCAGGTTGGCCGGGTCCGATTCCCTCTAGCAAGTGACCCCGCGCCACTGCGTGAGGAGCCCGGTGGCTCCGTCGCGGCCGTAGAAGAGAGCCTCGTGGGCCGAGGCGGGGCTCTCTCACCGTCGCCGGTCAGGCTTTCGCAGGACTGCTCGCCATCGCCCCCGGCGAACGCATCATGAAGACGTCGATCGGGTCCTGGGCTTCCACGACGAATCTGGCATCTCCCGGTGTCGGTGTGCGCCCGCCGGGTGCCAGGATGGGGCGCCATGCCGGTCGGAGGGTTTCTGCGTGTGCTGCGGGCCGCGGTGTTCGCCGCCGTCTGCGTGGTGCTCGCCGCCCTCGGACACGTGCTGATGTCGGGGGAGGGGCTGCCCTGGTGGGTGCTCCTCTCCGGCGCCCTGGCCGTCGGCGTCGTGGGCTGGGCCACCGGGGCCCACGAGCGGCGACGTCGTACGGTGGCCGGTCTGACGGTCGCCGTGCAGACCTGTCTGCACCTCGCCTTCACGCTAGCGCAGTCCGGCGGACGGCCGGCTGCGGCACCGGACGCGACGCAGTCCCTGCGGCAGTGGGCCGACCGTTTTCTCTGTGGCCCGGCCCCGACGCCCGCGCAGGCTGCCCGGGCCTACGACATCGCGGTAGCCGCGGGGTTGCACCACCCGGAGCACACGGGCACCCACGAGGCCGGCGGCATGGCGTCGACGGGTCACGGCATGGCATCCATGGCCGGTACGGGTGGCATGCATGACATGACACATATGGCCGGCATGTCCTCCTGGGGCATGCTGGCCGCCCACTTGCTGGCCGCCGTGCTGTGCGGACTCTGGCTGGCCCAGGGCGAGAGCGCGCTCTTCAAGACGGTGCGCGCCTGCGGGGACCGTGCGTTCGTGCCGTTGCGGCTGGTCCTGGCCGTGCTCTGCCCGCCTCCTGCTCCGCCCTCTCTCCGGCCTGCTCCGCGGCCGAGGTGGCGGCTGCGGCAGCTCCTGCTCGTCCACGTCCTGACCACCCGGGGCCCTCCCGGGGAGACCGCTGTCGTCTGACAGCCGGATCACCGCCACCGCCCTCCGCGCGGCGGCGGTCTCCCGTCCGCGCGCCACCGCGCGGCGGGATTCTCCCCCTCACCCGTGCCTCCGCCGACGGTCACCGTGCCGTGTCCGGCCGGTGCGCGCGGGACTCAGGAAGGACCAACAGGACCATGACCCGTGCCCTGCCCACCGTGACCGATGAGGTGGTCACCGCCTGGGCGCTCGCCGCCGCCGCGGGCGACAGCGAGGCGGTCGACCGCTTCGTCCGGGCGCTTCAACGTGACGTGCGCCGCTACGTGGCGTACCTCGCCGACGACGTGCAGGCGGCCGACGATCTGACCCAGGACACGTTCCTGCGTGCTCTCACGGCGCTGCCCCGATTCGAAGGGCGTTCGTCGGCGCGCGTGTGGCTGCTGTCGATCGCCCGCAGGGTCGTCGTCGACAGTCTGCGCCGCGCGGCGTGCCGGCCCCGGACGGCCTGCACCGACGACTGGCAGGCCGCTGCCGAACGCGCCCAGCCGACGGGGCTTCCCGGCTTCGACGAGGGCATCGCGCTGTGGGCGCTGGTCGATTCCCTGCCCGGTGAACGCCGTGAGGCATTCGTCCTCACCCAGCTCCTGGGGCTGCCGTACACCGAGGCCGCCGAAATGAGCCGGTGCCCGGTCGGCACGGTGCGCTCCCGGGTGTCCCGCGCCCGGACCGCCCTGGCCGAGTGGGCCGCGGACGAGTCCGTCACCCGCCACCCGCCGGAGCGTGCCGCGGCCTGACGATCCGGCCCGGCGGCCGGCGACGCCAGACCCTTCCGGCCGATGTCCGCCGCCCTCCAAGCGACGGGCATCGGCCGGAACTCCGGTCGGAGACCGGACTGTCAGGTGATGTGCCTCACATGCGTGCCGGGGGAACTCGCGCTGTCACCTCTCCGACTCTTCCCGCGAGCACCACTTCGGTCGATCGGCACCGGGGGAGACAAGAGAGGCACACATGTCCGAGAGCCCACCGCTGCCGGATACGCCGGCGACGCCACCAGCGAGCCCAGCGGCCGACGCCCTGCCCCCTCAACCGGACGGCGCCACCCGGCCTTTGGCGACGACCGGTGGCGGCAGCGGGACGACCTGGGGAAGCCTGCGTCCCCTGCTGCTGCGCCTGCACTTCTACGCCGGTGTCGTCATCGGCCCGTTCCTCCTCGTCGCCGCGGTGACCGGACTCGCCTACACGGCCACGCCGCAGATCGAGTCGATCCTCTACCACCACGAGTTGAAGGTGACGCCGCGAGGCTCCGCGGAACCGCTCGCCGAGCAGGTGGCCGCGGCCGAACGCGCCGTCCCTGACGGCACGTTGCTGTCGGTGACCAAGGGAGCCGGGCCCACCGACTCCACCCGCGTCACCTTCGGGAAGGACGGGCTGGCCGAGGGCTACACGCTGACCGCGTTCGTCGACCCGTACGACCACGAGGTACTGGGCACCCTGGAAACGTTCGGCCAGTGGCTGCCGGCGCGAGCGTGGCTCGACGACCTCCACCGGAACCTGCACCTGGGCGAGTTCGGCCGCAACTACAGCGAACTCGCCGCCAGCTGGCTGTGGGTGGAGGTGCTCGGCGGACTCGCCCTGTGGGCCGGCACTCCGCGCAACCGGCGGCGCTTGCGGCGTCTGGTGGTGCCGGACGGCGGCGCCAAGGGGCGGCGACGCACGATGTCGTGGCACGGCGCGGTGGGGTTGTGGGCCTCGATCGGCCTGCTCGGCCTGTCGGCGACCGGCCTGACCTGGTCCGGCCACGCCGGCACGGGCATCGGGGAGATCCAGGACGCCCTGGGCGGCTCCACACCCGCGGTGTCCACCGCGCTCCCCGCCGCCGTCGGCGCAAAAGGCAGCGTCGAGGGGGCGAAGGACATCGGCATCGACGCGGCGGTTGCCTCCGCGCACGACGCCGGCCTGCGCGGCGTCCTGGTCGTCACCCCGCCCGCCGAAGCCGGAACCGCGTACGTCGTGAAGGAGAACACCCGCTCCTGGCCGGTACGGCAGGACTCGGTGGCGGTCGCCCCGGCCACCGGCGAGGTCACCCAGACCCTGCGTTTCGACGACTTCCCCGTACTGGCCAAGCTGACGAGCTGGGGCATCAACGCCCACATGGGGCTGCTCTTCGGCCTGGTCAACCAGACCGTCCTGGCGCTGCTTGCGATCGGGCTGATCGCGATGATCCTGTGGGGGTACCGCATGTGGTGGCTGCGCCGTCCGACCCGCGGCGAGGGTTTCGCACTCGGCCGTGCGCCCGCGCGCGGCGCCTGGCGGCGGATACCGGGACGCGTCCTGGCGCCCGTCGCGGTGGTCGTCGCCGTCATCGGCTACTACCTGCCCTTGTTCGGGCTGCCGTTGCTGGCGTTCCTCGTCGTGGACCTGACGGTGGGCGTGGTGCGGCGACGCGGGGCGGGGGGCCTCGCATGATCGCAGCGAACGGACTGCGCTGGCTCCTGACGCTGATGTTCGCCGCACCCGTCCTGTACGGACTGTGGCGGCTGGTCCGGACGGCGACGGGCCTCACCGGGCGGGTGGGCCACGTGCTGCACGCCGCGATGGGTGTCCTCATGATCGCGATGGCCTGGCCGTGGGGGATGGACCTGGCGGTGGTACCCCAGGTCGTACTGTTCACGGCCGGTGCGCTGTGGTTCGTGGCGGCCTCCCTGATCCGGCCGGGTGAGCGCTCCAGGACCGGCGCGGTGAAGGCCGCCTGGCCGCACGTCCTCATGATGGGAGCCATGGCCTGGATGGTCGCGGCGATGGGAACTTCGGGTGCGATGGCGGGTCACGGCGGCGGCACGGGCCACGGTGGGCACGAGGGGCACGCGGCGGCCGGTTCGGGTCTCGCCTCCATGAGCCTCACCGGCATGGGACCGAGCGTGGCGTCCGCCCTGCTCGCCGTGGCCCTGACCGCGATCGGCCTGGTCTGGCTGGCCCAGGCCTTCGACCTCGCCCGAGTACAGGCACCGTCGCCTGCGGGCGGTCCGGCACCGGACGGTGCGGACACCACCGCCGCGCTCGACCCGGCCTGCCATGCGGTGATGGCGCTGGGCATGGCGGTGATGTTCGCCCTGTTCGCCTGAGGAGCGGGACTGGGCGGCGTCCTCTCAGGACTTGAGTACGCCGTCCAGCTTCCCGGCCTTGGCGTCGGCGAGAATCGACCCGAACTGGTCGGCGCTCATCTCGACTCGCTGTCCGAAGTCGTCGGTGAGCACGACCCTGCGCTCGGCCGACGCCGACGGGTTGACGAACAGCTGGGGGCAACCGCAGTCGCACTTGCCGCAGAACGTCGCCACCGGCTCGATGCCTTGAAGATCGGTCATGGTGGTCTCCTCCGTGAGGCCAGGGGATGGGCTGGAACGGGATCGTGGCGTCTCGCTGCTGCTGCGGGCCACGGGGTGTGACGTCGGTGGCTTACCCGGGGTCCCGCAGCGGGACACGGATCGCGCCGTGCTGCCGGTTGCACGACCCCGAGGCGTGCGCCACCGGCCGCCCCCGCCGTGCTTCGGCCTCTGGCTTCCGCGAGGGAACCGATCGGCCCACCGGCGCGACTCCTGGAGGCGGGGCCCCGCGGTCCCGTCCGATGGCAGGCGTCACACGCATCCCGGGGAACTCCCGTACCGACGCATCCGACTCCTGTACCGGTGCGGCTCGGTCCAGTGGAAGCCGTGCGACGCGCGACCCGATCGGGAGAGACGACAGATGGCGCAGACACGGCAACCCCCTTCCGGTGCGCCCGCCGGCCTGGTGCGGCGAATCCTGCCGCCTCCCGCCCTGTGCGGGTTCCTCGTGCTGCTGGTGTTGGCGTTCGCCGCCTCCTACGCCGTCGGCAGGAACGTCGGCCCCGTCGCACCCGGCATGCACGGTCCCGGAATCACCCGGGACGGCCATGACGGCGGCGGCGCGGACATGGAGCACGACGACATGGGCGGCATGAACCGCGGTGGCGGGCACTGATGGCCGACGAACCGACGTCCGTACAAGAAGTGACCGACCTCGCGGTCGGCGGCATGACCTGCGCGGCCTGCGTGAAGCGGGTGGAGAAGAAGCTGGCCAGGCTGGACGGCGTCAGCGCGAGCGTGAACCTCGCCACCGGTCGTGCCCGTGTGCACCATCCGCCCGAGGTGCCCCCGGAGCAGCTCGTCGCCGCCGTAGAACAGGCGGGATACACCGCCGTACTGCCCGAACCCGCCGAGGCGCGACGCCGCGAGAGCGATGACGATGCCGGGACGGAGGCGCGGCAGGAACGCGATCGAGTCACGGTCACCTTCCTGCTCGCCGTCCCTGTGCTGGTGCTGTCCATGGTCCCCGCCTGGCAGTTCCGCAACTGGCAGTGGCTGTGCTTCGTGCTCGCCGCGCCCGTCGTGGTCTGGGGCGCCTGGCCCTTCCACCAGCGGGCGGCGCGGGCGCTGCGGCACTCGGCGTCGACCATGGACACCCTGGTGTCGCTCGGTGTCGTGGCCTCCTTCGCCTGGTCTACCTACGCCCTGTTCCTCGGCGGTGCGGGCGACCCGGGCATGCGGATGCCCTTCAGCCTGGTGCCGACGGCGTCGGACGGAGTCGCCCACATCTACCTGGAGGCCGCCGTCGGCGTCCCCCTGTTCGTCCTGGCGGGCCGGTATCTGGAGGCGCGGGCCCGGCGTGGCACCGGAGCGGCCCTGCGCTCCCTGGCGGAGCTGGCCGTCAAGGAGGTCGCCGTACGCGACGACGCGGGGGAGCGGAGCATCCCGATCGACGACCTCCGGGTGGGGCAGATCTTCGTCGTGCGGCCCGGAGGACGCGTGGCCACCGACGGCACGGTCACCGAAGGCAGTTCGGCCGTCGACCTCTCCATGGTCACCGGGGAGAGCGAGCCGGCAGAGGTCGGCCCCGGCACGACCGTGATCGGCGGTTCCGTCAACGTCGGCGGCCTGCTGGCGGTGCGGGCCACCGCGGTCGGCGCCGACACCCGACTCTCCCGCATCACCCGCATGGTGACCGAGGCCCAGGCGGGCAAGGCGCGGGCACAACGCCTCGCCGACAAGGTCGCCGGCGTCTTCGTGCCGGTCGTGCTCACCCTGGCCGCCACCGTCCTCGGCTTCTGGCTCGGCGCAGGCGCCGACCCCCAGGCTGCGGTCACCGCTTCCGTGGCCGTTCTGGTCGTCGCCTGCCCCTGCGCCCTCGGCCTCGCCACCCCGACCGCCCTCATGGCGGCCACAGGACGTGGCGCTCAACTGGGTGTCCTGGTCGGCGGTCCGCAGGCCCTGGAAGGGTTGCGGCACATCGACGTCGTGGTGCTCGACAAGACCGGCACCCTGACCTCGGGGCACATGAGCGTCGCCCAGGTCACGGCGGCCCCGCGCGGCATCGGCGAGGAGCAGGCGATCAGGCTGGCCGGTGCGGTCGAACAGGGCTCCGAGCACCCGCTGGGACAAGCTGTCACGGCCTACGCCCGACGCGCCGCACAGCCCGGGACGCTGCCGGAGGTGACCGACTTCGCCGCTCTGCCGGGACGCGGCGTGCGCGGCACCGTCGAGGGACGGCTCGTGGAAGTCCTGGCTCCGGACGACGATCTGCCCGCACCGTTGGCCGAGGCGCTGTCCGGCGCGGAGCCGGCCGCCCACACGCCGGTCGTGGTCCGCGTCGACGGGGTGACCGAGGCGCTCGTCGAGGTCGGAGACGTACTGCGTCCGGGCAGCTACCGGGCCGTGGACCGGCTGCGCCGCCTGGGCGTACGGCCGGTGCTCGCCACCGGAGACCGTGAGGCACCGGCCCGCGCCGTCGCCGCCGCCCTGCGCATCGACGACGTACACGCCCGCTGCACCCCCGAGGACAAGGCCCGACTCGTCCGTCGACTAGGGGACGAGGGCTACCGGGTGGCCGTCGTCGGCGACGGCGTCAACGACGCCGCGGCCCTGGCCGGAGCCGACCTCGGCATCGCGATGGGCACCGGCACCGACGTGGCGATCGGAGCCGCCGACGTCACCCTGGTCCGCGGAGACGTCGACGCCCTCGCGGACGCGGTCCGCCTCTCCCGCAGCACGCTGGCCACCATCCGCGTCAACCTGCTGTGGGCCTTCGGCTACAACGCCGTGACCGTGCCCCTGGCCATGGTCGGCCTGCTCAACCCGATGCTGGCCGCCGCGGCGATGTCCGTCAGCTCCCTGCTCGTGGTCGGCAACAGCCTGCGGCTCCGTGCCTGGCAGCCCTCACCGGCCCGCAGCCGCCCGCCCGCCCATGGGGGGAGCCTTCGATGACATCTGCGACATCCTCTGCGTGGGCACCCACCCGGCGTCAGCTCGCGGACACCGCCCTGGCCGCTCTGGCACCGGTCTGCGCCTGTCTGCTGGCCCTGGGCGGTCTCGCGGTCTGGACCGTCACGGGCAACGCAGGCACCCCCGCACGCATCGGCGTGACCGACGCACGGCTCTTCCTCCCGTCCCAAGGAGTGCCGGAGACAGCAGCGTTCTTCAAAATCACCAACACCGGGGGCGCCCAGGACCGACTACTGGAGGTGAGCTCGCCCGACGCCACCGAGGGCATCTCTCTCAGCAACCACCGGATGACCACCGGCGGAGCCGCCTACCGCCGGCCCACGGAGGCACTGTCCATCCCGGCCGGCGGCACCCTCGACATGTCGCCGCACAGCAGCGACGTGACCGTCCCGGCCGTGGCCTGCTGGGAGACGGGCGACCTGGTGCCCTTCACACTCCACTTCGAGCACAGCGGGCGAGTGAAGGTCCTGGCGCTGGTCGTCCGGCCCGGGCCCTGATGACGCGCGTCAGGTGGTGACCGCCTCGCCTGGTCGGGAATGATCAGCCGGTGGCGGGGCGCGCTTCGATCCCGCTGAGGGATCCGGAGAACAGGCCGAGGTACTCGTTCACGGTGAAGGGCGTGCCCTCGCTGCTTGCGGCCTTGTCTTTGCCCGTCCGCGCGTCGAGAATCACGGAGCCGTTCTCCGTCGACCCGTAGACGGCTCCGTGGAAGACGGTGGAGATGCTGGGCATGAGGCGGCTCTCGTCCTCGTCGGTGACGGACCACAGTTCCTTCCAGTTCCCGGGAGAAACGGCGACCACCTTCTTGTCGAACTTCTCGGCGACCTCGCACAGGAGGGCGGTGCCCTCGCCGGCCCAGCACGTCAGATCGGTCGGGTGGCCGAAAGGCGCAGCCGCCTGGAACCCGGCGGGCGACTTGCCCGTGGCCGTGGTGAGCAGCGTCGCGATGTCGGCGTCCTGCTCGAAGGGCGCGTCGACGTCGGCCGTGAACAGGCCGCCACCCGCCGGAGCGAGTTCGGCACTGTTCAGGTGGTCCTTGTACGTCCACGCCGTGGAGCCGTCGTCGATTCTCCGTCCTTCGACGGACATGCCTCCGCCGAACACGCTGTCGGCGCCGCCACGTCCGACGACGATGCCCGCGTCGACGAAATCGGCGTAGAAGCCCTTCTCCGTCCAGGAGGCCTTGCGCGTGGTGAGGGAGACACCCATGGTCACCGCGCTGCCATTGCCGCCGAAGGAGAGGACGACGGCGGAGTCACTGGCCCCGGCCACGTAGGGCTCCCCCTCCTCCTCGCCTTCCGGACGCTCCAGCTGCGTCGTCCACAGCCGCTTTCCGGAGTCGGCGGCGACGGCGGTGAGTTCGAGCAGGGCACGGTCCGGGACGGTGCCGGTTCCGGGTTCGGTGATCGAGAACGCGGCGAGAACCGCCGTCTTCCCGTCGACGTCGATGAGCTCCGGGCTGCCTACGGCCTCCGTGCCGTAGTCGGTGTCCTCGGCGAGCGTGCCCTGTGGCTTCACGCTCCACAGTTCCTCGCCGTTCAGCGCGTTCATGGCCCGGAGCTCGTCATCGGAGACGGCGAACACCGTGGTGCCCTCCAGGCTGACCGACCACTTGCCCTCACCGGTGCCGCCCGCGACGTAGTGCCGGTCCTCAAGGCCCTCCGCGAACTTCAGCGGCGGATCGTAGGCCTTGGCCGGAGCGGGAGTTCTCCTGTCGGCGCTGCTGGAAGGGGACGTGCCGCGCTGCGGGCCGCCGTCGCCGCCCGAGCTGCCGCAGGCTGTGGTCAGGGCCAGAGCGAGGCCGGCCACCAGTATGAGACGACGACTGCCATTCACCTTGAACATGTGAACTCCCCCGTGGAGCAGAAACGTTGAAAGCCCTGCCGCCCAGCCAGTTTGCTCTGATCATGCCAGAAGGGAGAAGCGAGGGGGCGCGCAGGCACTCGCACGGCGCGGACATCCGCTCAGGCCGACGCACCGTGCGTCATCCTGCTTCGGCCGGAGACGTGGCGCCGGCTCCGACGTTCCCATCGGATACCAGTGCACGGCGGAGCGGGAGCGCTGTGAGCAGCACGAACAGGCCGAAGAGCGTGATCGGCAGCAGCCCTACCGGACGGAGAAGCGCGGTGGGGTGCGTCATGACGGAGCTCCAGGCGACGTTCCAGTTGCTGACCAGATCCGCGAGCATGACCACGGCGGCGAGCAACGGCCCACGAGGGCTGGCGCGCAGGATCATCAGTGCGGCTAGCGGATCCAGCAACAGGAGCATGTGGAGGAGTAGTTGGACGGGCACGGGCGCGTAGTCGTAGGCGTGAAGCCCGCCAGTCACCAAGAAGTAAGCGTGCGCACCGGTCCCTTCCAGGAAGCCGACCATGTAGACCGCCGCCGTGCAACGTACCCAAACGGAACGATTCCCCCATCGCATGGTGCAACCCTAGCCCGCCCATGAACGCCACCCTCGAGCGCAGGTCCGAACCTGATGGCTCAGCACCTCCGATCGCCGCCGCGGCGAATCGCCGTGTGCCTGTTCGCCGCGAAGGGCCTGAGCACCTGGGATGTGAACGTCGACTCCCCAGTCTGCCGGGCCACCGGTACGCCGCTGGTATGTCAAAGGGGGGATCTGCATCTTGTGCTGTGACCGGAAACGATCACCGGTCTGGTGTTGACTGACCGTGCGCCGGGGCAGCACCAGCACGGTGCGGTTCCGCAGGGCGATGATGCTGCTGGCTTCCGCGGGCGGGAACACCGTCCCGGTGATCGCAAACCTGGTGCAGGCGGACGAGGACACCGTCCGCGATGTGATCCACCGGTTCAGCGAGATCGGGTTGGCTTGCTTGGGCCCTGAGTGGGCGGGAGGCCGTCCCCGCCTACTGAGCGTTGACGACGAGGAGTTCGTCATCGAGACGGCCATCACCCGCCCCACCAAGCTCGGCCAGCCCTTTACCCGCTGGTCGATCCGCAAGCTCGCCGAGCATCTGCGGCGCAACGTCGCCCGTCCGATACGCATCGCGAGGCCCTGCGCTGCCTGCTCCGCCGTCGCGGCGTGACGTTCCAGCGGACCAAGACCTGGAAGGAATCCAGCGACCCGGACTTCGGCGCCAAGCTGGGCCGGATCGAGTACGCGCTGACCGAGCGCCCCGACCGGTTGCCGGCGACCTTCCACCGCACCCACGGCGTCACCTACTTCCACGCCTGCTATTCGGTCGGCGACGACACCCTCTGGGGTGTCAACCGTCGCCGCAAGGGCGCCGTTCCGTCGCTGGCCGCGCTGCAGTCGATCCGGGCCGCCCGGCCGGACGGCGCCCCGATCTACGTGGTCCTGGACAATCTGTCCGCCCGTAAGGGCAGCAAGATCCGCCGGTGGGCCCGGAAGAACAAGGTCGAGCTGTGCTTCACGCCGACCAACGCCTCCTGGGCGAACCCGATCGAGGCGCACTTCGGTCCGCTGCGGCAGTTCACGCTCGCCAACTCGCATCACCCCAACCACACAGTTCGGACGAGGGAGTTGCTGCGATACCTGCGCTGGCGCAACGCCAACTCCCGGCACCCCGATGTTCTGGTCGCTCAGCGTCGTGAACGAGCCCGTGTTCGCAGCGAGAAGGGAACCCGCAGAGGACTATCCAGCGTAGGGGTTGCCGCCGAGCCAGGTGGTGCCATCGATCAGTTCGCGTGCCGCGTCCAAGTGACCGCTGTGGCAGGCGACCTCGGTGAGCACGTGGATGAGGATGCGGCGCACGTCGGGCAGCCGCCAGGTCGGCCAGATGTCCACGGGCCACGCGGCAGGCTCCTGGTCCAGGTTGGCGGCGGCGAGCACGACGTCTGCGCGTGCGATGGCCGCCCGGTAGTCGGCGAAGACCTCCCTGGTGCTCATCCCCTCGGGGACGTACCAGTGCGCCTCCGCGCCTGCCGCGAGCTGTCCGGCCACATCCGGTTCGCCCGCGATCACTCCGGGGAACCAGAAGCGTTCGACATCCACCGTGAGGTGGCGCAGCAACGCCAGGCAGCTCCAACCGCTGGGCAGCACCGGCCGCCGCAGATCCTCCTCCGAGACCCCTTCGAGGATCCCAACGACGTGCGCGCGCTGGCTGTCCAGGGCACCCTTGAGCGCGGCGAGTTCAGCGTTCACCGAACGGCGCCCTGCGCCTGGATCTTGCTCAGCTGGGACGCCGCCCACCATGGCCTGACCCGTCGTACTTGTCATCCGCGCGCCTCCGTCAACCACAGAACATGATCTGACTCCGGCCCGGACGCTACACTGGGGGTACGACAACCCCCAGCCGATCGGCGCCACGTCGTTCTGCACCGCCTACCCGGCAAACCTTCCCGGTCACGGCACTAGAGCCGCCCGGTGGGCGCCGCAGTCGAGCCCGCCGACCATGGTCTCGGAGGTTCTCGAGGTGGGCTGACTGCCAAGATCAAGCACGCAGCACGAGTAGCCGCAGCAGTTGCACAGGCGTGGGTTGCTCGTCCCGTAGGCGGAGCGCCCGGTCGGTGGTCTTCGTGGCAACCGGGCGGGACCGCCTGCCGGGCCGGTGTCGGTGCCGAAAGCGGCGGCGCCGCCGAGCGCGGTGGATGCGGCCAGTGGCGCAGCGGCGAGGACAGAGCGCGTGCGCATGAGGACTCTCCTTCATCGCCCCGAACGGCGAACTCGCCCCGCCGCTGGTATGAGTGGGGGACGCCTCCCGAACGCTCGGCATCGCCATCGACCCCGCCCTCTTCCTGAAGGACGTTCTGTGGGACCTCGGATGACTCAGACCAAGCCCACCAGCCACTCCGTATGCAGAGATCATCGATGTCAGCGACAACAGATCACGCGGAGACGAACCTGCCTGACAGGTACTGCTTCCAACCCGGTCAGGTCGTCATGGAGATCGGGCACGACAGCGACGCCAGCCAGGAACTTCGCGAGGCGATCGAGAAGGCAACCGTCACGGAGCTGGTAGACGAAGAGCACGACGGTCCCGCTGACGCAGTGATCCTGTGGTTCCGCGAAGACGACGGTGACCTCACCGACGCGCTGGTCGACGCCGGTCGCATACGTGACCGAGCAGACTGCCTGCCCGGAGGGCCCGCTCCGACTCGACGTCGACCGCACGCAGTTGCTCCGCGACTGTCGGCAGAGGGTCTGAGCCGTCGCTGACCTCTGCGTACACCACAAGGGAGGGATCTCGGTCGAAGCGCAGGATCCGCATGATCTCCCGGGCGCTGGCGCTGTTCTCAGGGCCGCCACGGGAGTCCCTTGTTCTGCCTTGAGTCGACCTGCCGCCCGTGGGGCATCCAGGTTCGCCGCCCCACCCCCGGCGCACGGCCTCTTCCCGCCGTACGGCGAGCCGCTGAGCGCGTTCGCAGCTCTCGGCGAACGCGTCGATGACCTGGTGGACGGCTGCGAGGGCCCGGTCGTTCGGCGCGGAGAAGCAGGGCCAGACGGCAGCGTGGCGGTCAGGTGGTGGCTCACCAGGAGGCGCCCGTGCCCGGCCTCCGCTGCCCGTTCGCCGAGCGCGCGCCTGGGGGCGAGTTCGTCCCGGGGCAGACGACGTCCGGTGGAAGCGGCCTCCGTCAGTATCTGCTCGTAGCCGACCAGATCTCGCCGGTCACTCACTGCCTCCCCCCATCGCCCCCTGAGGCAGTCGTCCGTACTTCCCGGCCGCGCGATGTCCCGCCGGAGCTCAGCGAACACGTTGAGGTGTCGGTCCAGGGTCTGACGGGCTGGACCAGCAATGTGTTCGAGCCTTGGGACCGCTCTACGCCGCATCCGCCGACTCAACGGGCGGGTGGGCCGGGGGCGGTGACTCGACAACGGCACTGGAGGTCTGGGGCGGCGGCGAGCCGCTCTCTTGTCCTGTGGGCAGGCTCGGGGGCTCTTCGGAAGGGCAGGAGAAGAGTCCTATGAGAACAGCGACCGCGGCCCCGCCTGCCAGAATGCGCCCGAGGCGATGTATTCGCCGGCGTGTGTCGAGAAGGCGCCATGAGGGTTCGGGCAGTGCGCTGTCGGGAAGCCAGGCGTCGCCCACGTGGCCGTTCCTCTCCGGATGGGCGATCCGTTCCCGGGCTGACGGCTCTCTCGGTGCGGAACGGGCGATGGCTTCCTCGCTGTCCGTGAGAAATCGTCTCCACACCGAATCAGGGGTGGGGTTCGACACTGTCGCTCACTTCCGGGGTGTCGGTGTCATGGTCAGTTCGGCGTGTCCGGTGGACAGGTGTCTGTCTCGAGGCGGACGAAGGGGATCGTGCGCCCGGCTTCGCGCAGGGCCGACTCGGTGCCGTCGGCGGGCAGTCCCAGGTAGGCGCACAGGCGGCGGGCGGTGCGAGGGTGGCGCCGGCCGTAGTGCGTCATGATCTCGGCGCCTTCGTCCGAAGTGAGGAAGCGGGCGGTGACTGCGTGGTGGCGGTTGCCGTACTGCACGACCGTCTTCGGCTGGGCACGTAGGTTGCGGTACCAGTCGGCGCGCGGGCCGAAGCCGGACGCGACTGTCCAGGAGCGGTACGGGGCCTCGTGCGCCACGACTTCGAGGACCACTCTGCGATCGCTTCCGCTGACTCGGCCCACATGGTGCAACAGCAGCAACCGTTTGCCGAGCAGGGGTCCCAGGCCGGCCCGGAACATGAGGATGGGCGCGCGAGCGGCCAGCCGACGCCAGCCAGTGGGAACGCGTGGTCTGGCGGGGTCCGCTTCATCAGGTGTCATGCTCGCCTTCCAGAGGGTGGGTGGTGTCCACTCCCCGTCTCGACGGGGCGGAAGACCCGTGGTTCGTCACTTCGGCAGGCAAAATTTTGCACAGTCTAAATGATGGATCCCGGGTAGAAAGGATCCATGGTGGAGCGCGGGTCCCACGAGGGGGCCACGGACGATGTCGATGCCGTCACGCGGGAGGTGCTGACCGCGTCCCGGCTGCTGGTGGCGGTCTCCGCCCGTTCTCTGTCCGCTGTCGAGGACCGGGTAACGTTGCCGCAGTTCCGGATGCTGGTCGTCCTGTCCACCCGGGGTGCCAGCAAGCTGGTCGCTCTCGCCGAGTTCCTCCATGTCGCTCCCTCTACTGCCATGCGCATGGTGGACCGGCTCATCGCCGCCGGGCTGGCGGACCGCCAGGTCAATCCCGACAACCGACGCGAGACCCTGCTGCGTCTGACGCCGGAGGGTCGCCGTACGGTCGAGGAGGTCACCGCCCGGCGGCGCGCGGAGATTGCCGCCATCGTCGAACGTCTGGGACCGGAGCAGCGGTTGGTGCTGATCGGCGCCCTGGCCGCCTTCAATGAGGCGGGCGCGGAGCCCTCCGCGCCGGCTGCCGACACCGAGCTGTCTCCGCTCGGCTGGGAGTGACGATACCCGACGCTATTTTGCATAATGCAATGATGCATGGGTGCGAGTCCCATGCCCGTTGCGGGTGTGAGGGGGGGCCTACGTATGAGCAGACTGCACTCTGGTCCGTCCGTCGACGGGTCTTACGCGGCGGCTCATGTGCGCGCCATGGTCTGGGGGCCTGCGGAGTTCATGGGCCTGCCGCCTCGAATGTTGATCGGCGAGGGCCTTTGCGCCGGAGTCCTCGGTACGGGGCTGATCGTGGGTGCCGGATTCTTCGGCGCCTGGACCGGCGAGTCCGCCTTCGTCGCGGGCGATGCAGGCGTGGTGTGCGCGCTGGGGCTGGTCCTCTACTTGTTCCTCGTTCGCGCCGGCCGGGCCTTGGTGGGGATCGTCGCCGTCCTGGCCGTGGGCCTCGCACTGCACACGCCTCAGATCGCAGCCGGCGTGGTCCTCACGGCCCGGGGGCAGGAGCGGTCCGTGGTCGTGAGGTCTGTCCAGGCGCGTGAGGAGGCGTCTGGGGCCCGGGGCCGCTACATCTGCTCGGTGGAAAACCGTGACGGAGCGCCCTCCGCCGCCCGGATCTGGCGGGGGTGCACGCGGTCCACCCGGCCGGGGGACGCGCTGGCGCTCGTCTACGATCCGAAAGGGCTGGTACCTCCGCGCGGTGTGGAGGGCGCGACGAGCATCGTGGACGCGCTGAGGAGTCTGGGCGGCTGGGTCGTCAGCCTGGTCATCGCCTGTGTCATCGCAGTGGTGCGGTCCTTTCGCCAGCTTGACCACCCGGTCGTCCCCAGGTCCTGATCGTCCTGGTGGCCAGGGTGCCAGTCACGCAAATCGTCCGTGAATGAGTGGCGGCGTCGGGCGGCGACCTTCTCCGAAGAGGTCACCCCTGAC
>NZ_WWHX01000803.1 GCF_009862125.1 Streptomyces sp. SID5910
GGGGCGGCACGGGTGGGCGCAGCGGCACCCGGCAAGCGCCGGTCCGCGACACCCACCCCCGCTCAGCTACGCCAACCCGGCCCTTCGCAGGGCGTCAGCCATGGCCCCGTTGGAGGGCGCAGGCGCCGAACCCGGGCGCCCCTTACCACCCCCGGCACCCCCTTGCCGCTGCTGCCGCTGCCGAGGCGGCTTGCCCCCACGCTCCTTCTTCGGCTCCCCCTGCGGAGCCGCCTCGTCGTCCAACCGCAACGTCAACGACACCCGCTTCCGCGGAATGTCGACGTCCAGCACCTTCACCTTCACGATGTCCCCGGGCTTCACCACATCCCGAGGATCCTTCACAAAGGTCTTGGACATCGCCGACACATGCACCAGCCCGTCCTGATGCACACCCACGTCCACGAACGCCCCGAACGCGGCCACGTTCGTGACGACCCCCTCAAGCACCATCCCGGCCGCCAGGTCGGAGAGCTTCTCCACGCCCTCCTTGAAGGTGGCCGTCTTGAAGGCCGGCCGCGGGTCCCGCCCCGGCTTCTCCAGCTCCCGCAGGATGTCGGAGACCGTCGGCAGACCGAACTTCTCGTCCACGAACTCCGCCGGCCTCAGCGACCGCAGCACACCCGTGTTGCCGATCAGCCCGGCCACCTCCTGCCCGGCGGTCTTCACCATCCGCCGCACCACCGGATACGCCTCGGGGTGCACGCTGGACGCGTCCAGCGGATCGTCACCGCCCCGGATCCGCAGGAAGCCCGCGCACTGCTCGTACGCCTTGGGCCCGAGCCGCGACACCTTCTTCAGCTCGGTCCGCGACCGGAACGGCCCGTTGGCGTCCCGGTGCGACACGATGTTCTCGGCGAGCCCGGACGTGATGCCGGAGACACGGGACAGCAGCGGCGCGGAGGCCGTGTTGACGTCCACGCCCACGCCGTTCACACAGTCCTCGACCACCGCGTCCAGCGAGCGCGACAGCTTCACCTCGGACAGGTCGTGCTGGTACTGGCCGACGCCGATCGACTTCGGGTCGATCTTCACCAGCTCGGCCAGCGGATCCTGGAGCCGGCGCGCGATCGACACCGCGCCGCGCAGCGACACGTCCATGTCGGGCAGCTCCTGCGAGGCGAAGGCGGAGGCCGAGTACACGGAGGCGCCCGCCTCGGACACCATCACCTTGGTGAGCTTCAACTCCGGGTGCTTGGTGATGAGTTCACCGGCGAGCTTGTCGGTCTCGCGGGACGCCGTCCCGTTGCCGATCGCGACCAGCTCGACCGCGTGCTCCTTCGCGAGCCGCGCCAGCTTGGCGATCGCCTCGTCCCACCGGTTGGCCGGCACGTGCGGGTGGATCACGTCGGTGGCCACGACCTTGCCGGTCGCGTCGATCACCGCGACCTTCACACCCGTACGGAAGCCCGGGTCGAGGCCGAGCGTGGCGCGCGTACCGGCCGGGGCGGCCAGCAGCAGGTCACGCAGGTTGGCCGCGAAGACGTTCACCGCCTCGTCCTCGGCGGCCGTGCGCAGCCGCAGCCGCAGGTCGATGCCGAGGTGGACGAGAACGCGGGTGCGCCAGGCCCAGCGGACCGTGTCCGCGAGCCACTTGTCGCTGGGCCGGCCGCGGTCGGCGATCCCGAACCGGCCCGCCACGATCCCCTCGTACGACGACGGGCCCTCGGTGGCCTCCTCGGGCTCCAGGACGAGGTCGAGGACGTCCTCCTTCTCGCCGCGCAGCATCGCGAGGATCCGGTGCGAGGGCAGCTCGGTGAACGGCTCGGCGAAGTCGAAGTAGTCGGCGAACTTGGCGCCGGCCTCCTCCTTGCCCGCCTTCACCTTGGCGGCCAGCCGCCCGCGCTTCCACATGCGCTCGCGCAGCTCACCGATCAGGTCGGCGTCCTCGGAGAACTTCTCGGTGAGGATCGACCGGGCGCCGTCCAGGGCGGCCTGCGCATCGGCCACGCCCTTGCCGGCGTCGACGAACGCGGCGGCCGCGGCGAGCGGGTCCACCGACGGGTCGGCGAGCAGGCCCTCGGCCAGCGGCTCCAGACCGGCCTCGCGCGCGATCTGCGCCTTCGTGCGCCGCTTGGGCTTGAACGGCAGGTAGATGTCCTCCAGGCGGGCCTTGGTCTCCGCCTCGCGGATCCGGGCCTCCAGCTCCTCGGTGAGCTTGCCCTGCTCGCGCACCGAGTCGAGGATCGCCGTACGCCGCTCCTCCAGCTCCCGCAGATAGCGCAGCCGTTCCTCGAGCGTGCGCAGCTGCGCGTCGTCGAGCATCTCGGTCGCTTCCTTGCGGTAGCGGGCGATGAAGGGCACCGTCGAGCCGCCGTCGAGCAGCTCCACCGCGGCCTTCACCTGCCGCTCCCGTACGCCGAGCTCCTCGGCGATCCTGCTTTCGATGGACCTCACGTCGATGGACGCGCTGGACCCGGGTGTCGTCACGATCCCGTACCGCCTTCTCACAGAGGTTGCGCGGCAATTGTGGCAGGTGACGCCGACAATCGGGGATCAGGGCGCCACCCGGGCCCGTCGCGGCCGGACGACACCGGGGGACGCCGCGTCAGGCCCTGCGGGCCGAGGACGAGGCGCCGCCGAAGAGCCGGGCGAGGGCCCGGAAGGGAAGCGTGACGACGGTGGCAATGGCGCCGCCGATCTGGCGCAGGACGTCTGCGATGGCACGGAACACGAAAAGCCCCTTTCCTACTCCCGGCCCCTCCGGCCGGGAGTAGTACGGGTACCTCGTGATCGGCCCGGCATGCCCCGTGCGCGGGCCGCGGCTCAGCGCTTGCCGAGCAGATCCGCCGGGAAGGCACCGGCGCCGAGCGCCCCGCGCGCGAAGGCGGTCCCCAGCTCCGTCAGACGGGCCACGCCCTCCGCGCCGAGGTGCGTGTACGGGGCCTCGTCCAGCCGGTCCGTCTCCCGCTCGACCCCGTCGCGCAGCGCGACGCCCTCCTCGGTCAGCTCGCCGGCGTCGTCGAGCACTCCGCGCTCCCGCAGCCGGTCCGACGCCGCGTCCCACTCCTCCTGGGTCCAGCCACGGGTGGTGAAGTTCCACTTCGGCGTCAGGCCCTTGCCGGTCGCGGTGTGCGTCACCAGCGCCTCCAGGCCGTCGAGGCCCGCGGCCAGCAGCGCGGTGAGGTGCCCGTCGCCCCGGTGCTCGCGAAGCAGCGTCGCCGCGTGCCACAGCGCGAGGTGCGGCTCGCCGGGCACGGGCAGGTCGGCGTGGGCCGAGTACAGCGGGCGGGCGGCGCGCGAGCAGCCCTCGGCGGCCCGCAGCGCCAGCTCGGCCGCCTCCGCCATCTCCGCGGACGCCACGGCCTCCTCGCCCAGCAGGCGCCGCAGCGTCGCGTCGACGGCGCGCGTGCGCGCGGCGAGGACCTGGGCGGGCGTGACGATCTCCCACACGGCGGGCACGTGCCGGGCCACCAGGTCGTGCTTGTAGTTGTAGAACGTCGCCGTCACGGCGCCGGCCCCGACCGGGCCGAGCGCGGCGGCACGCACCGCGAAGTTGACGGCTCGGGGGTCGGTGACCCCGAGGGCCGCCAGCTCCCGGCCCAGGTCGGGCGAGAAGTAGTGGGTCGAGTGCAGCGAGTTCAGCGCGTTGTGGCAGCGGCGGCCGGCGCGGGCGTCGAGGGTGGCGGTTGTCATGCGCGGCACGTTACCAACCGCTCAGTACGTCCTCCAGGGCGGCGGACGCCATGGCAGGAAAGGTGGGGGACTCGTCATTGCGGCCACGGCTGGGCGGCCGAAGAATCGACGGCATGCCACAGCGCACCGTTCTCGTCGTCCTCTTCGACGACGTCCAGAGCCTCGACGTCACCGGCCCCGTGGAGGTCTTCGCCGGCGCCGAGAAGCACACGCCGGGCACGTACCGCATCGCCACCGCCTCGCTGGACGGCGCTCCGGTGCGCACGTCCAGCGGTCTGACCGTCGTACCGGACCTGGCCCTCACCGGGGCGCCCGCCCCGCACACCCTGCTGGTCCCCGGCGGCCAGGGCACCCGGAACGCGGACCCGCGCCTGGTCGGATGGCTGCGCGAGCACGGACCCCGCGCACCGCGTCTGGTCTCCGTCTGCACCGGAGCCGCCCTGCTCGCCGCGGCCGGCCTGCTGGACGGCCGCCGCGCCACCACCCACTGGGCGTACTGCGACCGGCTCGCCCGCGACCACCCGGCCGTCGAGGTCGACCCGGACCCGATCTACGTCCGCGACGGCCATGTCGCCACGTCCGCCGGTGTCACCTCCGGCATCGACCTCGCGCTCGCCCTGGTGGAGGAGGACCTGGGCAGGGACGCGGCCCTCACCGTCGCCCGCCATCTGGTGGTCTTCCTGCGCCGGCCCGGCAACCAGGCCCAGTTCAGCGCCCAGCTCGCCGCCCAGACCGCGCGCCGCGAGCCGCTCCGCGAGGTCCAGCAGTGGATCACCGAGCACCCCGGCGCGGACCTGAGCGTCGAGTCCCTCGCCGCCCGCGCCGCCCTCTCCCCGCGCCACTTCGCCCGCGCCTTCCAGGCCGAGACCGGCACGACGCCCGGCCGGTACGTCGACCGGGTGCGCCTCGAACACGCCCGCCGGCTGCTGGAGGACAGCGGCGACGGCGTCGAGGAGATCTCCCGGATCAGCGGCTACGGCACCCCGGAGGCCATGCGCCGCGCGTTCGTCAGGGCCCTCGGCGCCTCACCGGCCGAGTACCGCCGCCGGTTCCGGCCCGCCACCGCCCGCTGACGACACGCCCCCCCAAGTGCTCACCGAAGGCACACGAAAGGAAACCCGTGCAGATCGCCATCGTCCTCTTCGACCGCTTCACCGCCCTCGACGCCGTGGGCCCCTACGAGGTCCTGAGCCGCGTCCCGGACGCCGAGACGGTGTTCGTCGCCGAGCGGACCGGCCCCGTCCGCAACGACACGGGAAGCCTCGCGCTGACCGCCGACCGCACCCTCGCGGACGTACCGGCCCCGGACGTCGTCCTCGTGCCGGGCGGTCCGGGCCAGACGGAGCAGATGGACAACGCGGCCCTCCTGGACTGGCTGCGCGCCGCCGACGCCACCAGCACCTGGACCACCTCGGTCTGCTCCGGCTCCCTGCTGCTCGCCGCGGCGGGACTGCTCACCGGCCGCCGCGCCACCTCGCACTGGCTGGCCCTGGACCTACTGAAGGGGTACGGCGCCGAGCCGACCGGCGAGCGGGTGGTCACCGACGGCAAGTACGTCACCGCGGCCGGCGTCTCCGCCGGCATCGACATGGGCCTCACCCTGGTCGGCCGGATCGCCGGCGACGAGCACGCCCAGGCGGTCCAGCTGCTGACGGAGTACGATCCGCAGCCGCCCTACGACGCCGGGTCCCCGCAGAAGGCCCCCGCGTGGCTCGTCGAGGAGTTCCGCACCCGCAACCGGTTCATCCTGACGTAGGCACGCTCCAGCCGAAGCGCGGCTGCCTGCGCTCCAGGAACGCGGCGACGCCCTCCGCGGTGTCGCCGCTGCCGCGTGCCTGCGCGGCCCAGTGCTCGTCCCGGTCGGTGCGGCCGTCGGCGAACTCCTTCGCCGCCGCCTGCGTCAGCTGCGAACGGGAGGCCAGGACGCGGGTGAACTCGGCGACCCGCTTGTCGAGTTCACCCTCCGGCAGCACCTCGTCGACCAGCCCCGTGCGCAGCGCCCGCCCGGCGTCGATCAGCTCGCCGGAGAAGAGCAGGTACTTCGTGGTGGCCGGTCCCACCAGCGACACCAGCCGCCGGGTCGCCGACGCCGGATACACCACACCGAGCTTGGCCGGGGTGACCCCGAACAGCGCGCCCTCCTCGGAGAACCGCAGGTCGCAGGCCGCCGCCAGCTGGGCGCCGCCGCCCACGCAGTGGCCGCGGATCGCCGCCAGCGTCGGCTTGGGGAAGGCGGCGAGGGCCTCCTCGGCGCGCACGGCGAGCAGCTGCGCCTCCTCGGCGGAGTCCCGCAGCGTCGAGATGTCGGCCCCGGCGCAGAAGGTCCCGCCCTCGCCGGTGAGCACCAGCGCCCGTACCGCGGGGTCGTCCGCCAGGGCGCCGAGCAGTTCCGGCAGCGCCCGCCACATCGCGGCCGTCATGGCGTTGCGCTTGGCCGGGTGGTGGACGACGACGGTGGCGACCGAGTCGGAGACCCGGTGCAGCAGTTGCGGCTCCATGGGCCGGATGCTATCCACCCGTCCGAACGGTCCGCGGAGCAGGTACGGGAGGGACAGGAACGGTCCCACAACCGACCGGGTCGTACGCCAACGATCAGAACCGTTCGATATCTGCTGACTTGTGTTCAGTCCTCCGGTGCGGAGAGACGCGTTACCAACACTTTGCGTGTGGTGACAATCGAGCCCGAGGGTGGCGACCGGACGATGGACGAGACCGGGCCCGCCGGGCCGCTGCCGTACGAGGGCGTCTGGCGGTTCACCGCGCCCGCCGTCGACGCCTCGGTACCGCAGGCCCGGCACGCCGTCCGGGACCTGCTGGTACGCCAGGGCGTCCCGGTCTCCGACGACGTGACCGAGGGCCTGCTGCTGATCGTCTCGGAGCTGGTCACGAACGCCGTCCGGCACGCGGCCGTGCTGTCGCCGACGCTCGCCGTGGAGGTCGCCGTCGGACCCGAGTGGGTCCGGGTGTCCGTGGAGGACAACCACCCCTACCGCCCGACCGCCCTGGAGACCGACCACGGCCGGACGGGCGGACGCGGACTGCTCCTGGTCCGGGAGATCACCCGGGAGGCGGGCGGGGCGTGCGACGTGGCCCACACGGCGAGCGGCGGCAAGGTGATCTGGGCCGCCCTGCCGCTCAAGCACGCCGCCCCGCACTAGCGGACCCCCGCTCAGGCACGCCCCGCGTCGGCGGACCCCACTCACCAGCCGGCGGACGGCCCCGTCAGCTCGCGGACGGCGGGCCGGGCCGCGTCCAGCACCGTCATGAACCACGCCGAGAAGGTGTCCTTCGCGTGCCGTTCGGCCAGCTCGTCCGGGGTCACGAAGACCGTCTCGGCGACCTCCTCCGGGTCGGGCCGCGGCGGTGCCTGCACCAGGCCGACGAACAGGTGGTTGAACTCCTGCTCGACCAGCCCCGAGGCCGGGTCCGGGTGGTTGTAGCGCACCGTGCCCGCCTCGGCGAGCAGCGACGGCGAGACACCGAGCTCCTCGAACGTCCGCCGGGCCGCGGCGGCGAAGGGCGCCTCACCGGGGTAGGGGTGGCCGCAGCAGGTGTTGGACCACACGCCGGGGGAGTGGTACTTGCCCAGGGCCCGCTGCTGGAGCAGCAGCCGGCCGCGCTCGTCGAAGAGGAACACGGAGAAGGCGCGGTGCAGCTGTCCCGGCGGCTGGTGCGCGGCGAGCTTCTCCGCGGTACCGACCGTCGCGCCGTTCTCGTCGACCAGTTCCAGCAAAATCGCGTCTGCGGTGCCGTTCGACGAACTGTGCGTCGCGGTGGCAGGAGTGATCGGCATACCCATCCTTCACATCGGTCCTCGCGCCCCAAGTGTGCCCCACGTATTCGGTACTCCCGGCACTTCCCGGCACACCCGCATGTCCCGCGCGGTGGCGCGGACAGCGGCCGTCACCGGTCGAACGCCGAGGGGGCCCGAAGGAAGATCGTGCCCGGCGCCATCCCCCGGGAACCGCCCGCGAGGTGACCGAGTGGAGCGAGGGGGAGCGGGACGGGGCAGGACCGGGAGCGCGGCCTCGGCGTCACGCTCCCGGGGCGGGCCTCGGCGTCACGCTCCCGGCCTCAGTGGCACAGCCGCGCCTCGTGCTCCGCGTGTCCGCTGGGCTCCAGCTGGAAGGTGCAGTGCTCCACGTCGAAGTGGACGCCGAGGCAGCCCTGGAGCTCGTGCAGCATCTTCTCGTGACCGATCGCGCTCAGCACCTCGCCGCTCACCACCACGTGCGCCGACAGCACCGGCATGCCCGAGGTGATGGTCCACGCGTGCAGGTCGTGGACGTCCTCGACGCCGTCCAGCGCCAGTATGTGGGCGCGCACCTCGGCGATGTCCACGCCCTTCGGTGCCGCCTCCAGCAGCACGTCCAGCGTCTCGCGCAGCAGCCGCCAGGTGCGCGGCACGATCATCAGACCGATCAGCAGGGACGCGATGGGGTCGGCCGGCTGCCAGCCCGTGGCCACGATGACCAGCGCCGAGACGATCACCGCCAGTGAACCCAGGGCGTCCGCCGCCACCTCCAGGAAGGCGCCCCGCACGTTCAGGCTCTCCTTCTGGCCGCGCATCAGCAGCGTGAGCGACACCATGTTCGCCACCAGGCCGATCGCGCCGAAGACGACGGTCAGCCCGCCCGCGGTGCCGGCCGGCGTGACGAACCGCTCGATCGCCTCGTACAGGACGTACCCGCCGACCCCGAGCAGCAGCACGCAGTTCGCCAGGGCCGCGAGGATCTCCGCACGGGCGTAGCCGAAGGTGCGCCGGTCGCTCGGCGGCCGGCCCGCGAAGTGGATCGCCAGCAGGGCCATGCCCAGTCCGAGGGCGTCCGTCGCCATGTGCGCCGCGTCGGCGACCAGCGCGAGCGAGTCGGCGAGCACACCGCCGACGATCTCGACCACCATGACGGTGAGCGTGATCGCCAGCGCGACCCGCAGCCTGCCGCGGTACGCGGCCGTCGCCGTACCGCCGCCGTGCGCGCCGTGTGCGTGCCCGTGATCGTGCCCAGCCCCCATGAAGGCCGCCTCCCTTGTCCGCGGGTTCTCAGTCAACTACGGGCGGGGGGTATCGGGCAACGCGGCACTGAACACCGTTGTCATGTGCCCTGACCTGCGGAAACGTTACGCAGGTCAGGGCGCCGCCCGTACGCCGCCCTGACCCTCCGCGCACATCCCCCGACACTGCGCGACGCCCCTGATGTCCGTTTGGGGGGCGCGGTTTGTGGGGCGGGCCCCGGATCCCCGATGATGATCGCGGCCAAGGCGGGTGCAAGCGGCGTCGACCGACCGTGAAACGGGCGGTGAACACCGTGTTCCGGGCATCCGATAACCTCGGCCGACATGCCGCCCGGGTGCCCCAGGCACGGGCACCCCACCATGCACAGGACCGGCGCGCTGGCGCCGGCACCAGGGAGTGAGTTCGGTTGTCGACCGCCATCCTCACCGGTCAGCCGGTCCCCGGTTCGTCCGTCGAGAGCGAGCTGCGGTCCCTCGGCTTCGACGTGCGGATCGCCTCCGGCACGCAGGACGCCGAGACGCTGCTCGCCCGGGTGCCCGGCCAGGAGCGCGTCGCCGTGGTCGACGCCCGCTTCGTGGGCCATCTGCACGCCCTGCGCCTCGGCCTCACCGACCCCCGCTTCCCGCTCGCCGCGATCCCCGGCGCCGTGACCGCCCAGCCGGACGCCCGCCAGGCGCTCACCCGCGCGATGGCCCGGGAGAGCTCCGCGGGCGGGGGTACGGCGGTGGCCGTCGGCAGCCTCGCCGACCGCATCGCCGGCGCCCTCGACGCCGACGGCGCCGACGTGCACCGGCCGGAGCTCGGCAGTCTCGTCGCCGTCGTCCCCGCCGACCCGCAGGCCCGCAACGAGGCGCGGCAGGCCGTCGCCTCCGTCGACGACGAGGCCGTACGCCTGAGGTCGGCGGTCAAGGCCCGCGACGGCTTCGTCACCACCTTCCTCATCAGCCCCTACTCGCGCTACATCGCCCGCTGGTGCGCGCGCCGCGGACTGACCCCCAACCAGGTCACCACCGCCTCGCTGCTCACCGCGCTCATAGCGGCGGCCTGCGCGGCCACCGGCACCCGCGGCGGCTTCGTCGCCGCCGGCGTCCTGCTGATCGCCTCCTTCGTCCTCGACTGCACGGACGGGCAGCTCGCCCGCTACTCGCTCCAGTACTCCACGCTCGGCGCCTGGCTGGACGCCACCTTCGACCGGGCCAAGGAGTACGCCTACTACGCGGGCCTCGCCCTCGGCGCCGCCCGCGGCGGTGACGACGTGTGGGCCCTCGCCCTCGGCGCGATGGTCCTCCAGACCTGCCGGCACGTCGTGGACTTCTCCTTCAACGAGGCCAACCACGACGCCTCGGGCAACACCAGCCCCACCGCGGCCCTCTCCGACAAGCTCGACAGCGTCGGCTGGACGGTCTGGGTGCGCCGCATGATCGTCCTGCCCATCGGCGAACGCTGGGCCATGATCGCCGTCCTCACCGCGGCCACCACCCCCCGGATCACCTTCTACGCGCTGCTGATCGGCTGCGCGTTCGCCGCGACGTACACCACGGCCGGCCGGGTCCTGCGCTCGCTGACCCGCAGGGCCACCCGCACCGACCGGGCGGCGAAGGCGCTGGCCGACCTCGCCGACTCCGGCCCGCTCGCCGAGGCCGCCGCCGCGGGCCTGCGGGGATTCGCCCGCCGGCTCCCAGGCTTCACCGCCCCCGCCGTCGCGCTCCTCGGCGGCCTCACCGTGGTCGCGACGTCCGCCTTCACCGGCTTCGGCGGTCCCTGGCCGCTCATCGCCGCGATCGTCTACGTGCTGACCTCCGCGCTCGCCGTCGCCCGCCCCCTCAAGGGCGCCCTCGACTGGCTGGTCCCGCCCTTCTTCCGCGCCGCCGAGTACGGCACCGTCCTGGTGCTGGCGGCGAAAGCGGACGTGAACGGGGCGCTTCCGGCGGCTTTCGGGCTGGTGGCCGCGGTCGCCTACCATCACTACGACACGGTCTACCGCATCCGCGGCAACGCGGGTGCGCCCCCGCACTGGCTGGTGCGGGCGATCGGGGGGCACGAGGGCCGCACGCTGCTGGTCACGGTGCTGGCCGTGCTGCTCACCGCCTCCGCTTTCAAGGTCGCGCTCACGGTCCTCGCCGTGGCCGTCGCCCTCGTGGTGCTCGTCGAGAGCATCCGTTTCTGGGTCGCCGCCCACAAGGTCGGCGCACCCGCCGTACACGACGAAGGAGAACCCGCATGATCGGCCTCGTGCTGGCGGCCGGCGCCGGACGCCGTCTGCGCCCCTACACCGACACCCTGCCCAAGGCACTGGTCCCGGTCGGCCCCGAGGGCGCGGAGGAGAGCATCACGGTTCTCGACCTGACGCTGGCGAACTTCGCCGAGGTCGGCCTCACCGAGGTCGGGATCATCGTCGGGTACCGCAAGGAGGCCGTGTACGACCGCAAGGAGGAGCTGGAGCGGAAGTACGGCGTCAAGCTCACCCTCATCGACAACGACAAGGCCGAGGAGTGGAACAACGCCTACTCCCTGTGGTGCGGCCGTGACGCCCTCAAGGACGGCGTGATCCTCGCCAACGGCGACACCGTGCACCCGGTCTCCGTCGAGAAGACGCTGCTCGCCGCCCGCGGCGACGGCAAGAAGATCATCCTCGCGCTGGACACCGTGAAGTCCCTCGCCGACGAGGAGATGAAGGTCGTCGTCGACCCCGACAAGGGCGTCCAGCGCATCACCAAGCTCATGGACCCGGCCGACGCGACCGGCGAGTACATCGGCGTCACCCTCATCGAGGGCGAGGCCGCCGTGGAGCTGGCCGACGCCTTGAAGACCACCTTCGAGCGCGACCCGCAGCTCTACTACGAGGACGGCTACCAGGAGCTGGTCAACCGCGGCTTCCGGATCGACGTGGAGCCCATCGGCGACGTCAAGTGGGTCGAGATCGACAACCACGACGACCTCGCCAAGGGACGGGAGATCGCGTGCCGGTACTGACGAGGCTCATCCCGTCACCGGTCGTCGTCGACATCCGCCGCGGCGCCCTGGACGACCTGGGGGCGATCCTCTCCGACGAGCGGATCTCGCCCTCGGGGCGGCTGGCCTTCGCCATCAGCAACGGCTCCGGCCAGGTGCTGCGCGAGCGGTTCGGCGCGGCCTTCCCGGGCGCCGACTGGTTCGCGGAGGCCGACGGCACCATCGACGGTGCCGTCCGGCTCGCCGACTCCATCAAGAAGGCCGGCCGCTACGACGCGGTGGTCGGCATCGGCGGCGGCAAGGTCGTCGACTGCGCCAAGTACGCGGCGGCCCGGGTGGGCCTGCCGCTGGTCGCGGTCGCCACCAACCTGGCCAACGACGGGCTGTGCTCGCCGGTCGCCACGCTGGACAACGACGCGGGCCGCGGCTCCTACGGCGTGCCCAACCCGATCGGCATCGTCATCGACCTCGACGTGATCCGCGAGGCCCCGGTGCGCTACGTGCGGGCCGGCATCGGCGATGTGATCTGCAAGATCTCCGCCGTGGCCGACTGGGAGCTCTCGCACCGCGAGACCGGCGAGAAGGTCGACGGCCTGGCCGCCGCCATGGCCCGGCAGGCGGCCGAGGCCGTCCTGCGCCACCCCGGCGGCACCGGCGACGACGCGTTCCTGACGACGCTCGCCGAGGCGCTGGTGCTGTGCGGCATCTCGATGTCGGTGGCCGGCGACAGCCGCCCCGCGTCGGGCGCCTGCCACGAGATCAGCCACGCCTTCGACCTGCGGTTCCCCAAGCGCAGCGCGCTCCACGGCGAGCAGTGCGGCCTCGGCGGCGCGTTCGCCACGTTCCTGCGCGGCGACACCGAGACGGCCGGACGGATGGCGGAGGTACTGCGCCACCACGGCCTGCCCGTCCTGCCCGGCGAGATCGGCTTCGACCTGGACGAGTTCGTGCAGGTCGTCGGCTACGCCCCGCACACCCGGCCGGGCCGCTACACCATCCTCGAACACCTCGACCTCTCCACCGACCAGATCAGGGACGCGTACGCCGACTATGTCAAGGCCATCGGTAGCTGAACTCCGCCCGGTCGTGCACCCCGCGGGGGTCAAGGACCGGCGCAGCGGTGAGCACTGGGCGGGACGCCTCTACATGCGCGAGGTCTCGCTGCGGATCGACCGCTACCTGGTGAACACCAGGATCACGCCCAACCAGCTCACGTACCTGATGACCGTCTGCGGCGTGCTGGCGGCCCCGGCGCTGCTCGTGCCGGGCATCTGGGGCGCCGTGCTCGGCGTGGTCGCGGTCCAGCTGTACCTGCTGCTCGACTGCGTCGACGGCGAGATCGCGCGCTGGAAGAAGCAGTACTCCCTCGGCGGCGTCTACCTGGACCGCGTCGGCGCCTACCTCACCGACGCCGCCGTCCTGGTCGGCCTCGGCCTGCGCGCCGCCGACCTGTTCGGCACCGGGCGGATCGACTGGCTGTGGGCCTTCCTCGGCACTCTGGCCGCCCTCGGCGCGATCCTGATCAAGGCCGAGACCGACCTGGTGGGCGTCGCCCGGCACCAGACCGGGATGGCTCCGGTCAAGGAGTCCGCCTCCGAGATCCGCTCCTCCGGCATGGCGCTGGCGCGCCGGGCCGCCGGGGCGCTCAAGTTCCACCGGCTGATCCTGGGCATA
>NZ_WWHX01000804.1 GCF_009862125.1 Streptomyces sp. SID5910
CCGGGAGGCCGTCGCCGACGCCGGTCTCTTTCCGCAGGAGTGGGACGGCACCCGGGTCGGCGTCGTCATCGGCGTCGGCGGGACCGCGCTCGACCACACCCGCGAGTACACGAAGATCGTCGAGGGCCGCTACAGCACCCTCTCGCCCAGTCTCGTCGCCCGCAGCCAGCCCGGCATGGCCGCCGGCGAGGTCAGCCTGGACCTCGGCGCCACGGGGCCGACCATGTGCACCAGCACCGTCTGCGCCTCCGGTACCGCGGCTCTGGGCGCGGCCAAACTCCTGCTGGACGCCGGAGCCTGCGACATCGTGGTGGCCGGCGGGGCCGACTCCCCGCGCTGCCCGGTGGGCTCCGCCTCCTTCTGGCGCATGGGTGCCCTCTCCGAGCGGCGCGAGGACCCGGCGGCCGCCTCGCGGCCCTTCGACACCGACCGCGACGGCTTCGTCCTCGGCGAGGGAGCGGGCGCCCTGGTCCTGGAACGCTCGGGTCACGCCCGGGCCCGCTCCGCCCCCGTCTACGCCGAACTCGCCGGCTACGGCTCGACCGCCGATGCCCATCACTGCGTCGCCCCCCATCCCGACGGCGACGGCGCCGCGCGCGCCATGCGGGTGGCCCTCGGCGACGCGGACCTCGCGCCGGGCGACATCGGCCACGTCAACGCGCACGGAACCTCGACGGCCCTCAACGACCGGGCCGAGGCCCGCGCGCTGCGCCAGGTCTTCGCCGACCCGCCTCCCGTCACCGCGAACAAGAGCGTGTTCGGACACGCCATCGGCGGGGCCGGAGCGATCGAGGCCGTCTGCGGTGTGCTGACCCTGCATCACGGGCTCATCCCGCCCACCGCGAACCTGACCCGGCAGGAACCCGGCCTGGAGCTGGACATCGTCACCGGCCGGCCCCGCTCGGCGTCCCTGCACGCGGTGATCACCAACTCCTTCGGCTTCGGCGGCCACAACTCCGTCGCCGTCTTCCGCCGCCCCTGACCACGCCGTCCGCCGCCCACGGAAGATCCCACGTACGCCGATGACCACCGTCCTCTGCCCGGCCCCGGCCGGTGACGCCCTGCCGCATCCACGGGCTGTCGCCGTCGGCCCGGCTGCCGCCATCGGTGCGGCCGCTAACGGGGCGGCCGTCGCCACCGGGCTGGCCATCGCCATCGGTCCGGCTGCCGCCATGGGTCCGGCCGTCGCCACGGCTCCGGCTGCCGCCATCGTCCCGGCTGTTGCCGGTCCGGCCACCGCCATCGGTCTGGCTGCCGCCACCGGGTTGGCCATCGCTACCGGGTCGGCCTTCGCCACCGGTCCGGCTGCCGCCATCGTCCCGGCCGCTACCGGAACGGCCATCGCCATCGGTCCGGCCGCCGCCTCCGGGGCCACCGCGAGCCGATGCCCGACACGCGGACGCGCATGCGGACGCCGGACGAGTGCGGCGCGGGGAATGCGTCCGTCGCCGAGTCCCGAGCCTGCCCACCCCCACTGGGCCGGCACCACCGGCCCTGCTCGGCCCGGGAGCGTCCGCCATGGTGTTTGAAGCCGCCGTCACCGGCATCGGAATGATCACCCCGGCCGGACCCACCACCGAGGAGACCTGGGCCCGCGTGCTGCGAGGCGAGAGCCTCGCCCGCCGTGACCCGGTCCTGGCCGGACTGCCCGTCGACCACTCCTGCCACATCGACGACCTCGACCCCCTCGCCGCGCACGGCCGCCGCCTGGCCCGGCGCCTGGACCGCTTCACCCGACTCGCCCTCACCGCCGCCCGCCAGGCCGCGGCCGACGCCAAACTCGAAGCCGGCGCCCCGGACCCGACCCGCATCGGTGTCGTCCTCGGCGTGGGCAGCAACAGCCTGGAGACCTACGCCCGCGAGTTCGGCCTCCTCGACCGGGAACAGCCCACCCGCGTCTCACCCCTGGCACTGCCCCGCAGCGTGCCCAGCTCCGCCGCCGCCGAGGTCGCCATCGACCTCGGCCTGCGCGGCCCCAACTTCACCGTGTCCAGCGCCTGCGCCTCCGGGGCCACCGCCCTGGGCGTGGCCAGGGACCTCCTGGCCTCCGGCGCCTGCGACATCATCCTGGCCGGCGGCAGCGAATCCGGACGCAGCCGCATGACCGCCACCTGCTTCACCCAGCTGCACGCCCTGTCCCGCAATCCCGACCTGCGGGCGGCGTCCCGTCCCTTCGACACCGGCCGCGACGGCTTCGTCCTGTCGGAGGGCGCCGCCGTGCTCGTCCTGGAACACCCCGACCACGCCCTGGCCCGAGGCGCCCGCACCCGCGCCCTCCTGCGCGGCTACGCGGCGACGAGCGACGCCCACCACCCGGTCGCGCCCCACCCCGACGGCGGGGGCGCCGAGCAGGCCCTGCGCGCCGCCCTACTGCAAGCCGGCTGCGCCCCAGCGGACATCGGCCACGTCAACGCCCACGGCACCTCCACGCCCGCCGGCGACGCCGCCGAGGCCAAGGCCCTGCTGCGGACCTTCGGCGGCACCCCGCCCCCGGTCACCGCGGCGAAGAGCATCCTCGGCCACTGCCTGGGCGCGTCCGGCGCCGTCGAGGCAGCCCTGAGCGTCCTGACCCTGGAGCACCAGACCATCCCGCCCACCGCCAACCTCACCCGCCAGGAACCCGGCCTGGAACTGGACGTCGTCACCGGCGCCCCGCGCCCCGCGTCCCTGAACGCGGTCGTCAGCAACTCCTTCGGCTTCGGCGGCCAGAACACGGTCCTCGTCCTCACCACGCCGTGAGCGACCGCCGGCACCGGCGTTGGTTCGCACCGGGACCTCGACCTCGGGCCGGTGCCGGCGGCCTACCCCGCTGTCCGCGCGGTCGCCGACTGCGCCATCGCCGGGGACGCGTTGAACAGCGCGTGGACGGCGGACCGGACCTGGGCGGCGACGACTTCAGGGGAGGAGGCGTCGAGCTTGCCGTCGAGATGCAGGAACGCCAGACCGTGGACGAGGGCCCACACCGTGGTGGACAGCGCCTCGGCGTCCACACCGGGGAAGGTGGCCCGGACGATGCCGCGGACGTACTCCGAGATCGCGGCGGTCGCGGCGACCCGCTCCTCGCTGGTCGGATCGCAGGGCTCGGCGAACATGGCCCGGAACAGCGCCGGGTGCTCCAGCGCGAACCGGACGTAGGCGACGGCGACATCGGCGAGTTCGCCGGGCGTCGAGGGCGCGGGATGGGCGGCGGCCAGGTGCCCGGCCAGTTCCCGGTAGCCCTCGGCGGCGACGGCGGAGACGAGCGCCTCGCGGTCCGCGTAATGGCGGTAGGGGGCCGTGGCCGACACCCCGGCACGCCGGGCGACCGCGCGCAGCGAGAGTCCCGCGCTGCCGTCCTCCTCGAGGAGTTCGCGCGCGGCTTGCAGGCAGGCGGCGCGCAGATCGCCGTGATGGTAGGTGCCGGTCGGAGGCATAGGACACATCCTTAATGTTTACGATGTCCACATTCCCTCTCATATGTGAACGCCGCATACATCGTAAGTGATCGCGGCCCCGATCCGGGCGGCTGCCGTACGACAGCCGCCGTGTCAGCGGACTCCGGCTGCCTTGAGCACCTTGAGCGCTCCGGTCAGGAGACCTGCCCAGGACTCGGGGCTGATGCCCGACGGCGGGTAGAAGCCCTGGATGCGCTGGTGGGCGATGGTCTGCGGTTCGGTGTACTTGAGGATGCCGTCGGCGCCGTGGCGGCGGCCGAGCCCGGAGTCGCCCATGCCGCCCATCGGGGCGTCGATGCTGCCCCAGGCTGCGGCGAAGGCCTCGTTGACGTTGACGGTGCCGGCGTGGACACGGGCGGCGACGGCCCGGCCGCGGGCTCCGTTGCGGCTCCAGACGCTGGCGTTGAGGCCGTACGCGGTGGCGTTGGCCAGGGAGACGGCCTCGTCGGCGTCGCGGTAGGTGTAGACAGAGACGACGGGGCCGAAGGTCTCGTGGCCGTACAGGGTCATCTCGGGCGTGACGTCGGTGAGGATCGTCGGTTCGTAGAACAGCGGTCCCAGGTCGGGCCTCGCCCTGCCGCCGGCCAGCACGGTGGCGCCCTTGGCCACCGCGTCGTCCACGTGCTCGGTGACGGTCCTGAGCTGGGCCGGGGTGGTGAGGCTGCCGAAGTCCACGCTGTAGTCGTAGGCGGCGCCGATCTTGAGGTTCTTGGTGCGCCGGGTGAACGCGGCGACGAACTCGTCACGGATCGACTCGGCGACGTACAGGCGCTCGACGGAGACGCACAGCTGCCCGGTGGAGGGGAAGCAGGCGGCCACGGCACCGTCGGCCGCCTTCTCGATGTCGGCGTCGTCGAGGACGATCATGGGGTTCTTGCCGCCGAGTTCGAGGGAGGCGCCGATCAGACGCCGGCCCGCGTCGCTCGCGATCTGGCGTCCGGTGGCGGTGGAGCCGGTGAACATCATGTAGTCGGCGTTGTTCATCAGCGCGTCGCCGATGGAGCTGCCCCGGCCGATCACCATCTGCCACACGTCCTTCGGCAGGCCGGCCTCGTACATGAGGTCCATCGACCACAGCGCGGTCAGGGCGGTCTGGGTGTCGGGCTTCTGGACGACGGCGTTGCCGGCCATGAGGGCGGCGATGGTGTCGCTGGCGGCCATGCTCAGCGGGTAGTTCCACGGCGAGACGACGGTGACGACGCCCTTGGGGTGGCGCAGCTCGGTGGTGTGGGTGAGCAGCGGGATCGCGCCGCGGCGGCGCTTGGGGCCGAGGTACTTGGCGGCGTTGCGTGCGTAGTAGCGGGAGACGATGCCGATGTCGACCACTTCGAGGAACGCGTCGCGGCGGGTCTTGCCGTTCTCGGCCTGCATCAGGTCGAGCGCCTCGTCCTGGCGGGCCAGGATCAGGTCGTGGTAGCGCAGCAGGATCTTCTTGCGCTCCGCGATCGGCGTGGCGGCCCACGTCTTCTGCGCGGTGCGGGCGCGGACGAACGCGGCCTCGACGTCGTCGGGGGTGGAGACCGGGAAGTCGGCCAGGGGGACGCCGGTGTAGGGGGCGCTGGTGGTGACCCGTGCGGCGTCCGGTGCGGCCGAGACCTGGGTGGACAGCCGCTGGAGGAAGGACGGGGTGACGGAGGCGGGAAGACCCAGGCGGCGGGCGGTCGTCGGGCCGGCGGGTGCGGTGGCCATGGCGGGGCTCCTTCGTTACTTGCTTCGGCTGTGGACGGAGGTGGGGACCGGCATGTGCAGAGCGGCCTGGCCCTCGGTCATGACGTCGAACTGGATGGTCCGCTTCGGCTTGAGGGACCGCAGGTCGTCGGACATACGGCCCTCACCGAGCTGGAGGGCGATCCCGCTGGTGCCGCGCGTCGTGCCGGCGTTCAGCACGTTCGTCTGGTTCAGGGTGGAGTGCCACGCGCCGTCGATCTTCGTGTACGAGGTCAGCGATCCGACGCGCTCCCCGCTCACGTAGGCCCTCTGGGTGGGGGTGTTGGCCAGGAGCGACAGGTCGACACCGCCGGAGTCGTTGGCCACGCGGGCGGTCGTCCGGTGGTGGTTGATGTCGACGTCCAGGCCGGTGACCCACTTGGGGAAGCCGTAGCCGTCGTGGCCGCGGACCTGCGCGATCTCCGAGTTGACCGGCAGCGACAGGACGTAGGAGTCGAGGTGCTCGTTCTTCAGGCCGGTGACGAGGTCGAAGAAGCCGAGCTTGCCGTGCCGGGCGGGCTTGACCGCGATGCCGACGGCCGCCTCGGTGTAGAAGTCGATGTCGCACACGTCGTAGCGGAAGAACATGACCGAGACCAGGCCGAGGCCGGGCACGACCTCCAGCGGCGACAGCTCCTCGGGCAGCCGGGCGCGGATCGCGCGGGACGGCGCGAGCATCGTGAGCCGGGCCGACGACATGCTGTAGTAGAAGTTCGGGGTGAGCGTGGGGCCGATCGGGGAGTCGACCTTGATCTTCGGGAGCTTCCGGAAGAAGTCCACGCCGCTGACGCGCGGGTCCCGGTCGATCGCGTCGAGGTCGGGGCTCATGCGGTAGCGGTCGTAGAGGCCGCCCTTGGGGACCGCGACCTCGCGGCCTCCCAGATCGACCTTGACGACGTCCTGCTGGTTCGACGGCATGACGTGTTTCCTCACTTGGATGTAAGCGGCGTATACATTGGATCGGGTTGACTGTAGGGCGCTATGTTTGCGACGTCAACATGGAAGGGGGTCCATGTGGCCCTCAGTGCTGAGCGGCACCGCTCAGGCCGCGCTCTGGCGCTTCGACAGCCAGGCGCGGTAGCCGCGCAGTGCCGTGCGCTGCCTGCGCCGTTCGGAGATCAGGGCGATCGCCGGGTGGGTGCCCGGCCTGGGGCTGCTTCCGCGGGCGAGGCGGCGCATCTGGTGGCGCACCTGGGCCATGCTCGCGGCGGACGCGAGGGCCTTGTCGGCCCAGTTCACCGGCCGCATCTGCCGGTCGGCCTCGCGGCCCCGGCTCCAGCGGACGGGCAGGTCGGGGGTGACGGCGAGCGCGGTGCCCATGCCGACGACGGCCACGCCGCTGGCGAGGACCCGCTCCGCGGTCGCGCGCTTGGTGATGCCGCCGGTGAGCATCAGCGGGAGCGGGCTGGTCGTGACCAGATCCTTGGCGAGGTCCAGGAAGTAGGCCTCGCGGGCCTGGGTGCGGGCGTCGGTGGAGCGGCCGGTCATGGCGGGGCTCTCGTAGCTGCCGCCGGAGAGCTCGACCAGGTCGACGCCGAGGGGTTCGAGCATCGCGATCACCTGGCGGGCGTCGTCGGCGTCGAATCCGCCGCGCTGGAAGTCGGCGGAGTTGAGCTTGACCGCGACGGCGAAGGAGGGGGAGACGGCGGCGCGGACGGCGCGGACGATGTCGAGCAGCATCCGGGCGCGGTTCTCCAGGGATCCGCCCCACTGGTCCGTGCGCTTGTTGACCAGCGGGGACAGGAACTGGGAGAGCAGGTAGCCGTGTGCCGCGTGGACCTCGACACCGTCGAAGCCAGCCTGCTCGGCGCGGCGCGCGGTCGTCGCGTACCGCGCCACGGTCTCCTGGATCTGCTGCGGGGTCATGGCGGTCGGGCGGCCGAAGCGGCTGCTGTGCTTGCCCAGGCTGACGCCGATGTCGGTCGGCCCCCACACCACGCCGGGCATGTCGGAGGCCACCTGGCGGCCGGGGTGGTTGATCTGCATCCATATCGCACCGCCACCGGACTTGCCGGCCTTCGCCCACTCGGTGAACGGTGCCAGGGGGGCGTCCTCGTCGAGCACGACACCGGCGGGGCCGGTCAGCGCCTCGGCGTGGACCATGACGTTTCCGGTGATCAGCAGTCCCGTGCCGCCGGCCGCCCACTGCCGGTACAGGGTGAGCAACTGCTCGTCGGGCAGCTGGCCGTCACCGGCCATGTTCTCCTCCATGGCGGCCTTCGCGATCCGGTTCTTCAGTACCTGCCCGGAGCGCAGGGGTAGCGATGAGAACAGTTCGCTGGTCATACGGGTCTCTCCAACATGAGTGGCACAAATGTTTGCACCACTCACAATAGCGGCCGATGTAATCACTGTAAACATCGAGGCGTGTGTCGTGCGTCGCAGGCGGACGGTCGATGGGCGTCAACCGGCGTCTGCCGGACGGTCCGCGGGCCCCTTCCGCTGGTGGCGGACGGCCAGGAGTGCCGCACCGAAGTCCGCCGTCGTACGCGGGTCGGAGAGGGACCGGCCGGGCCCTGGCACACCACTCCCGGCTGATCGGCGCAGGAGGATCGACGTGGATCGCTCCCATCCCGTGGCCGGCCCGGCGAACCCAGAACGACGACGCCGGCTCCGCGCCCGGCGGGCTGCTGGACGTGCTGCGAGTCGCCACCTCGCCCGCCTGACGGCGTGACCGAAGACGAGCCGTGCGCCGCGGCGTCGTTGCGCAAGGGCTGTCGTCTCCTCGTGGTCAGTCGATCGCGCGCCGGGCCACTGCGAGGGTCAGGCGGCGCGGAGCGAGAGTGGCGGCGCGTGCCGAGAGGCGGTTCGCCCACCCGGAGACGACGCTCGCCGGACCGTTGCGTCGCTCCAGGACGTCGAGCACGAGGTCGATGACCTGCGAGGGCGTCTGGAAGCGGCCGACGGCGAGGCCCTCGCCGCCCGCGACGTCGAAGAACTCCGTGCGGGTGGGGCCGGGACTGATGGCCAGCACACGCAGGTTGCTGTCGCGGGTCTCGGAGGCGATGGCCTCCGTGAGGGACAGGACGTACGCCTTGGACGCGCCGTAGACCGCCATGCCCGGCGTCGGCTGGTAGGCCGCGGTGCTCGCCACGTTCAGCAGGAACCCGCGCCCCGACGCGAGCAGACGCGGCAGGAGCAGACGGGTCAGCTCCGTCAACGCCGTCACGTTCACCGAGATCAGAGAGGAGATGCGCTCCGGATCCTCGTCGACGAAGTCGTCGCCGAGGCCGAAACCCGCACAGTTCGCCAGGGAGTCCACGGTGATCCCGGCCGCGTCGAGGTCCGCGACGAGTCGTCCCGACGCGCCGGGGGCCGCCAGATCGGCGGTGACGACCTCGGCCCGGACGGCGTGAACCCTGGACAGCTCGGCGGCCAGTTCGTCGAGCCGCTCACGACGACGGGCGACCAGGACCAGGTGCGCGCCGCGCGCGGCCAGCCGGCGGGCCAGCTCGGCACCCAGGCCGGAGCTGGCTCCGGTGACGAGCACGGTCGTGCCCCGGTAGGACAGCGGGCGTCGGCCGGTGGCCGTGGACGGCGTGCCGAGCGCCTCTACGAGCCGGGTGGCGAGGGCCGTGGCGGACTGCGGGTTCTGCCCCGTGTACAGGTTCCCGTCGACGACGACGTACGGGCGCAGCGGCACGCGGCCCTTGTCGTACCGGACGCCGGCCTCGACCATGCGGTCCTCAAGGAGCCACTTGGCCTTGCGGGAGAAGCGGTTGAGGCGTTCCTCGGTGTTCGACAGGCCCGTCATGCGCCGGCCGGCGAAGGGATTCGAGCCGTCGGGATTCCGTGCGGCGAGGATGGCCGCGGGGGCGTGGCACAGCAGGGCGAGGGGCCGGCCGGAGGCCAGACGCCGGGTGAGCAGCTCCCCGGAGACCGGGTCGGCCGAGAGATCCTCCATCGGCGCGTGTCCGCCGGGATAGAAGACGAGGTCGTACCGGGACTCGTCGACGCTGTCGAGGCTGACCGGGTGGTTCAGTTCGTCGGCGATCGAGTCCAGGTAGGCGCGGACCTTCTTGCGGGTGCGCGGTAGGCCGCCGGCCGGACCGAGGCTCAGTCCGTCGAGGGTGGGCGCGACGCCGCCGGGGGTGGCGACGGTGATGTCCCATCCGGCCTCGCGGAAGACGCGGTGGGGCTCGGCGACCTCCTCCGCCCAGTAGCCGGTGGGGTGAACGGTCCCGTCTGCCAGGGTCCACCCGTCGGCGGCGGAGACGACGAACAGCACGCGGGTCATGGGGTGTTCCTCTCGATGGGGCCTCGGCACACGTTCATCCGGACGAGCGCAGGACCGCCCGGCGTGGCACGCGTGCCACGCCAGGCGGCTGATGTGGGGAGCCCTCAGTCGTCGTGGAGGGCCGTCCTGAGCGCGTCGACGGCGAGTTTGCGGGCGACGTTGGCGGCGCGCGTGTCGCGCAGGCTGTCCAGGAGGAGGAAGTCGTGGACCATGCCCGCGACCCGGACGGACGTGACGTCGACGCCGGCCTCGCGGAGCTTGTTGGCGTACTGCTCGCCCTCGTCGCGCAGCACGTCGGCCTCGTCGGTGATGACCAGGGTGGTGGGCAGCCCGCGGAGCTGGTCGAGGGATGCCTGGAGCGGGGAGGCGTACACCTCGGCGCGCTGGGAGTCGTCACTGGTGTAGGCGTCCCAGAACCACTTCATGCCGTCACGGGTGAGGTAGTAGCCCTCGGCGAACTGGAGATAGGACGGCGTGTCGAAGTCGGCGTTTGCCACCGGGTAGAGGAGGACCTGCGCCTTGAGGTCGATGCCGCCGCGTTCCTTGTTCATCAGCGCGAACACCGCGGACATGCAGCCGCCGACCGACTCGCCGGTGACGGCGATGCGCGAGGTGTCCAGGCCGTGCTCCGCTCCGTGCTGAAGGACCCACTGGCCCACGGCGTAGTTCTGTTCCACCTGGGTGGGGTACTTGGCCTCCGGCGCGCGGTCGTAGACGGGGAAGACGCCCGCCGCTCCGGCGCCCACGACGAGTTCGCGGAAGAGCCGGTCGTGGGTCTTCTCGTCGCCGAACACCCAGCCGGCGCCGTGGATGTAGACCACGACCGGCAGTGGCCCGGTGGCTCCCTTGGAGCGGATGATGCGGGTGCGGACCGTGCCCCACTCGCCGGCGTCCACGTCGACCCACTCCTCGTCGACGTCGGGCCGGGGCACGCTCTCGTCGCTCTGGAGACCGA
>NZ_WWHX01000805.1 GCF_009862125.1 Streptomyces sp. SID5910
TTTTCCCGCTGTCACCCCACGGATGGTAGTGGTCCGCAACCGCGCCCCACAGGTTCGAGTCTGTATCAATCAGCCACCCCCGGACTCTGATTGACGACCACCGGCGGCCGCGCCCGACCGCCGGAGCCGTCGCCACGACAGCCGCCTCAGTGGAGGACCCGCATGGCACCACAGCGTTTCCGCGAGCAGTTCGACCAGATCCAGCGCTCGATGCCCGGCGTCCCGCTGGCGATGGGCCCGGACGACTCCGCCGAGTTCTTCTACGAGAAGGGCGTCGTCCTCGCCCGCGACGGCGAGGAGGCCCGCCTGGTCGAGGACACCGTGCGCGAGCACTTCACCGCGCTGTCCGGCCTCACCCCGGACCACGTGCGCCGGGCGAGCCCCGAGACCAACCGCACCGGCATCACCCGCATCCGGGTCGGCGACCCCGGCGAGGGCGTCCGTGACGGCGACCCCCTCGTGGCCCACGCCCTGCGCTCGCTCAGGACGACGGAGGGCCGCGCCGGCCGCCGGCTGATCAGCCGCAACCACGTCGTCTCCATCGCCGTCAACGCCTGCCCCGGCGACGAACCCGTCCCCGTCCCGATCACCGAGCCGCCCAACCCGGCCGCCGCCGGGACGCCGTACGACGCCGGGACCGCCGTCGGTGTCCTGGTCGTCGACACCGGCCTCATGAACGACTACCGCTCCTACCCGCTGCTGGTCCACACCGACGGCGACGCACAGACCAAGGAGTGCGGTGACGACGGCGTCCTGTGCCAGTACGTCGGCCACGGCACGTTCATCGCCGGACTCGTCGCCGCCGTCGCCCCCAACACCGACGTGACCGTGCGCGGCACCCTCAACGACGCCGGTGCGATCCTGGAGTCCGAGTTCGGCGAGAAGCTCTTCGAGGCCGTCGACCGGGGCGGCTGGCCCGACATCCTCAGCCTCTCCGCCGGCACCTCCAACGGCCGCACCGACGGCCTGCTCGGCCTCCAGGCCTTCATGGAGGAACTGCGCGACCGGCGCACCCTGCTGGTCGCCGCCGCCGGCAACAACGCCAGCGCCACCCCGTTCTGGCCCGCCGCCTACGCCGACCTGCCCGGCTGGGAGCACGCCGTCCTGTCGGTCGGCGCGCTGCGCGCCGACGGCGAGTTCGGCGCCTGCTTCAGCAACCACGGCGCCTGGGTCAAGGCCTACGCCCCCGGCGAGCGCCTCACCAGCGCCCTCACCGGCTTCGGCACACCCGTGCCGTACGTCTACCAGCACTCCACCTACGACGCCTGCCGGTTCGGCTTCGGCTACGCCTGCACCTGCCAGTACCCCCGGCACAACGGGGTGCTCAGCGAACCGGGCGAGGCGCCGGCCAAGCCGGACCAGGTGATGTTCGAAGGGCACGCGCAGTGGAGCGGCACCTCCTTCGCGACCCCCGTGGCCGCCGGCCTGATCGCCTCGCACATGACGGCCCACAAGGAGACCGACCCGCGCGCCGCCCGCAGGCAACTGCTCGCGGCCAACACCGAGTTCGCCGAGGTACGCGGCGCGCACGTACCGGCGCTGCTGCCGCCCACCTGGAGCCCGGGCTCCGTCGCACCGCCGGCCACGGGGGAGTGAGCGGCGCCATGCCGGGCGGACCCGCCCCCTGTGCGGCGTACGATGACGAGTCGTACACGAGGGGTGGGGCCGTGGACCGTGCAGATGTCGGGGCGCTCGTCCGGTCGGCCGCCGACGGGGACGCGGCGGCCTGGAAGTCACTGGTGGACGGGCTGGGCCCGCTGGTGTGGTCGGTCGTACGGGCGCACGGCCTGTCCGACGCCGACGCGCACGAGGTGTACCAGACCGCCTGGTTCCGCTTCGCCCAGTACCTGGGGCGGATCCGCGAACCGGAGAAGACCGGCTCGTGGCTGGCGAGCACGGCACGCCACGAGTGCCTGAAGCTGCTCAAGGCGTCGAAGCGCTGGACGCCGACCGACGACCCGCAGCTGCTCGACCGGCCGAGCGAGGACCGTACGCCGGAGGAGTCGGTGCTCGACTCCGAGGACGCCGCCGCGCAGACCGAGCGCGTGCGGCGGCTGTGGCAGGAGTTTGAGGAACTGGGGGAACGCTGCCGCCAGTTGCTGAGGGTGCTGATCTCCTCGCCACCGCCCAGTTATCAGGAGGTGTCCGCCGCGCTGGGAATCGCGGTGGGCAGCATCGGGCCGATGCGCCAGCGCTGTCTGCGCCGGCTGCGGGCCCGGCTGGAGGCACACGGGGGACGATATGAGTGACACGCACGACGACTTCGGGGACGAGTGTCCCGAGGAGACCTTCACCGACGGGGAGCTGGAGACCGGGCTGCTGGAGGAGGAGCTGCGGCAGGCCGCCGCGATCCTGGACCCGGTCCCGGCCGAGCTGCGGCGGATCGCCGTCGACGCCTACGCGCTGCACGACCTGGAGGCGCGCGTCGCCGAGCTGACCTTCGACTCGCTGACGGACGCCGTCCCGGTGCGCGGGGAGCCGGACCCGCCGCGGATGCTGACCTTCCGCGTGGACGACATGATCGTCGATGTGGAGGTGACCGCCGAGGGACTGTTCGGACAGGTGCTGCCGCCGGGACCGGCCCGCATCGAGGTGCTCACCGGCCCGCTGGCCCACGCGCGGCTCACGGCCGACGACATGGGCCGCTTCACCGGCGACGCCCCGCCCACCGGCCCGTTCGCCCTGCGCCTGCGGACCGGCGGCGAGGTGGTCGTCACGGAGTGGCTGCGCGCCTGACACCGGCGCACGGCCGGCCGGTCAGCCCGACACGGCGTCGACGAGTGCCGCCAGCGAGGCCGCGAGCCGGGACAGACCGGGCCCGGCCGGGCCGCCGGGCTCGGTCATGTAGGTGTCCCGGCGGATCTCCACCATCAGCGCGCCGACCTCGCGCCGCTTTCCGTAGAAGTCCAGCGGCACGTACGTCCCGCCGAACGGGCTGTCCAGTCCGGTCTCCCCGCACGGCGCGAACGCGTCCCGCGCGGCGGCGAGCAGCCCGGGCGGCGTGTGGAAGCCGTCGGTGCCCAGGCAGACCGGCGGGCGCGGGCCCTCGCCGTGCAGCTCGTAGGGGAGCGGCTCGGTGGGGTACGAGTGCACGTCGACGATGACGGCCCGTCCGGTGGCGGCGAGCCGGCCGGCGACCGCCTCGGTCATGGCGCGCGCGTACGGCCGGAAGTACCGCTCAAGGAGCGGCTCCGGGTCGGTGCCGTCGGCGCGCAGCACCTCGCGGTGCGTGGTCCGCGTGTACACGGCTCCCATGCCGACGGCCGTCATCTCCTCCCGCTCGTCCGGGAACCGCTCCGGGTCTACGACCAGCCGCGACGCCCGGTTCACGAACCGCCAGGGCGTGACGCCGGCCAGCCGGGCGGCGGCCTCGGCGATCTCGGCCGTGTGCGCGTCGGTGATGTGGTCCAGCTCCCGTTCCAGCGCCGCGTCGTCGAGGACGATGCCGGGGCGGACGTCGGCCGGTATCTCCCGCGAGGAGTGCGGCACGTGCAGGATCACGGGGGAGTGGGCGGCGCCGGGCAGCAGCGCGAAGGCGGGTGGGGCGTCGGTCACGGGGCCGCTCCCGGGGCGTGATCGATGGGGTGGGGCTGGGTGCGGAAGAGACGGCACCCCGCCTCCGCCGGGGCGGGGACGGGGTGCCGTAGGACCGCGCTCGGGTCCGGTGAGGACTACGCGAGGGACGCCAGCGCCTCGTTCCAGGTGGCCGACGGGCGCATGACCGCGGCGGCCTTGGCCGGGTCGGGCTGGTAGTAGCCGCCGATCTCGGCTGCCTTGCCCTGCACGGCGTTCAGCTCGTCCACGATCTTCTGCTCGTTGGCGGCCAGCGTCTCGGCGAGCGGGGCGAAGGCCTTGGCCAGGTCCGCGTCGTCGGTCTGCTTGGCCAGCTCCTGCGCCCAGTACAGGGACAGGTAGAAGTGGCTGCCGCGGTTGTCGATGCCGCCGACGCGACGGGTCGGGGACTTGTCCTCGTTGAGGAAGGTCGCCGTGGCGCGGTCGAGGGTGTCGGCGAGGACCTTGGCGCTGCCGTTGCCGGTGGCCGCGGCGTACTGCTCCAGGGACGGCACCAGGGCGAAGAACTCGCCGAGGGAGTCCCAGCGCAGGTAGTTCTCCTTGACCAGCTGCTGGACGTGCTTCGGCGCGGAGCCGCCGGCGCCCGTCTCGAACAGGCCGCCGCCCGCCATCAGCGGGACGACCGACAGCATCTTGGCGCTGGTGCCCAGCTCCAGGATCGGGAACAGGTCGGTCAGGTAGTCGCGCAGCACGTTGCCGGTGACGGAGATGGTGTTCTCGCCGCGGCGGATGCGCTCCACGGACAGCTTCGTCGCCTCGACCGGGTTGAGGATCCGGATGTCCAGGCCCTCGGTGTCGTGCTCCTGAAGGTACGCCTTGACCTTGGCGATCAGGTTGGCGTCGTGCGCGCGGCCCTCGTCCAGCCAGAAGACGGCCGGGTCGCCGGTGGCGCGGGCACGGGTGACGGCCAGCTTCACCCAGTCGCGGATCGGCGCGTCCTTGGTCTGGCAGGCGCGGAAGATGTCGCCCGCGGAGACCGTCTGCTCCAGGACGGCGTTGCCGTCGGCGTCGACCAGGCGGACCGTGCCCGTGGTCGGGATCTCGAAGGTCTTGTCGTGGCTGCCGTACTCCTCGGCCTTCTGCGCCATGAGGCCGACGTTCGGCACGGAGCCCATCGTCGACGGGTCGTAGGCGCCGTTGGCGCGGCAGTCCTCGATGACGGCCTGGTACACGCCGGCGTAGGAGGAGTCCGGGATCACGGCGAGGGCGTCGTGCTCGCCGCCGTCCGCGCCCCACATGTGACCGGAGGTGCGGATCATGGCGGGCATCGACGCGTCGATGATGACGTCCGAGGGCACGTGCAGGTTGGTGATGCCCTTGTCGGAGTCGACCATCGCCAGCTCCGGGCCCTCGGCGAGCTCGGCGTCGAAGGACGCCTTGATCTCGGCGCCCTCGGGCAGGGACTCCAGGCCCTTGTAGATGCCGCCCAGGCCGTCGTTCGGGGTGAGGCCGGCCTTGGCGAGCACGTCGCCGTACTGCGCGAACGTCTTCGGGAAGAAGGCGCGCACGACGTGGCCGAAGATGATCGGGTCGGAGACCTTCATCATCGTGGCCTTCAGGTGCACCGAGTACAGGATGCCCTCGGACTTGGCGCGGGCGACCTGCGCGGTCAGGAACTCGCGCAGCGCGGCGACGCGCAGCACGGAGGCGTCGACGACCTCGTCCTTCTTCACCGGTACGGACTCGCGCAGCACCGTGGTGGTGCCGTCGTCGCCGACCAGCTCGATCCGCAGGGTGCCGTCCTCGGCGATCACCGCGGACTTCTCGGTGGAGCGGAAGTCGTTCTCGCCCATGGTCGCGACGTTGGTCTTGGACTCGGGGGTCCAGGCGCCCATGCGGTGCGGGTGGGTCTTGGCGTAGTTCTTCACCGAGGCCGGGGCGCGGCGGTCGGAGTTGCCCTCGCGCAGGACCGGGTTGACCGCGGAGCCCTTGACCTTGTCGTAGCGGGCGCGGATGTCGCGCTCCTCGTCGGTCTTCGGGTCGTCCGGGTACGCCGGCAGCGCGTAGCCCTGGCCCTGAAGCTCGGCGACGGCGGCCTTGAGCTGCGGGATGGACGCCGAGATGTTCGGCAGCTTGATGATGTTGGCCGCGGGCGTCTTGGCCAGCTCGCCGAGCTCGGCGAGGGCGTCCGGGATGCGCTGGTCCTCGGAGAGGTACTCCGGGAACAGGGCGATGATGCGGCCGGCCAGCGAGATGTCCCGGGTCTCCACGGAGACGCCCGCCTGCGAGGCGTACGCCCGGATCACCGGCAGGAACGAGTACGTCGCCAGGGCCGGGGCCTCGTCAGTGTGTGTATAGATGATGGTCGAGTCAGTCACCGGGTGCTCCGCTCCACGTCTGCAACATTGCTCGACATCAAGATATCTCCTGATCGACCTCGGCTCGACAGGGGTCGCGCGGAGATTTTGGCCATCCGGCCGCGCGGCCCCGGCCGAGCGGGTGATCGGTCAGAGGGACGGCACCGTGTCCTCGCCCGTCCGCTGCTGCGGGATCACCACGGTGCCCTGCTGGAGCGCGACCGTCCGGGCGGGCGACGGGATGCGGATGCCCTCCTCGCGGTAGCGCCGGTGCAGGCGCTTGATGAACTCGTGCTTGATCCGGTACTGGTCGCTGAACTCGCCGACGCCCAGGATCACGGTGAAGCCGATGCGCGAGTCGCCGAAGGTGTGGAAGCGCACGGCGGGCTCGTGCTCGGGGACGGCGCCGGTGATCTCGGTCATCACCTCGGCGACGACCTCGATCGTGACCCGCTCCACGTGCTCCAGATCACTGTCGTAGGCGACGCCGGCCTGCACCAGGATGGTCAGCTGCTGATCAGGGCGCATGAAGTTGGTCATGTTCGTCTTGGCGAGCTGGCCGTTGGGGATCACGACCAGGTTGTTGGAGAGCGCCCGGACGGTGGTCTGCCGCCAGTTGATGTCCTCGACGTAGCCCTCCTCGCCGCTGCTGAGCCGGATGTAGTCACCCGGCTGGACGGTCTTCGAGGCGAGGATGTGGATGCCCGCGAACAGGTTGGCGAGCGTGTCCTGGAGCGCCAGGGCGACCGCCAGACCGCCCACGCCGAGGGCGGTGAGCATGGGCGCGATGGAGATGCCGAGGGTCTGGAGCACCACCAGGAAGCCGATGGCCAGCACCAGGACCCGGGTGATGTTGACGAAGATCGTCGCCGACCCGGCCACGCCGGAACGGGACGTCGTCACCGTACGCACCAGGCCGGCGATCACCCGGGCCGCGGACACCGTCACGACGAAGATCAGCAGGACCGTCAGCACCTGGTTGACGTTGTGCTGCACCGTCCGGGTCAGCGGCAGCGCCGCCGCCGCGCCCGCGACGCCGCCCGAGACCGCCGCCCACGGCACCACCGTGCGCAGCGCGTCCACGATGACGTCGTCGCCGCTCCACCGGGTGCGCTCGGCGTGCCGCCCCAGCCAGCGCAGCAGCATGCGCAGCAGGAACGCCCCCAGCAGGCCCGCGGCCAGGGCGATGCCGGCGGGCACCAGGTGGTCCATGGTGAGGTCGTCCGTCATCGGTCACCTCGGAGGGCCACGGCAGCGGCGAAACCGCCGGCCGACGGGCGGATGTGCTTACTCGTCACCTGTCACCTGCTCGATTCTCTGAAGTGCGATCGCACCGGCCCGCAAGGGAGTTCGACCGGCGCGGGCTCATCCTGCCGCATCCCACGCGGACGTTCGCACCGACGGGGGCAGCGGCGTCGCGCAGGGCGGGCCCGCCATCACACCCGACGCCTCGGCCCGCTTGGTGCCCCTGCACCGCGTATGTCGGCTCAGGACCGCCCGCCCCCCGGCCGCGGGCGACGATGCCGGCCGACGTCCCCGGACCGCGGGGGCGGCACTGCCCGCTCGCGCGTTCGGTCGAGCCCGGGCCCCGCGGGCGAGGGCGATGAGCGCGCGGCGGCAATGACCGCGAGCGCAGCCCGCCCGCTCGCTCGTCAGTCGGGTCCACGCCCGGCCGCTCGCCCAGCCCACGGCCGTCGCGTATGCCCCGCCCACCCCGCCGACGGCGCGAACAAGCCGCCGCCGTCCCCCTCCCGTCGGCCACTGCCCCGGCATGAGGGCCCCGTTCCTCAGAGCACCTTCGTCCGTACCAGTACCGCCAGGGTCAGCGCCCCCGGCAGTAGCGGTAGCCATACCGTGACGGCGCGGAAGGCGAGGGCCACCGCCGTGGCCGCGGCTGCCGGGCCGCCCGCCGCCACCAGCGCCACGACCAAGGCCGCCTCCACCGAGCCGATGCCGCCCGGCGTGGGCACCAGCGCGACCGCGACCGTCGCCGCCAGGTACGCCACCGCCATGTGTCCCGGCGGCACACCGAGCCCCAGCGACCTGCCGACCAGGACCAGCGCGGTCGCCTGCAAGGCGGGGAAGGCCAGCGCCCCGCCCCACAGCGCGAGCGCCCGCGCCGGGCGGGCGTGCACCGACCGGGCCTCGCCGAGTGCCGTCCGCAGGAAGGAGGCCACGGCCGTCCGCAGCCGCCGCACCAGCAGCAGCGCACCCGCCGCCACCACCGGCACCGTCCCCGCCGCGACCAGCAGCGGGCCGACGGCACCCTCCGGCAGCAGCGTGCCCAGCCGCAGCGCGCCGGGGAACGCGAGCAGCAGCCCGCCCAGCAGGGCCAGCCGCCCGGCGCTCTCCGCCAGCAGATACAGGGCGAGCGCGGCGGACGAACGGGCCAGCGGCAGCCCGCACACCGTCATGAACCGCAGGTTGACCGCGCTCGCGCCCAGCCCCGTCGGCAGCAGATGGTTGGCCGCGCCCGCCGCGAACTGGGTGGCGAGCAGCCGCCCCGACGGCAGCCGCTCCACCACCGCACCCTGCCGGGTGCAGGCGGCGGCCACCCAGGTCAGACACGTCACGCCGGCCGCCGCCAGCAGCCAGGGCCCGTCGGCGTCGGCGAGCCGGGCGAAGCCCTCGGCGAGCACCGACCGGTGCCGCACCGCCACCACGGTGACCAGCAGCAGCGGAAGGACACAGACGAACCGCCGCACCAGCCGGGCGCGGCCGTTCGGGCGGGCACGACCGTCCCGGCCGGGCACGACACGGCCGGGAAGGAGTGTTTCGGGAGTCTCGGGCAGACGTACCGCTGTCACACCACAAGACATTCCCCGAGCCGCGCCAACTACGGATGACCGACGCGCGGACGCGGTCTTACGGATCACCGGCACGCCGTCCTTGACCTCAAGGAAGCTTGAGGTCATACCGTCCCCGGCATGAGCATGGAGACCACCGCCTGGACCCAGCTGCACAGCGTGATGAACGCCGAGCAGGAACGCCGCCCCCTCGCCCGCGCCACCCTGCGCCGCATCGGGGCCTTCGCCCGCCCGCACCGCCGCCGTATCACCTGGTTCGTGCTGCTCGGGGTGGCGACCGCGCTCCTCGCCGTCGCCACCCCCGTACTGGCCGGCAAGGTCGTGAACGCCATCGTGACCGGCGGCGACGAGGGCACGGTCGTCCGCCTGGCCCTGCTGATCGCGGTGATCGCGGTCGCGGAGGCGGCGCTCGGCATCCTCTCCCGCAGGCTGTCGGCGACGCTCGGGGAGGGACTCATCCTCGATCTGCGGACGGCTGTGTTCGATCATGTGCAGCGCATGCCGGTCGCGTTCTTCACACGCACTCGTACGGGCGCGCTCGTCTCCCGTCTCAACAACGACGTCATCGGCGCCCAGCGCGCCTTCAGCAACACCCTGTCCGGCGTCGTCAGCAACCTGGTGACCCTGCTGCTGACCCTCGCCGTCATGCTCACCCTGTCCTGGCAGATCACCCTCATCGCGCTGGTGCTGCTGCCGGTGTTCGTGCTCCCCGCCCGCCGCATGGGCCGTCGCATGGCCCGCATGCAGCGCGAGGCCGCCACCCTCAACGCCGCGATGGGCACCCGGATGACCGAGCGCTTCTCCGCTCCCGGCGCCACGCTGATCAAGCTGTTCGGCCGCCCGGAGGAGGAGTCGGCGGAGTTCGCCGCCCGCGCCCGCCGCGTCGCGGACATCGGGGTGCGCACCGCCACCGCCCAGGCCGCGTTCATCACCGCGCTCACCCTGGTCTCCGCTCTGGCCCTGGCCGTCGTCTACGGACTCGGCGGCTTCTTCGCCCTGCGCGGCACCCTGGAACCGGGCGCCGTCGTCGCCCTGGCCCTGCTGCTCACCCGCCTGTACGCGCCGCTCACCGCGCTCGCCGGGGCCCGCGTCGAGGTGATGAGCGCCCTCGTCAGCTTCGAGCGCGTCTTCGAGGTCCTGGACCTGACCCCGCTCATCGCCGAGAAGCCCGGCGCCCGCCCCGTCCCGGAGGGCCCCGTCGCCGTCGAGTTCGACGACGTCCGCTTCGGCTACCCGTCCGCCGACAAGGTCTCCCTCGCCTCCCTCGAAGAGGTCGCCTCCCTGGACACCCGCGGCGGCGACGAGGTCCTGCACGGCCTGTCCTTCCGCGCCGAACCCGGCCAGACCGTCGCGCTCGTCGGTTCCTCCGGCGCCGGCAAGTCCACCATCGCGCAGCTGCTGCCACGCCTGTACGACACCGACGCGGGCGCCGTACGCATCGGCGGCGTCGACGTCCGCGACCTGACCGCCCGGTCACTGCGCGACACCCTCGGCATGGTCACCCAGGACGGCCACCTCTTCCACGACACCGTCCGCGCCAACCTGCTGCTGGCCCGCCCCGAGGCCGACGACACCGAACTGTGGGACGCGCTGCGCCGCGCCCGCCTGGACGACCTCGTACGGTCCCTGCCAGACGGCCTGGACACCGTGGTCGGCGAGCGCGGCTACCGCCTCTCCGGCGGCGAACGCCAGCGCATGACCATCGCCCGGCTGCTGCTGGCCCGCCAGCGCGTCGTGATCCTCGACGAGGCCACCGCCCACCTCGACAACACCTCCGAGGCGGCCGTCCAGGAAGCCCTCACGGAGGCCCTGGAGGGCAGGACGGCCATCGTGATCGCCCACCGCCTGTCCACGGTCCGGGCAGCCGACCAGATCCTGGTGGTGGAGGCGGGCCGCATCGTGGAACGCGGTACCCACGACGAACTCCTCGCGACGGACGGCCGCTACGCCGAGCTGTACCGCACGCAGTTCGCCGGGCCCGGACCCGCACAGGACGCGGACACCCGGCCGCGGCACGCCGAGCCGGCGCCGTCAGGGCGCTGAGGTACGCAGGTCCCGGCGGTACGCCCGGCCGGGCGTACCGCCGCTGTCACCTGTCGCCCCCTCCGGCACGGGAGGGAGCGACGCGGGGGTGCGCCAGTACGCCGTCCAGGACGATCCGCAGCAGCTCGCGCAGTTCGGTGTGCAGGGGAGCCGCCGCCGCGGGATCCCGGGACCAGCGGTAGAGCACACCCAGGTACGAATCGCGGAGCAGGTTGCCCACGCGCAGCGGGTCGACGTCGGTGGAGATCTGACCCTGCCGGCGGCCCTCCTCGATGATGCGTGCGAAGATCCGGCCGGTGTACGGCTCCTCGGTCAGCGGCCGGCCCGCCTTCACCCACGCCTCCACCATGGCCGGAGCGTAGGCGAGTTCGGCCTCGTTGAACTCCGCGAGGGCGGTGACGCACCGGGTCAGGTGCACGGTGACGTCGTCCTCGGAGTGCAGTGACTCCTCCATGCAGGCCTCCAGTCGTACGGCGCGGTCCTCGGCCCAGGCCGTCACCAGATCTTCCTTGCGCTGGAAATAGTTGAAGAAGGTGCCGCGAGCGACGTCGGCGTGTTCGGTGATCTGGTCGATGGTGGTGCGGTCGTAGCCCTGTTCGGCGAACAACGCGAGCGCGGCGGAGTAGATGGCATCCCTGACCCGCTGCTTACTGCGTTCTCGGCGCCCCAGGGGCCGGGCTGACTGGGTGGCGGACATGGGCTCACCTGCTTCTCGACGGCCGTATGCGGACTAGAGTCTATTTTTGACCCGCAGTCATAGATCAACAAGACCCCTTTCGGCTACTTCGGCGCCGGCCGACGCCGCCCGCTCGGGCGGGTCGCCCACCTCCCGGGACAGCTCCTCGGCGAGCCCGGAGAGGGCGCGCTCCGTCAGGAGGCGGCGGGGACGGACCGGCCGGCCCAGGGCGCGGGCCAGCCGCGTGGCCAGTTCGCCGGCGAGCAGGGAGTCCATACCCAGGTCGCGCAGCGAGCACCGGTTGTCGAGGCGGTCAACGGTCGTGCCGAGCACCAGGGCGACCAGCCGCTGGACCGTGTCCGCGGTGTCCTCCGCCGGCCGGCTCCCGGATGCCTGCGGCCGCGACGGCGTCGGATGCGAGGCTTCTCCGGCGTGGACCGCGCGCCGCAGCCTGATGCCCGCGAAGGCCGCCCACGGTTCTCCGTCGCCGCCGTACAGATGCAGGTCGCAGCGCGCCTCGGCGGCGTCGTCGCCGGCCGCGCCCGCGTGCCGCCGTACCGAGACCCAGGCGGGTCCCCCGTCGCACGACCGCAGCCGTACGCGGTCGAAGCCGGTCGGCAGGAAGCGCTCCGACCGGTCCTCGGGGCACACGGCGAGCACCGTCAGCAAGGCGGCCTCCAGGCCCGAGGCGTCCGGCCCGTGCGGCAACCGCAGCTGGGCGATGGCCTGGTCGGGCCCCAGCCACAGGCGTTCCACCAGCCGCAGGAGGACGTCGACCTGGCACCCCAGGCGGGCCGTCCGGTCGTAGAAGGCCTCCCCGGTGAGGTGTTCGGGGCAGTACCGCGCCAGTCCGTCCAGCACCCGGTCGAGCGGCGGGACGTCGTCGCCCGGGCTGGAGCCTGCGGTGACGCGACCGGTCACGAAGGCGTCGGCGTCCGGGCCGGCCCCCGCCGCCGTCCCGTCCTCCACGGCCCGTGGAAGGAAAGGGAGCCGGTCGTCGGGCGCCACGGTGACCCGGAACGCCGGTTCGCGGGCGTCGGGTGCCTCCTCCAGTCCGACGCGCAGAGCCGCGTCCGCGACGGCGGCCAGCGGGGGCGGCGGTGCGCACAGCCGGACGTCCTCCAGGGTTGTCCACCCGTTCGCCGTCCGGCCGGGGGCGTCACCCGCGGCCCGCGCGGCGGCGCTCAAGGCGAACGTCGGGGGCAGCGGTGCGGGAGCACCCCAGTGGACGCCAGCGCCCACCCGCTCCACGCCGAGTGCGGCCAGCGGGACGTCACGGCTGCGGTGGCGTCGCGGGCCGCCCCGCTCGGAGGCGGCCCGGGGAGCGGTCACCGGCGGGCGGAACTCCTCCGCGTCCCAGGCGTAGGCGGGCAGGGGGACCCGGCTGCCGCCGTCGGCGTACCAGCGCCGCCAGTCCACCCGGCCGCCGAAGGCGAAGACGCGTCCGGCCGCGCGGGCCACCAGGTGCTCCACCGGCTGACGGCGCGTCATCACCGGCACGACGGTCTGTTCGGTGTCCGCCGCCCGCTGGGTGCGCCGCAGCGCCTGGTGCAGCACCGGATGGGGACTCACCTCCACGAACACCGTCTCTCCGCGCTCGCCGAGGGCCCGGACGCCGTCCAGGAACCGCACGGGCCGGCGCAGGTTGTCCGCCCAGTAGGCGCCGTCGAGATCCGTGCCCGCCACCGGGGCGCGACGCACCGTCGAGAACATCTCGGTCGTGGCCGGCCGGGGCGTGATGCCGGTCAGGCGGCGCGCCAGTTCGGAGCCGAGCGGTTCCATGGCGGGGGAGTGGGACGGGACGTCCACGGGAACGGCGCGGCAGAAGACGTCCCGCGTCTCCAGCCGGTCGGACACCTGCCGCAGCGCCTCGTGAGGGCCGGCGAGCACCGTGTCGGACGGGGAGTTGACGGCTGCCACGCAGACCGGCAGGTCCGCGACGGCGTCGGCCGCCTCCCGCTCCGGCAGGCCGACGGCCAGCATGCCGCCGTGCCCGGCCGCGCGCTCCATGAGCGCGCTGCGACGGCAGATGACGGCCGCGGCGTCCGGGAGGGTCAGGGCTCCCGCGGCGTGCGCGGCGGCCACCTCGCCCATGCTGTGCCCCAGACAGACGTCGGGCTCGACACCCCGGGCCCGCAGCAGCGCGGCCAGGGAGACCTCCATGGCCCACAGGGCGGGCTGGACCAGGCCGACGGTCTCCGGCAGTCCGGCGCCTTCCGCGGTGACGAGGTCGGCCACCGACCAGCCGAGTTCCCCGGCCACCGCGGCGTCGCAGGCCGCCAAGGTCTCGCGGAAGGCGGGTTCCCGGTGCCACAGGTCCGCGCCCATGCCGGCCCACTGGCCGCCCTGGCCGGGGAACACGAACGCGACCGCACGACGGCCCGTCCGGGGAGCGGCCGCCATGCCCCCGTCGGGGCTCTCCTCGCCTTCGGCCAGGGTGGTCAGGACGCGGGCCATGCCGGCGTGGTCGGCGGCGACGGCCCACAGGCGGTGAGGGTGGGCGTCGCGGTGCAGGGCCGCGCTGAAGCAGACGTCACGCAGTGCCTGCCCGCGCCCCGCGCCGTCGACGAGGTGGCGGGCGTACCGTGCGGCCAGCCGGCGCAGTGACCGTGGGCTGCGCGCGCTGAGCACCAGCAGTTCCCGCGCCCGGCGGGGGGCGGGGCCGTGCGCGGCGGCAGGTTCGCGAGCCGGGGAACAGGGTTCCGCCGGGCGCTGCGTCGCGGTGGCCCGGTGCTCGCCCCGGCCCTGTGGGGCCGTCGCGGCGTCACGCGCGGTGAGGGCGTGCGCGGGGAGGGCCGCCCCGGCCGGTACGGCGGCCGTGACCGGGGGCCGGGGAGCCGTGGCGAGGTCGGTGATGACGACCTGGGCGTTGGTGCCGGAGAGCCCGAAGGAACTGGCCGACAGCAGGGGGTGCGCACCCATCGGCTCCAGCGGAAGGGGCCGGTCGGCCACGCGCAGCGGCACTTCCCCCGCCGCGAGCAGCGGATGGGGCCGGGTCACGTGCAGACTCGCCGGGATCAGGCGGTGACGGGCCACCAGTACGGTCTTGAGCAGGCCGGCGATGCCCGCGGCGGCCTCCGTGTGCCCGATGTTCGTCTTCACCGAGCCCAGAGTCAGGGGAGGCCGCGCCCCGCGTCCGTCCAGCACCTCGGCCCAGGCCCGCAATTCGATGCCGTCACCGACCCGGGTGCCGGTGCCGTGGGCCTCCGCGTAGTCCAGGTCGCCGGGAGAGACGCCGGCGCTGCGGCAGGCCGCGCGGATCATCGCCGCCTGGCCGCTGACCGACGGCTGGAGCATCGATTCACCGCCCCGGCCGTCGTTGACCGTCGCACTGCCCCGGATCACGGCGAGCACCTCGTCGCCGTCGCGCACCGCGTCGGCGAGCCGCTTGAGCAGGACGGCGCCGGCCCCCTCGCTGCGCACGAACCCGTCCGCGTCCGCGTCCGCGAACTTGCACCA
>NZ_WWHX01000806.1 GCF_009862125.1 Streptomyces sp. SID5910
GGCGCCCCGCGCACCATCCGGCTGGGCAGCCCCCGGCCCCGGCTGCGCATGATCGGCCTCGCGCTGACCCTCGTCCTGGCCGCCTTCGTCGTACGGCTGCTCCAGGTGCAGGCCGTCGACGCCGGCACCTACACCGCCAAGGCCGAGCAGAACCGCTACGTCGTGCACACCCTGACCGCCGACCGCGGCGGCATCACCGACCGCAACGGCGTCGCCCTCGCGGCCACCGTGGACGCCTACGACATCACGGCCGACCCCACGCTGTTCACCCGCGAGGCGCTGAAGATCGGCGACGGCCCCGAGCAGGCGGCGGCGCTCCTCGCGCCGATCCTCGGCACGGACCAGCGGGAACTGGTCGAGCGGCTGCGCCCGGAGAACCGGAAGCTGCGCTACGTCCGGCTCGCCCAGCGGCAGACCCCGCAGGTCTGGAACCAGATCAAGGACCTGAAGGCCGCGCTCGGCAAGAAGGCCGAGACGGACAAGTCCGCCGTCAACGTCCTCGCCGGCGTCCTCGCCGACCCCAGCAGCAAGCGCGTGTACCCGGGCGGTGACCTCGCCGCCGGCATCCTGGGCTGGGTCGGCGCCGACGGCAAGGGCGGCGGCGGCCTGGAACGGCAGCTGAACGGGACGCTGGCCGGCCAGGACGGCGAGGTCCGCTACGTGCAGTCCGGCGGACGCCAGGTGCCCACCGCCGGCGGCTCCGAGACCCGCGCCGTGCCCGGCAGCGACGTCGAGCTGACCATCGACCGCGACATCCAGTGGGCCGCGCAGCACGCCATCAGCGACCAGGTCGAGAAGTCCAAGGCGGACGGCGGCTACGTCATCGTCCAGGACACCCGCACCGGCGAGATCCTGGCCATGGCCAACTCGCCCGGCTTCGACCCGGGCGACCTGGCCCACGCCGACCCCGAGGCGCTCGGCAACGGCGCCCTCCAGGACGCGTTCGAGCCCGGCTCCACCGCCAAGGTGCTGTCGATGGCGGCCGTGCTGGAGGAGGACGTCGCCACGCCGGCGACCCACCTCACCGTCCCCAACCGGCTCAAGCGCGGCGACCGGCTCTTCAAGGACGACATCGACCACCCCACCTGGTACCTCACGCTCAACGGCGTGCTCGCCAAGTCCAGCAACATCGGCACGATCATGGCCACCGGCGAGCTGGGCGGGAACCAGCAGGAGGCCAACCGGGTGCTCTACTCCTATCTGCGCAAGTTCGGCCTCGGCGACTACAGCGGGCTCGGCTTCCCCGGCGAGACCGCGGGCATCCTCGCGCCGCCCGACCAGTGGTCGACCTCGCAGCAGTACACGATCCCTTTCGGCCAGGGCGTCTCCGTGAACGCGCTCCAGGCGGCCTCCGTGTACTCGACGATCGCCAACGGCGGCGTCCGCGTCGAACCCACGCTCGTGCGCGGCACCAAGGGCGACGACGGACGCTTCACCTCGGCCCCCGAGCCCAAGAAGACCCGTGTGGTCAGCGAGAAGACCGCCAAGACCCTCGCGCAGATGCTGGAGTCCGTCGTCGACGACGAGGAGGGCACCGGCACCAAGGCCCGTATCCCCGGCTACCGCGTGGCGGGCAAGACGGGCACGGCCAACCGAGTGGATCCGGCCACCGGCAAGTACCACGGCTACACCTCGTCGTTCGCCGGGTTCGCCCCCGCCGACAAGCCCCGCGTCACCGTCTACTGCGCCATCCAGAACGCCACCGCGGGCAGCTACTTCGGCGGCCAGATCTGCGGCCCCATCTACAAGCAGGTCATGGAGTTCGCGCTGAAGACCCTTCAGGTCCCGCCGACCGGGGCCGCACCCGCCAAGCTTCCGGTCGCCTTCAAGCCCTGACCGGCCGAGAGACCCCCGCACCGAGCCAGCACCGAGCCACCAGGAACCATCCGTGACAACGATCACCCCGGATCCCGGGAACCACAGCACCCCCCGCACCTCGCTTCGCCCGGAAGCGGCTACGCCCGGTACGCTCACCGCCGTGCCACACGCTGATCAGTCCCAATCCACCCAGAAGGGCCACCCCGTGACATATCCGGGACCGCCCCGGCCGGTGCAGGTCTCCGCCACCCCCCTCGCGGAACTCGCCGATCAGCTGGGTGTCGCCGCGCCGGACAGCACCGCCGGGGTCACGGGCATCACCCATGACTCCCGCGCCGTCCGCCCCGGCGACCTGTACGCCGCCCTCCCCGGAGCCCGCGCCCACGGCGCCGACTTCGTCACCCAGGCCGCCGGTCTCGGCGCCGCCGCGGTGCTGACCGACCCGGCCGGCGCCGAGCGCGTCGCCGCCACCGGGCTGCCGGCGCTCGTCGTCGACGACCCGCGCGCGCGGATGGGCGAACTGGCGGCCACGATCTACGGCCACCCCGGCCGCGATCTCCTCCAGATCGGCATCACCGGAACCTCCGGCAAGACCACCACCGCCTACCTCGTCGAGGGCGGCCTGCGCACGGCGAGGTCCACCGGGCTCATCGGCACGGTCGAGATGCGCATCGGCGACGAGCGCATCAAGTCCGAGCGCACCACGCCCGAGGCCACCGACCTCCAGGCCCTGTTCGCCGTCATGCGCGAACGCGGCACCGAGGCCGTCGCCATGGAGGTCTCCAGCCACGCCCTCGTGCTCGGCCGGGTCGACGCCTGCGTCTTCGACGTCGCGGTGTTCACCAACCTCAGCCCGGAGCACATGGAGTTCCACTCCGGCATGGAGGACTACTTCCAGGCCAAGGCGCAGCTGTTCACGCCGCTGCGCAGCAGGCTGGGCGTCGTCAACACCGACGACGAGTACGGCCGCCGCCTCGCCAACGAGGCCACCGTGCCCGTCGTGACGTACTCCGCCGAGGGCCACCCCGACGCCGACTGGCGCGCCGAGGACGTCACGGTCGGGCCGATGGACTCGACGTTCACCGTGGTCGGCCCCAAGGGCGAGCGGATCGCCGCCAGGTCGCCGCTGGCCGGTCCCTTCAACGTGGCCAACACCCTCGCCGCGATCGCCGCGCTGGCCGCCGCCGGACTCGACCCGCAGACCGCCGCCGACGGCGTCGGCGCGGTGCCGGGCGTGCCGGGCCGGCTGGAGCGCGTCGACGAGGGCCAGCCCTACCTCGCGGTGGTCGACTACGCCCACAAGACCGACGCGGTCGAGTCCGTGCTGCGGGCCCTGCGCAAGGTGACCGAGGGCAAGCTGCACGCCGTGCTCGGCTGCGGCGGCGACCGGGACACCACCAAGCGGGAGCCGATGGGCGCCGCCGTGGCCCGCTTCGCCGACACCGCCGTACTGACCTCCGACAACCCCCGCTCCGAGGACCCGCTGGCCATCCTCGCCACCATGCTCCAGGGCGCGGCCTCCGTGCCCGCCCACGAGCGCGGCGAGGTCCAGGTCTTCGAGGACCGGGCCGCCGCGATCGCCGCCGCCGTCGCCCGGGCCGAGCCCGGCGACACCGTGCTGGTGGCGGGCAAGGGCCACGAGCAGGGCCAGGACATCGCCGGAGTGGTCCGTCCCTTCGACGACCGCCAGGTGCTTCGCGAAGCCATCCGGAAGACCCAGGGATGAAAATCCTGAAGACCCAGGGGATGAACTTGTGATCGCCCTCTCCCTCGCCGAGATCGCAGAAGTCGTCGGCGGGCAGATGCACGACATACCGGACGCGTCCGCCGAGGTCACCGGGCCGGTGGTCCGGGACTCCCGGGAGGCCGGGCCCGGCAGCCTCTTCGTCGCCTTCGTCGGCGAGCGCGTGGACGGCCACGATTTCGCGTCGGCGGTCGTGGACGCCGGAGCGGTGGCCGTGCTCGGCTCCCGCCCCGTCGGCGTGCCCGCGATCGTCGTGGACGACGTCCAGGCCGCCCTCGGCGCCCTCGCCCGGCACGTCGTACGGCGCCTCGGCGCCACCCTCGTCGCGCTCACCGGATCCGCCGGCAAGACCAGCACCAAGGACCTCATCGCGCAGGTCCTCCAGCGCCAGGCGCCGACGGTGTTCACGCCCGGCTCGCACAACAACGAGATCGGGCTGCCGCTGACCGCCCTCACCGCCACCGAGGACACCAGGTACCTCGTGCTGGAGATGGGCGCCCGCGGCATCGGCCACATCCGGTACCTCACCGAACTCACCCCGCCGCGGATCGGCCTCGTCCTCAACGTCGGCAGCGCCCACATCGGCGAGTTCGGCGGCCGGGAGCAGATCGCCCAGGCCAAGGGCGAACTCGTCGAGTCCCTGCCGCCGGCCGAGGAGGGCGGCACCGCGATCCTCAACGCGGACGACGCCCTCGTACGCGCCATGTCCTCCCGGACGAAGGCGAAGGTGATCCTTTTCGGGGAGTCCGACGAAGCGGACGTTCGCGCCGAGAACGTGCGACTCACGGACAGCGGACAGCCCTCCTTCAGGCTTCACACACCCTCCGGTGCAAGTGATGTGACCAA
>NZ_WWHX01000807.1 GCF_009862125.1 Streptomyces sp. SID5910
ACACTGCCCGGGCTGACCCACCTGAAGCCCCGGCCCTTCACGTTCGGGGCCGCCCAGAACAGGAGCGCGATCATGAGGATGACCAGGATCACCAGCACGGGCCACTTCGCGATCGACCAGACCGTCAGCACGGTGTCCCCGATCCCCAGGGCGGATCCCGCCTGCTGGGCGATGCCGCCGGTGAAGACCACGATCAGCGCGCTGACCACGGCCAAGACCAGCAGGACGACCGTCACCCCCACACGAACGGGAAGGAGCTTCCACACCGGACGCCCCTCCGGCATGTCGTAGACCGCGTTGGCGGTACGGATGAACGCCGCGACATATCCGGAAGCCGACCACACTGCCAGCACCAGACCGACGACAGCCATCAACGACCCGGCCCCGCCGCGGCCCTGCAACTGTGTCACCGCATCACTGATGATGTCCCTGGCCGAGCCCGGCGCGAGCTTCCGCAGGTTCTCCAGGACCTGGTCGGTCGCCGACTTCCCCGCAAGGCCCAGCAACGACACCAACACGAGAAGCGCGGGAAACAGCGACAGTACCCCGTAATACGTCAGAGCCGCCGCCCGGTCGGTGAGTTCGTCGTCCTGGAACTCTTTCACCGTTCCCTTGAGCACCGCCCACCACGAACGCTTCCCGAACTGCGTGGGCTCATCGGGTGCCCGCCGTTCCACCTCCGCGTCAGGGCCGACCCCCAGTTCCGACGGCGCCGCCTCATCCTCTGCCGTCCCATGCGGCCTGCCCTTGTGTTCTCTTGAAGTCTCTTCCATGAGACCCGGAGTAACCACGTCTCAAGTGAGCATGCCCACAGCGCAGATCGGCTGCGGAGGCGCCGGCTCGTCGTCCAGGGCATCCGCGTCGACCGAGAGTCGCATGACGCTGGCACACACCCCAAGCGCCCGTGCCGCTTCTGCCGTTCGAGACGACGGCCGTGGCCCGGTACGGTCACACCGGCAGATCCCGCTGCTCGGCCAACCACAATGCGTGTGGGGCTGGCGCGGCCGGTGTCGAGCACCTGGTCCCGACCCGGCAACTCGAAGAGACTGAACTCGATGTTGAGCAAGTTGCTCTCACAGGGCGTCCCGCCTGGCGCCTTCTGTCAGCTTTGACCGTCGCGCTCGCCGTCCCGAGAGGCCTCTCCGATGCAGGCCTGCCGCTACGGCACGTCGGCCGTTCGCGAAGTCCTGATTACGTCGGGCGATCAACGCCGAGCTGTCCCGGCGTAGTCGGATCAACTTACTCAGGAGTCGGGAGCGGCGGGAGCGGAAGCGCCACCAGCCGATCAGCCTCCCCAGCATCCAGGCCGAGCATGAGAGGCACGTGTGCTACCGCCTCGGGCTCGTCGGCGAGTTCCACCAGTATCCGGAAGTCGTGCGGCCGTTCCCGCGCGAAGCGCACATAGGCGGCGGCGACCTGGCGGAGCCGTTCCTCGGGGCTTCCTTCCGCCTCGTAGGCGGCGTCCATACAGGCCCGGCTCTCCTCCATCGCCTGCTCGGCCACGGCGACCAGGAGGGCAGGCCGGCTTCCGACCCGGTTGTAGATCGTCGCGACCGCGACCTCCACGCGTTCGGCGACGGCTTCCAGGGTGAGGGCGTCAACTCCCCGGGGGGCGACGATCTCGCGTGCGGCGTCCACCACCGAGCGGCGTCTGGGTGTCGGCGTAGCGCCGCTCGAGGCCTTCCAGGTCTTGCTCGGCGACGGCCAGGTCGTGGGCGGTGACGTGTGCCTGGCCGTAGTGGGGCCCGTGTCCAGGCAGGTGCGGAATTCGGTGCAGGTGCGGCGTCGCGTGCCGATGAGCGAGGCCAGTGTGGTGAGGTCCTGGCGCAGCAGCTCCAGGGAAGCCAGGTGATTGCGCATGGCGTGGTGCCGGTGGCCGTCTCGTGGGGTGTCGGTGATCTGTGGGATCCGGTCGGTCAGGGCTTTGTCGGTGGCGTCGAGACGGCGCTGGCGCAGGTGGGCGATGCGGGCTTCGCCGGCGGTGAGGACGGGGGTGAGGCCGGCAGTGGCCGGCTGCTCGTCGTAGCCGTTCCAGGGCCCTTTCGCCCGGTCGTGCTGGGCTCGGCGTGCAGCGGCGATGTCCCGGATGCCTTCGTGGAGGGTGCGCTGCGCCTTGTCGAGGGTGACCAGGGTGGCGGCGAGTTGGTGCAGTGTCCGCGAGCGGCGTGGGTGGTCACGTGCTGGTCGTGGTGGTGGGTGACAGCGGTGAGGTTTCGCTGATACGGGTGGCGGCCAGGGGTGCGGCGGTGTCAGGGTGCAGGGCGGCGATGCGCTCCAGCAGCCGGTTGACGGAGTGCGCAGGTCGGTGCCGGGCCCGTGTTTCGGGTCCAGCGTCCACCGGTCGAGGTCGTGCAGGAGCTTCCAGGCGGCGTGCAGGCCGGTTCCCCTGTCACCGGTGGCAGGGGGGTGGGCCAGGGATATCGCGTCCAGGACGGCATTGGCCTCGGCGTGCAGCAGAGATCTGCCGCGGGTGGTGGAGGGGGTGCCGGCCGGGATGGGCAGCTGGTCCAGGACCGCCTCGCTGGGGGGTTCGCCCCAGATGGCCGCCCACAGCCGACCTGCGCGGATTCAGTCCTCGGTGGCCGGCTCATCCGGCACCCACGCCGAGACGTCGTCGGCGGGGTGCGCAGGACCACGCCCAGCCAGTCCGCCTGGGCGTGCTCGATGAGACGGCTCAAGGCCGCACGAGGACGGCCGGGCTGCGTGCGGAAGCCGTTGAGCGGGAGGGCGTACATGGCGGGCTGCATGTCCTGCCGCAGGGCGTTCACCGCGTCCGCGCGCAGGACGTACAGCAGCACTCGTCTGCAAGTGCGCCGTCGACCGTGGCCCAGCAGGTGACGGCCGGCGGGCTGGAACCGCTGACTGTCAGGGCGAAGTGCAGCGCGGCGACCGCATCCTCGCGCCGGCAGATCCGGACCGTCCTGCCCGCCAAGGGCGTCACTCCGCGCGGTAGGTTCCGCCGGCCTCGCCGCCGTCGCGCAGCCACTCCACCACCAGTTCGTCCTTGGTGCCGAAGCGGACGAGATGGCGTCCCACGACCGCCTCCAGCCGCTCCGGAGAGCCGCCCTCCGTCTCGACCGTGAGCAGCAGCGCGCCGTCCCCGACGGTGAGCGTGCCCACGCCGTCCTGGAACTGCAGCCGCCCTTCGCCTCTTTCCTCGTCCCATGAGGTCTCGGCGCGGCGACCGAGGTGGCTCACGAGCTGCTTGGCGTAGCGGTGCGGCCGCTCGGTGACCACCCGGGCAGTGGAGCGGGCCCGCTCGCCGGCGAGAGCGGGCAGGGCGACTCCGAGCTCGTCGGCGGCCTCGGTCAGCTGCTTCCACACCTTCAGCGCGACCGGGATGCCGTCCGCGGCCCGCTCGGCGGCGACGGCTGCGCTGCGTTCGCCGGGGTAGTACACGCCTTCGGCGCCGTCCGCCGGAGTCAGGGTCTTGAGGGTGGCCAGAGTGGCCTCGACCGACTCGGCGAACGGCTCGGCGCCGCCGAAGGCGGCCGGGTCGACGGCGATCAGCAGGGCGTTCTGGCGGTGCTTGCGGCCCTTGGAGTCGCCGGAGTGGAAGTCGGCGAAGATGGGGGCGCCGACCAGCACACTGGTCAGCAGCTCGAAGGCGAGTGACATCCCGGACCCCTTGGCCCCGCCGAGCGGCAGCGGCATCACGGCCTTCTTGGGGTCCGTGGTCGGGGTGCCGTCCTCGGTGGCGGCGGCGCCCTCGGGCAGCGGGGTGTCGGACGCCTTGGCCTGGCGGATCTTCCCGAGGGCGATGGTGGCGGTGGCCATGTCAAGGAGCAGCGGGGCGCGGCCGTCGGCGGGCACCGCGATCGCCAGCGGACTGGTGGCCACTGCGGCGCCCTTGGCCCCGGTGTAGCCCATGTTGGGCATGCCGGCGACGAACGCCAGGCCGACCAGGCCCTGTTCGGCGATCTTCGACACATAGCGGCCGATGGCTCCGGTGTGCACGGTGCGACGCACACCGACGGCGGCGATACCGGTGGTTCTGGCCCGGGTCACGGCCTCCTCGGCGGCCGCGGTGAGTGCGACCGGGCCGGGCGCGCGGTCGGCGTCGAGAACGACGGCGGCCGGCGTGGAGGACTCCAGCCGTATCTCGGGGGCGGCGTTGGCAATGCCCTTGGCAAGCAGTTCCAGGTAGGCGGGAACCCGGGCGATACCGTGCGAGTCGACGCCGCGCTGTGCGGCCCAGACGAACACCTCGGCGGTGGTGTCGGCGTGGTCGGGGCTCAGGCCGCCCTTCTGGAGGAGGGAGGCGGCGAAGACCCGCAGGTTCTCCGCGGGAACCAGGACCTTGCCTGGCTTGGGGCTCGGTGAGTCGGTCATGGTGGCGGGGGCCTCCTGAATCAGCGGGTGACGAGGACGTCGACGACGGCGGTGGTGCCGTCCGCCACAGCCTTGAGGGCGCGTTCGAGAGCGGGAGCGAGGGCCTCAGTGGTATCGACGGTCTCGGTGTGCATGCCGAAGGGTTCGGCGAAGCCGGCGAGCCGGGGCAGCCGGTGCAGATCGGTGCCGAGCCACATGCCGGTCTCGGCCGCCGCGCCGTCGGGGTAGAAGCGGCGGTGGTTGAGGTTCATCGACTTGTAGACACGGTTGTTGAAGACCACGATCAGCACCGGCAAGTCGTAAGCCTTCGCCGCGTCGTACGACGGGATCACCGGGTTGTAGGTGAAGGCGCCGTCGCCGATGGTGAGCACCACTGGGCGTTCCTTGGCGGCCAGTTTGACGCCGAGGGCGACGGCGATGCCCTGGCCGAGTCCGCCCTGCACGTAGAAGTACGAGTCGGGGTCGGCGGTCTGCAGGTGCCGCTTGACGACGCGGCTGTGGGTGATG
>NZ_WWHX01000808.1 GCF_009862125.1 Streptomyces sp. SID5910
CCGCCGCTGTCCGAGCCGCCCCAGTCGCCCTCGCCGGCCACGGTCAGCGCACCGCCACCCGTGTGCATCCCGCCTCGCGGCTCGTCGTGCTTGCTTCCGCTGTCGTGCTCCTTGCTGTAGGAAGAGTCGTCGTGGTCCCAGTCGCCACCGGCCGCCGCGTAGGCGCCGGGAGCGCCGAGGACGAGGACGGCCGAGGCCGCCGCTGTGGTCAGGAGAGTGCGAGCAGTTCGCATCCGAGATTCCTTCCGCCACGACCGGGCAGCTGGTGCTTCGTCAGCTGATCCGACCCGGCCCTGACGTGATTTACCGTCAGTCAGCCCTCCGGCTTCCACCACTCAAGGCGCTCACCCGGGTGAACCCCGCGGGCCCGGGGCATGCGCTCGCGGGGCCCGGGGGTCTTCCCCACCACCGCCGTCCACCGATCGGTGGACGGCAGGTTCAGCCGGACACCTCTGTCCGTCAACTGCCCTGCTCCGTGAGGCTTTCGGGCATGAACTCAATGACTGTGCGCATGGCGCGCTGGAGCGCACGGCACCCCTGGCGGGCCGTCGTCGGCTGGCTCCTGTTCGTGGTGCTGTGCCTGGTGACCGGCTCGGCCGTCGGCACGAACAGCGCCACGACGGCGGACTACCGCGTCGGTGAGGCCGGCCGCGCCGAGGCCATGGCGGCCGAAGGGCATCTGGAACGCGGATCCGCCGAGCAGGTACTGATCTCCGCCCGTTCGGGTGGCACGGACGGGCGGGAGCCCGAGACGGCGGCACGGGACCTGACGGCCCGGATGAGGGCGCTGCCCGAGGTGGCCGGCGTGGCCGCGCCGGTGTGGTCGGGCGACCACCGGATCCTGCTGGTCGAGGTGGTCCTGAAGGGTGAGGAGCGCGAGGCGAAGGACAAGGTGGACGCGCTCCTCGCCCAGACGGCGGCGGTGCGGAAGGCGCACCCCGGGCTGCTGCTGGAGGAGACCGGGAGCCCGTCCGTCAGCAAGGGGGTCGACCGGCAGCGCGGCGAGGACCTGGCGCTGTCCGAGAAGATCACGCTGCCGGTCACCCTGGTCACCCTGCTGATCGCCTTCGGCTCGGTGGTCATGGCCGCGGTGCCGCTGCTGCTCGCGCTGACGTCCATCGCGGGGGCGATCGGCCTGTCGATGGTGGTCTCCCACCTCTCCCCCGACGCCGGCGTCGGCACCAATGTGATCCTGATGATCGGCCTCGCCGTCGGCGTCGACTACACGCTCTTCTATCTCAAGCGGGAGCGCGAGGAACGGGCCCGGGCCGGGGGCCGGCTGAGCAGCGAGGCGCTGGTGGAGCTGGCGGCGGCGACGTCGGGCCGGGCGGTCGTGGTGTCGGGCCTGGCGGTCGTCGTGTCCACGGCGACGCTGTACCTGGCCTCCGACGTGATCTTCTCCTCGCTGGCGACCGGCACCATCGTGGTCGTCCTGGTGGCCGTGGCCAGTTCCCTGACGGCGCTGCCGGCGCTGCTGACCCTGCTCGGCAGGCGCGCGGAGCGCAGGGCGGCGCGCCGGGCGGAGCACGGGAAACCGGCCCGGCGTGTACGCGGTGACGGCACCGGCCGGGTCTGGACGGCCGTGCTGCGGCCCGCCACCGGGCACCCGCTCGCCACCCTGTGCGTCTCGGTGCTCGCCCTGCTCGCCCTCGCGCTTCCGCTGACGGGCCTGAAGATCACGGAGATGAGCCGGGACACGCACTCACGGGACATCGCCGCCATGCGGGTGTACGACCGCCTCAACGAGGCGTTCCCCGAGCGGCGGGTCACCCACGACGTCGTCGTGCGGGCCGACGCGGAACGCGCCGGTGACGTCGCGGACGCGCTGCGCGGGCTCGCCGGGCTCACCGGCGAGGACCCGTTGTTCTCCGGTGCCTCGGACGTCAGCACCTCGGCCGACCGCCGGACCAGTGTGCTGCGACTGACGGTGCCCCACCTCGGCAACTCCGCCGAGGCCGGCGACTCGCTCGCGCGTCTGCGCGACGACTATCTGCCGGCCACGGTCGGCAAGGTCGACGGCGCGGAGTACGGCGTCAGCGGGGACGTGGCCCGCTACGCGGACTATCCGGCCCACCAGAACAGCAAACTCCCCCTCGTTCTCGGGGCGTTGCTGCTGGTGACGTTCGCGATGACCGTGTACGCCTTCCGTTCCGTCGTGCTCGGTCTGATCGGGGTCGTGCTGAACCTCCTGTCGGCCGCGGCGGCGCTCGGAGTGCTCGTCCTCGTCTTCCAGGGCACCTGGGCCGAAGGGCTGCTGGACTTCCACTCCACCGGCTCGATCGGCTCGCGGGTCCCGCTCTTCCTCTTCGTGATCCTGTTCGGCCTGTCCATGGACTACCAGGTGTTCGTGGTCAGCCGGATCAGGGAGGCGGCGCTCGACGGGGTGCCCACGCAGCAGGCGGTGCTCGCCGGGATCCGGACGTCGGCGAGCGTGGTCACCAGTGCCGCGGTCGTCATGACGACCGTCTTCGTGAGCTTCGTCCTCCTGCACATCATCGAGATGAAGCAGATCGGCTTCGTCCTCGCGGCCGCGGTGCTGCTCGACGCCTTCGTGGTACGGATCATGATCCTGCCGGCGGCGCTGCTCCTGCTGGGCGAGAAGACCTGGTGGCCGTCGCGCCCGGGGCGCCAGGCCGCCGCCGGGACGGACCTCGCCGTACCGGTCCGGCCGGTGGCCGACGTACGTTGATCGGCATGACCGCTCTCACCGGGCCCTCGGCCGACGCCCTCTGGTCCGCCGCGCTGCGCCGCTGGAACGCCGTGTGCTGGGTGCTGTTCGCCGCCATGGCCGTCGGGCTCGCCACCATGGACGGGCCCGGCGGGAGCAGGTACCGGGCGCTGGCGCTGCTCGGCTGCGTGGTGCTCTGCTACGCGGTGCTCGACCGTTTCCCCGACAACCCCGTCGTACGGCCGCAGGTGTACCTGTCGGTGCTGGTGTGCGCGCTGGGCGGCCTCGCGTATCTGCGCGGCAGCTACGCGGCGCTGTTCATGGTGACGCTGCCGCACTACTGGATGTTCGGGCGGACCCCGAAGGCGTCCATGGGCTTCCTGGGGCTGGCGACCGCGACGACGCTCGCGGGGAGCTGGTCCCGGCAGGGCTGGTCGCTGGAGTTCTTCAGCGAGACGATGGTGTCCACCCTGATCGTCGTGGCCGTGGGCGTGCTGATCGGGCTGTGGGCGCACGCGGTGGTCGCGCAGAGCACCGAACGGGCCCGGCTGATCGTCGAGCTGGAGCGCACCCAGGCGGAGCTGTCCGAGGCGCACCAGCGTCAGGGGGCCGCGGACGAACGGGAGCGGATGGCGCGGGACATCCACGACACCCTCGCCCAGGGGTTCGCGTCGATCGTGGTCCTCGCGGAGGCGGCCCGGGCGACTCTCGGCACCGAACCGGCGCGCAGCGCCCAGCAGTTGCGCTCCATCGAGTCGACGGCCCGCGAGAACCTGGCCGAGGCGCGGGAGCTGGTGGGCTCGGCGCAGCGGCGGGGCGGCGCGCCGGCCGGCACGGTGACGCAGACGCTGCGCCGCGTCCTGGACCGCTTCACGGAGGACACCGGGCTCACGGTGGCCGCCGACCTCGCGGACGTCCGGTGCGACCAGCAGACCCGGATCGCGCTCGTGCGCTGCACCCAGGAGTCCCTCGCCAACGTCCGCAAGCACGCGCGGGCCTCGACGGTCGGGGTGGTCCTGTCCCGCCGGCCCCACGGTGTGGAGCTGGAGATCACCGACGACGGCGTCGGCTTCGTGCCGGAGGAGTCGACGGGGTTCGGGCTCGACGGGATGCGCAAACGCCTGGCGGAGCTGGGCGGCAGGCTGACCGTCACCAGCTCGGTCGGCGACGGCACGCGGGTGCTCGCGGTGATTCCCCTGGAGACGCCGGCCGAGGCCGGGGACACGGAAGACGAGGCGACGCGATGAACGGCGGACGGATCCGGGTGGTCGTGGTGGACGACCACACCGTCATGCGGGCGGGCGTGGTCGCGCTGCTCGCGGGCGAGGACGGCATCGAGATCGTCGGGGAGGCGGGCGACGGCAGGGCGGCCCTCGCCCTGGTCGAGCGGCACGCCCCGGACGTCGCGCTGGTCGACCTGCGGATGCCGGTGCTCGACGGGGTGGGGACGACCACCGAGATCGTCGCCCGGTATCCGGGGACGCGGGTGCTGATCCTGACGACGTACGACACCGACCAGGACATCGAGCGGGGGGTGGAGGCGGGTGCCATCGGCTATCTCCTCAAGGACACCACCCGTGAGCAGCTCGCCGACGCGATCCGCGCGGCGGCGCGGGGCGAGACCGTGCTGGCGCCGCGGGTGGCGGAAAAGCTGATCGCGCGCATGCGGCGCCCGGCGCAGGACCCGCTCACCGCACGTGAGACGGATGTGCTCGGGGCGGTGGCCGACGGTCTGACCAACGCGGAGATCGGCAGACGCCTCGTCATCTCGGAGGCGACGGTCAAGACGCATCTGCTGCGCCTGTTCGCCAAGCTCGACGTGAACGACCGGACGCGGGCGGTGGTGGTGGCCATGGAGCGGGGGCTGCTGCGACGGCCGTAGGAGGGGCCGCTTTCCCGTCACCGCGGTCCGCTACTCCTCCGGGTCGTCGTGGGTCGGGTCGGTGACCTCGGGGTGTTCGCGGCGGGAGCCGGGGGCGGCGCGGTCGGGGGCGGCCTCGCTGTGCGGGGACTGGGCCGGCGGGGGCGGTGCCGTGTCGCCGGCGGCGCCGACGCCCGCGGCGGGCAGGCGCAGCGCGAGCAGGGCCACGTCGTCGCCGCGGGGCGCGATGCGTGCCAGCAGCTCGTCGCAGAAGTCGTCGACGGTCCGCTCCCCCAGCCGGCGGGCCAGGACGCCGGCGTGGTGGCGGAGCTTGGCCATGCCGAGGTCGATCGGGCGGTCGCGGCTCTCGACCAGGCCGTCGGTGTAGAGCAGGAGGATGCTCTCGGGCGGGAGTTCCTCGCGGGCGTCGGGCCAGTCCAGGCCGAGGCGCAGGGCCTCGCTCATGCCGATCAGCGGGCCGTGGCCGCCCTCCAGATAGCGGGTCTCGCCGTCCGACGTGATCAGCAGGGGCGGCGGATGACCGGCGTTGACCCAGTGGAGCCGCCAGGGCCCGCCCTCGGGACCCTCGACGCGGGCGAAGACGAGCGTGGCCATGGGGGCGTCACTGGTGTGGGTGACGGCCTCGTCGAGACGGTGCATGATCACGCTGGGCGGCTCCTGGTGGTCCCAGGCCAGGGCGCGGAGCATGTTGCGGACCTCGGCCATGTGGGCCGCGGCCTGGAGGTCGTGCCCGACGACGTCCCCGATGACCAGGGCCATCACCCCGTCGGCGAGCAGGAACGCGTCGTACCAGTCGCCGCCGATCTCCATGGCGCTCTCGGCGGGCCAGTAGCGGGCGGCCATGCGGACGTGGTCGACCTGCGGGAGCGGGGTGAGCAGCTGGCGCTGCATGGTCTCGGCGACGTTCTGCTGCTCGTGGTAGAGCCGGGCGTTGTCCATGACCAGCCCGACGCGGCGGCCGATGTCGGCGAGCAGGGCGACCTCGGCCTCGGTGTGGGCGGGCGCGTTCCCGGCGCGGGCCACGGTCAGGATGCCGTAGGACCGCTGCCGGGTGCGGAGCGGGACGACGGCGGCGGTGTGACCACCGAGCTGTTCGAACAGCGCCCGGTGGGT
>NZ_WWHX01000809.1 GCF_009862125.1 Streptomyces sp. SID5910
CCACAGGAACCAGAAGCGCTCCTGGCCGGGCGCCCCGAACAGATACAGCACCATGCGCTCGTTGAGGGTGATCCGTCCGAAGTCGAACGCGACCGTCGTGGTGGTCTTCGCCGTCACCGCGCCGGTCTCGTCGACGCCCACGCCGGCCTGGGTCATCACTTCTTCGGTGTTGAGCGGCCGGATCTCGCTCACGGAGCGGACCAGGGTCGTCTTGCCGACGCCGAAGCCACCCACGACGACGATCTTCAGACCGGTCTCCGCGGTGTCGTTCAGCGGTGTGCGGTGGGAGGGCAGCTCAGAGGTTGCGGAGCCCATGGAGCACCTCTTGGAGTAGGGCGGAATCAGGCAGGGAGGCGACGGACGGCGCCGAGCGGGGGTGGCGGACGGTGATGCGGCCCGTGTCCAGCAGGTCACCGAGCAGGATCCGCACCACCGTGACCGGCAGTGCGAGCTCCGCCGCGATCTCGACCACGGCGGTGGGGTGCCGGCACAGCTCCAGGATCCGGGCGAGCTCCGACTGCATCCCCGGCGTCGGCCCGCTCTCGCTGACGACGAGGGTGACCAGGTCGAAGGACTCGTCGGCACGGCTCCGTCCACGGGTGACGGTGTAGAGCCGGTCGGGATCACCCGTGTCGACGGGCTTGCGCATCACGTGGTGCCGTTCGCCCTGGCCTGGTCCCGCGGCTCGGCCCGCAGATGCTCGCCGATCTGCTCGACCAGCTCCGTCATCTGGTGCCCGACCACTCCGGGATCGGCGTCCTCCCCGGCGACGACGGCGAGGTGCGCGCCCTCGCCGGCCTCCACGATGAACAGCAGGCCGCCGTGGAACTCGGTCATCGACTGCCGGACCCCGCCGGTGCCGTCGCCGAACTCCATGGAGGCGCCTTGGGCGAGGGCCTGGATGCCGGAGCAGATCGCCGACAGCTGGTCGGCCAGGTCGAGCGTCAGGTGCTCGCTCCAGCAGAGCTTCAGGCCGTCCCGGGAGAGGACCAGGGCGTGACGGGCGCCGGGGGTCTGGTCAAGGAGACCCTGAAGGAGCCAGCTGAGGCTGTTGTCGGTGGTTTGCATGATGGGTGATGGGACGGTGGTGTCGGCTGACCGGCCACCGGCCCGTTCCTCCTGTCTCACGAACTCGAGCGGGAAGGGGCGTCGTCGCTCCGGACGCCGTACGGGATGAGGGGGACTACGAAGCCGGGGGCGGCTGTGACCCGGGCCGGTCGCCCGGTCCGGAGGTGCCGTCCGCGGCCTGGCGTGCGCGGTGGAAGGCGCCGAACCGCGAGCCCGCGTCGCGTCCCGGGCGGCGGGCCGCCGGTGCGTCGCCGGCCTGTCCGGAGGCCGACTGGCGCTGCTCGCGTTCGCGTTCCGCCTCGGCCATGGTGCGGCCGGGGGCCCGGACCGGCAGGCCGTTCGGCGTGGTGCTCTCGGGCCGCCGGTCTCGTCGCTGTCCGGGCAGCTCGGGCGGCGCCGCGGGGTGCTCGGTCCCTGTCGGCGGGGCCGCCGGCAGTGCCGCCGCCGCGGGCGGCTCGGTGCCCAGCGGCAGGGCCGCCTCTGCGGGGCGCTCGGCGGCGTCGGAGAGCGGATCCGGGGCGGGCGTGAGAGCGGCGGGCATGGCGTCGGGCCGCGGGGCCGTCTGGTGCGGGACCACGTCGCGCTGCTGGGCGAGCAGTTGCAGGGGCAGCAGGACGACGACGCCGGTGCCGCCGCGGGAGGACGGGCGGTAGTTGACGCTGATGCCGTACTTCACCGCGAGCCGTCCGACCACGGCCAGGCCGAGCCGGGTGCCCTGGAGCGAGGCGAGGTCGGTGACGCGGCCGGTCACGGCCTCCTCGGCGCGGCGCATCGCCGCGTCGGCCATCTTCAGACCGCTGTCCTCGATGGTGACGACGATGCCGGCGCTGCGGTCCTCGACGTAGACGTGCACCTCGTCGATGGGCGGGGAGAAGTTCGCGGCGTTGTCCATCAGCTCGGCGAGCAGATGCATCACGCCCTCGGCGGCGAAGCCGGAGACCGCGGCGCGGGTGGAGCAGTGCAGGCGCACCCGCTGGTAGGCGGCGATACGTCCGACGGCGCCGCGCAGGATGCTCTCCATCACGATCGGCTTGTTCCAGGCGCGGCTGGACCTGCCGCCCATGAGGAGGGCCAGCCGGTCGGTCATCAGGCCGAGTTGGGAGGTGCTGTGGTCCAGCTTCAGCAGGTCGCCGAAGACCTCCTCGCCGTGCCGTTCCTGCATGTCCCGCAGGTCGGCGAGCATTCGGACCGACTTGGCCTGGACGCGGCTGAGCGCCTTGGCGGAGGCGGCCTGTGCGGCGGCGGCGCGCCGCTCACTGTGGGCGAGTTCGCGGATGAAGGACTCGGCCGGCACGCGCAACGCGGGGAGTTGGGGAAGTTCGACTTCGGCGAGCACGGTGTCGGCGGACCGGCCCTCGCGCAGCCGGGCGACCGCGGCGGGCAGCGTCTCCTTCACGAAGCGCTCGTGTTCGGCCGCGGCTTGGTCCATCTCGGCGCGCAGCGTGCGGTATTCGCCGTCCAGGGCCACCACCTGCCGCACATCCTCCTCGACCACCGCGGCGAACGTGCCGGTCAGCCGCCGTAGTTGAGGATCGGAGGCCGGCGGCACGGTGGCCAGTACGTCGGCCGCGCGCGTGCCCTCCCGCAGCCGCTCGGCCACGGCGGGCAGGGTCACACCGGCCAGCTGCGACATCTCGACCGACAGCCGGGCCGCCTCGGCCCTGAGTCGGCCCGTCTCCGCCTCCCGCTCGGCGGCCGCGCCGCGGGCCCGGTGGACGAGCCGGTGATCGACGAGGACGGTGACGGCCAGGCACACCCAGCCGACCACGACCACGGCGAGGGCCCACAGGAAGGCGCCGGACGGGGCCAGGGCGAGCGCCGCTCCGCCGGCGACGGCGCTCGTCACCAGCAGGACCGACCGTGCGACGAACGAGGTGCGCGGCGCCCCCGCCGGTTGGTGCTGGGTGGGCGAAGCAGGCACTGGCATGGAGCGGTCCCTCGGTCGGTGAGAGCAGGGAAAACGGGTGGCGGCACGAAGCAGCCGCGGACCGGGAGAGGCCAGCCGACAGGAAGGCGATCTTCCGTCCGCGCAGGGCTCATGCTAATCACCCTGACGTGCGAGAAAACCCCGCTGGTCACCTGCTCCGTCAGCAAACCGAGTTCGTCGCGAACCCATCGTTCGAACGCCCCGCTGTGATATCCGGCATGAGACCGGGCGAGCCCGGCGAAGGCCGAAAAATGCGGGCAGCGTCCGCGCCGACCCGAAGCCGCATCACCTCAACTGCCTGAGCTACACCCGCCCCCCGCCCGCACGTGCTGTCAAATTCCAGCCAAATATATCTTCCCCGTGTCCCGTTGCCCGCGGGGGCCGTCGTGACGGTCGGGCGGCCGGAGTGTCGGAATGCCGTCGATCGTGGAGGTTCCGTGACGACGGAGCCCGCGCCGTCTCCATGACCAGAGCCGACGGCAGGCGGCAGATGTCCGTCGCGGTCAACCTGCAAAGGTGGAACCGGCTCGACGCATCGGGAAGGCCGGAACCGCAACGCCAGTCGTAGGGGTGCTCAGGGTGATCACTGGCTCCGGGTCGTGGCGCGGGCCAGAGCGGCCAGGCTTTCCGCGTCCGAGGTGCCGGGCTCGGCCGACCAGAGCACGAGTTGCTGTTCCGGTGCACCGGCGTAACGGAAGGTGTCCCAGTCGAGGGTGAGGTCTCCGACGACGGGGTGGGTGATGCGTTTGCTGCCGAAGTCCTGGCGGGCGACGCGGTGTTCGGCCCACCAGACCCGGAACTGCGGATCGGCGACGGCCAGCTCGCCCACCAGGGCCGTGAGGGCTGGATCGGCCGGATTCGTCCCGGCTTCCATCCGCAGGACTTCGACGCACGTCCGGGCCACGTCTTCCCACTCCGGGTAGATCTCGCGCATCACCGGGTCGGTGAAGACCATGCGGACGTAGTTGCGCTCGGACTCGGGCACGACTGCGAAGTCACACAGCAGCTCCGCTGCCAGCGGATTCCACGCGAGGATGTCGAGCCGCGGGCCGAAGACGATGGCGGGCGTATCGGTGAGCTGGCCGAGTAACCGGGTCAGATGCGGGTGCACTTTTGGCCGGGCCGACCGACGCGGCGTCCTGCGGTGCCCCGCCCGAGCGGCCTGGCCGACCAGCTCTTCCACGTACGTCCTCTGGTCGCCGTCCAGCCGTAGCTCCCGCGCGAGGGACTCGAGCACCGGCTTCGACGGCGCCAGGCGACCCTGCTCGATGCGTACGTAGTAGTCGGTGCTGATCGCGGCGAGCTCGGCCACCTCCTCGCGCCGCAGCCCCCGCACACGGCGCTGGGTGTGTCCGCGCTCGGGCAGCCCGACCTGCGCCGGTGTGAGCTCACCCCGGCGATGCCTGAGGAACTCACCGAGCTCACGAAGATGCGCGGAACCAGTCACCCGTCCAGCATGGCACCGAGGAAAGGACTCTGCCTGGGACAGATCCTTCCTAGGAAGCGGCACGGCCTTCCTGCGTCCCCGACGGCGGCCGACAGTGGATACAGGCCCGCAGATCGCCGGCCGGTCAGACCCCCAGGAGCAGAAAATGAAGACTGACGTCCGCTTCTCGACCAACGGCCTGCAGCTCGCCGGCCACCTTTACCTTCCCGAGGACAGCGACGGCCCGCTCGCCGCGATCGTCGTCGGTCACCAGACGACCGGCGTCAAGGAGCAGTCGCCGGCGGTGTACGCCGCACGCCTGGTCGAGGAGGGCTTCGCCGTCCTGACCTTCGACGCCGCCTTCCAGGGGGAGTCCGAGGGCACGCCTCATGGCCTGGAAGACCCCTTCCAGCGCGCGGAAGACTTCCGCGCGGCGGTCTCCTACCTCACCACCCGCCCCGAGGTCGACCCCGGCCGCATCGGTGTCATGGGCGTGTGCGGCTCGGGCGCCTACGTGCCCTACGCCGCCCAGACGGACCACCGCATGAGGGCCGTGGCAGGCGTCTCCGGGACCGACGTTCCCAGCTTCTTCCGCGGCGCCGACCCCGAGGGCTGGCAGCAGATGGTGGCGAACTCCGGGAACCTCCGCAGCGCCGAAGCCGCCGGCGAGCCCGCGGCAACGTTCGCCGTGCTGCCGGAGAGGGCCGATGCCGACACCCCCGCCCCGACGGCCGAGTTCATCGACTACTACAAGACGCCCCGCGGCAGGCACCCGCGCTCGACGGGTGACGTGGTCGTGCGCAGCGCGGACCTGCTCGACCAGTTCGACTCCTTCGCCGACGTCGCGAAGATCGCACCTCGTCCGCTGCTCATGATCGCCGGCACCGAGGCGGCGACCCGTGGGTTCTCGGAGAAGGCGGTCGCGGACAGTCCCGGCAACGCCGAGCTGTTCCTCATCGAGGGCGCCACCCATGTCGACCTGTACGACCGTGACCAGTACGTGACTCCTGCGGCCGCCAAGCTGGTCGAGTTCTTCAGCAAGCACCTCGCCTGAGCCGAGGCGAAGCGCCCTCTCGGGAACTCGCTGGTCAGGAGAGAAGCCCGCTGTCACGACTGCTCGGCTTGCTAATCTGGGGCGATGGACGAGGTGTTGGACGAGGGGCCCTTCTTTCACGGCACGAAGGCCGCGCTGCGGGTCGGAGATCGCCTCACCGCCGGTTTCCGGTCCAACTACCGGCCCGAGATCGTGATGAACCACATCTACTTCACCGCCTTGCGTGACGGCGCCGGCCTGGCCGCCGAACTCGCCGCCGGCGACGGGGACCCGCGGGTGTACGTCGTCGAACCGACGGGTGAGTTCGAGAACGATCCCAACGTCACCGACAAGAAGTTCCCCGGCAATCCCACCCGTTCCTATCGCAGCAGGGAACCGCTGCGGATCGTCGGCGAGATCACCGACTGGACCCGGCAGACACCGGAAGCTCTCCAGGGCTGGCGAGACCGGCTGGCCGCGATGCGTTCGAACGGCCGCGCCGAGATCATCAACTAGCGACTTCCAGTGGAGGGAGGTGGTGCCCGCCCCTCGGGAGCGGGCACCACCGTCGCTGCTCCTCAGTCGGCGTCCGTGCTCTCGATCGCGGCGGGCCTGAGCTGCGCCTCCCGGATGCGGGCGACGTCCAGCTTGGTGCTCCGGTCGAAGCGGTAGACGCCGTTCTGCTCCTGGAAGACGTCGGTCAGCTGCGTGTAGCAGTAGCCGAACATCTCCGGGTCCTCCAGCAGCACGCCGGTGAGGCCGGCGAAGCGCTCGTGGAACTCGTCCTCGGTGCGCACCCGGTCGCCGTACCCCCAGGAGGCCGTCCGGTCGCTGCCCGACTGCTCGGCCGCGGCCGCCGGATCCCACCAGATCCCGCCGAACTCGCTGATGAAGTACGGCTGGCCCCGGTACGGCTGGGAGTAGGCGGCGCCGTTCTCGTAGGCGTTGACGAAGGGCTCGCCCTTGGCCAGGCCCGACACGAGCTGCCCGAAGACGGCGGGGTCCTGCTCGTAGTTGTGGGAGTCGTAGACGTCGGTCTCCAGGACCCGGTGGGAGTATCCGGAGGCGTCGATCACCGGCCGGGACGTGTCCATGGCCTTGGTGGCGAGGAACATCGCCCGGGTCACGTCGTCGAGCTGCGTGATGCGGTCGTGGAGCTTCTGGTAGGTCTCGTTCAGGGGGCACCAGCCGACGATCGACGGGTGCGAGTAGTCGCGTTCCACGGCTTCGAGCCACTGGGCGACGAAGGAGGCGTCGGGCCGCTGGTTGTCACCCGAGGACCCGCCGACCTCGCAGCCCCAGTCACCGAACTCGCCCCAGACCAGGTACCCGAGCCGGTCGGCGTGGTGGAGGAAGCGCTCCTCGAAGACCTTCTGGTGCAGCCGGGCCCCGTTGAAGCCGGCCTCCATGGCCAGCTCGATGTCACGGACCAGGGCCTCGTCGGAAGGGGCGGTCATCAGGCCGTCCGGGTACCAGCCCTGGTCGAGCACGAGGCGCTGGAAGCGAGGGCGCCCGTTGAGGACTACGGTCCTGCCGCGGATGGCGACCGCGCGCAGGCCCGCGTAGCTGTCGACGGTGTCGGCCACTTCGCCGTCCGCGTCGAGGAGTTCGAGCCGCAGGCCGTACAGGAAGGGGTCCTCCGGGCTCCACTCGCGACGCCGGTCCTCGGGGAGGGGCAGATGCAGGCGGGGCGCCAGATCGAGGTCGGCGCGCGCTTCGGCGCGGCAGACCTCGCCCGCGTCGTCGCTGAGGACGGCGCGTACCCGGTGACCGGGCCGGTTCGACGACAGGGGCAGTTCGAGGGAGAAGGCCCCGCCGGCCAGGTCGGGGGTGATGCGGGGGCGGCGCAGATGTGTCTCGGGTACCGGCTCGGCCCAGACGGTCTGCCAAATGCCGGTCGTACGCGTGTAGTTGCAGTCGTGGTTGGCGTACTGGGTCGCCTGCTTGCCGCGGGCCTGCGGGCCGGACCTCGGGTCGCGGGCGCGGACGGTGATCTCCACCTCCCGGCCCGGGGCGAGGTCGCCGAGGTCGGCGCTGAAGGGGGTGAAGCCGCCCCGGTGGCGGACCACTTCGGTGCCGTCCACCCACACCGTCGTGTCGTGGTCGACGGCGCCGAAGTGCAGCAGTACCCGGCGGCCGGCCCACTCGGCGGGCGGGGTGAACCGCCGCCGGTACCACACGGCCTCCAGGAAGTCGGTGTCACCGACGCCCGACAGTTCGGACTCGGGGGCGAAGGGCACGAGGATCTCACCGCTGAGAGCGCGGTCCAGGAGACCTCGCTCCAGGCCGCTGTCCCCTTGGTCGGTCTCGAACTGCCAGGTCCCGTTGAGGTTGAGCCAGTCGCGACGGACGAACTGCGGTCGCGGGTACTCCGGTCGGGGGACGGAGGGGGTGTGCACAGGGACTCCAGTCGGATGGTGGCGGCCGGCGGGGCCGGCGCGGACAGGTGGTGCGGTCGGGTCAGCTGCCGCCGAGGCCGGTGGTGGCCACGGAGTTGACGATGCGCCGCTGGAAGAGCAGGAACATCACGATCAGCGGGAGCGCGGCCAGCAGGGCGGATGCCATGGCCTGGGCGTACTGGATGCCGTAGGCGTCCTTGACGGTGGCGAGGCCCACCGGGAGCGTCATGAGGCCGGGGTCGTTGGTGACGATGAAGGGCCACATGAAGTTGTTCCACGCCCCGATGAAGACGAAGATCGCTACGGCGGCGACGATCGGGCGGGACAGCGGCAGCACGATCGACCAGAAGACCCGCAGCTCGGAGGCTCCGTCGATCCGGGCGGCGTCCTCCAGCTCGCGGGGGATCCCGTCGAAGAAGCGCTTGAGGATGAAGACCATCATGGGGGCCACGACCTGCGGCAGGATGACCGCCGCGTAGGTGTCGACCAGGTGGAACATCGTCATCTGCTCGAACAGCGGGACGATCAGCAGCTGCGGCGGGACCATGATGGCGGCGACGGTGACGGCCAGCAGGGGGCGCCTTCCGCGGAAGGTGCCGCGGGAGAACCCGTAGGCGGCGAGCGTCGAGACGGCCACGGTGAGCACGGTGACCAGGCCCGCAATCAGCAGGCTGTTGAACGCCCAGGTCGGAACGTTCCCGCGCTCCAGGATCTGCCGGTAGGCGGAGAGGGTGAAGGCGCCCTTGAACGGCGACAGGCCCGACCGCATGACGTCCTGCTCGCTCTGCACCGAGGTGGCGACCGCCCACAGGAAGGGCAGCAGCCAGACGGCGGCGAGGACGGTCAGCGCGGTCCCGGCGAGCACGCGGGGCAGCCGGCCGTGGCCGAGCAGCAGGGGCGACCCGGACTCCTCGCGTCGGGGACGACGCGGCCTGCGGACGGGGGTGGAGACGGCGGACACGTCAGCCCTCCTGACGGGTGAAGCGGAGCTGTATGACGGAGATGACGATGACGAGCGCGAAGAAGACGTAGCTGACCGCCGAGGCGTAGCCCAGCCGGTATCCGGTGAACCCGACGTCGTAGACGTACTCGAGGATCGGGCGGGTGGAGCCGTTGGGGCCGCCCTTGGTGAGGATGTAGATCTGGTCGAACACCTTCAGCGAGGCGAGCATCTGGAGGAGGGCGACCAGGACGGTCGTGTGCCGCAGCTGCGGCAGGGTGACGGACCACAGCCGGCGCCAGGCACCGGCCCCGTCGAGCGCGGCGGCCTCGTCGTAGGTGACGGGCAGGGACTGCAAGGCCGCGAGGTACAGCAGGAAGTTGAAACCGACCGTCCACCACACGGTGAGGGCCGCGACGGACCACATCGCCACCGACTCGTCCGAGAGCCAGCCGACGGGTTCCAGGCCCAGCGAGGTCAGCAACTGGTTGCCCAGGCCGATGTCGGGCTGGTAGAGCCACGTCCAGATGAGCGTGACGACCGTGACGGGCAGCAGGTAGGGGGCGAAGTAGGCCAGCCGCCACACCCACTGGCCGGCGAGCCCGCTGTGCACCAGCAGGGCCATGGCCAGGGCCACCAGGACCAGCGGCACGCAGGAGATCACGGTGAAGAAGAA
>NZ_WWHX01000009.1 GCF_009862125.1 Streptomyces sp. SID5910
CTTCCACGCCTCCCCCTGGAGCCGCGGCGCCCCGTCGATGCCGAGGGCCTCGGCCAGGCGGGCCACCTCCGCCTCGCCGACCTCGCCCTTCGCCCCGTACACGGGCGCCGAGCCGGGCCCCTCGGGGAGCGGGCCGTCGGCGCGGTAGGTGACGCCGTACGGGTTGGGCTCGCCGGGCGCGATGCCGTTGGTGCCGCCGCCGTCCGGGCCGCCCGGGGACGGTGCCCGGTAGCCGTCGAGGGCGAGCGGCGGGGGAGTGTCGTCGCCGGGTGCCCCCGACGTCGTACCGCCGTCCGAGCCGCTGCCGGAGGCGGACGTGGCCAGATACGCCCCGCCGGCCCCCACGAGCAGCACGGCGGCGGCGACGGACGCGACGGCGACCGCCGGGGGACGCCGCCGCTCGGGACGCCCGGCGCCGGCCTCGTCGGCGGCGGGGGCGTCGTCGTGGTCGGGTCGCTCGCTGTTCACCGCATCGCTCCTTCGCCTGTTACTGGGGACAGCGATGGGACGCGGTGGGCGAGGATCCGGTTCCCCCCGGCGGCACCGGTCACCCGGACGGCCGCACGAGGGACGGACGGGCGGCTCCTAGTCGCCGTAGTCCGACATCGACTCCAGCAACCGGGCCGACGTCCTCGGCACCCGTACGCCGTGGATCAGCGACAGCGGGACGGGGTGGGCCACCGCCAGTACGGGCGGCGGCGACCAGCGCGGAGCCATCCGGGCGCAGTCGCCGCGCAGCGACGCCAGATCGCCGTCCAGGTCGGCCGGGGCGGGTGCGACGGTCCTCGGGTTCGTCATAAGGGAACCGTAGGCCCGTTCCGGGCCGCGTAGGAAGTTCTACTATCGGGTAGTTTCGCCTGCTTCGGAGTCGGCGCACCGCCGGGTAGCGTGAACTGTCAACCCCGCCTCCCCGCAGGAGAGAGTCCACGCCGTGCGCATCGCAGTCACCGGCTCCATCGCCACCGACCACCTCATGACCTTCCCCGGCCGCTTCTCCGACCAGCTCGTCGCGGACCAGCTGCACACGGTCTCGCTCTCCTTCCTGGTCGACCAGCTCGACGTGCGCCGCGGCGGCGTCGCCGCGAACATCGCCTTCGGCATGGGCCAGCTCGGCACCCGGCCGGTCCTGGTCGGCGCCGCCGGCTCGGACTTCGCCGAGTACCGCGCCTGGCTGGAGCGGCACGGCGTCGACACCGACTCGGTGCGCATCTCCGAGACGCTGCACACCGCCCGCTTCGTCTGCACGACCGACGCCGACCACAACCAGATCGGCTCCTTCTACACCGGCGCGATGAGCGAGGCCCGCCTCATCGAGCTGAAGACCGTCGCCGACCGCGTGGGCGGCCTCGACCTGGTCTCCATCGGCGCCGACGACCCCGAGGCGATGCTCCGGCACACCGAGGAGTGCCGCGCCCGCTCCATCCCCTTCGCGGCCGACTTCTCCCAGCAGATCGCCCGGATGAACGGCGACGAGATCCGGATACTGCTGGACGGGGCGACCTACCTCTTCTCCAACGAGTACGAGAAGGGGCTCATCGAGACGAAGACCGGCTGGAGCGACGAGGAGATCCTCGGCCGCGTCGGCCACCGCGTCACCACGCTCGGCGCGCGCGGCGTACGGATCGAGCGGGCCGGCGAGCCGAGCATCGAGGTCGGCGTCCCGGACGAGGAGCGCAAGGCCGACCCCACGGGCGTCGGCGACGCCTTCCGCGCGGGGTTCCTGTCGGGACTGGCCTGGGGAGTGTCGCTGGAGCGGGCGGCGCAGGTCGGGTGCATGCTCGCCACGCTGGTCATCGAGACGGTCGGCACGCAGGAGTACCAGCTGCGGCGGGGGCACTTCATGGAGCGGTTCACCAAGGCGTACGGGGACGAGGCGGCGGACGAGGTTCAGGGGTATCTGAGGTGAGTTGTTCGGGTGCGGGCGCGCGGGGGCTTGTCGCGCAGTTCCTCGCGCCCCTTCTCGGCGTCAGCTGAGCCGGCGGACCAGATACGCCGTTCCTCTGTCCGCCGGTTCCTCGCCCGCGTACTCCTGGCCCCGCATCTCGCACCAGGCCGGGATGTCCAGGCGGGCCGCCTCGTCGTCGGAGAGGACGCGGATCGTGCCGCCGACGGGGACGTCGCCGATGACCTTGGCCAGTTCGATCACCGGGATGGGGCAGCGGCGGCCGATCGTGTCCACGACGAGGTCGGCCGCCGTCTCCCGGACGGCCCGGGGGCCCGTCGGCGCCCCCAGCCGCTCCCGGACCGCGGCCACCGTGCCCGGCAGCACCTCCAGGAACCGTTCGACGTCCTCGGCGGATGTGCCGGGCGGCAGCGACACCCGGACGTTGCCCTCGCTGAGCACGCCCATCGCCTTCAGGACGTGGCTCGGCGCCAGGGTGCTGCTCGTGCAGGACGAGCCCGACGAGACCGAGAAGCCCGCGCGGTCCAGCTCGTGCAGCAAGGTCTCCCCGTCGACATAGAGACACGAGAAGGTGACGATCCCGGGCAGCCGCCGCACCGGATCGCCGACCACCTCCACATCCGGCACCAGCGCCGGCACCCGCGCCCGGATCCGCTCCGTCAGCTCCCGCAGCCGGGCCGCCTCCTCGGCCGCCTCGGCCCGCACCGCCCGCAGGGACGCCGCCGCGGCCACGATCGCCGGCAGGTTCTCGAAACCGGGCGCCCGGCCCGACTCCCGCTCGTCCCCGGGCCCTTGCGGCGCGAACCGCACCCCCTTGCGCACGGCCAGCAGCCCGACCCCCGACGGCCCGCCCCACTTGTGCGCGCTCGCCGCCAGCAGCGACCAGTCGCCCGCCACCTCGCCCCAGCCCAGCGACTGGGCCGCGTCCACCAGCAGCGGCACGCCCGCCGCCCGGCAGGCCTCCGCCACCTCCGCCACCGGCTGTTCGGTGCCCACCTCGTGGTTGGCCGACTGGAGACAGGCCAGCGCGGTCCCGTCGCCCAGGGCCGCCGCGTACGCCGCCGGGTCCACGGCGCCCGTCCGGTCCACGGGGACCTGGGTGACGGTGCCGCCGTCCCGCTCGTGGACCTCGGCCGCGTGCAGTACGGAGGAGTGTTCGACCGCTGACACGATCAGGTGGCGTCCGACGCGCCTGCGCCCCGCCAGTGCTCCGGCCACCCCCGAATGGACCGCCCGCGTCCCCGAAGGGGTGAACACCAACTCGTCCGCCCGGCACCCCACCGCCTCCGCGGCGGCCTCCCGGGCGGCATCGAGCAGCAACCGCGCCCGCCGCCCCTCCCGATAGAGCCGAGCAGGATCGGCCCACCCCTCATCGAGCGAGGCCAACAAGGCCTGCCGAGCAACAGGATGAAGAGGACCAGCGGAAGCACCATCGAAGTAGGCCACAGGACAACGCTAGAACGCCGTGCAGTGCAGCGCCCCGTCAGGGGCGCGGGGAACTGCGCGAGCAACCACGAACGCACCGTCAGCCGCCGAACAACCCGCAGAACCGCCCCCGTAGGCCCCCATCCCACCCTTTAAGAGTGACCCCCGGCGCGTATGCCACCCTCCCCGCGACCCCCCGGAGGGCGTCGGCTAGGGTTTGGTCCGCATAAACATCAAACCCCTGCCCGACGCAGGGCGGCGACCGACCAGCGAGAAGGCAGGCCGCAGCCAACACGCGCGGGCGAGACTCTCGGGAAGGCGCTACGTGAGTCCCAACGGCTCCGACCGCTCGCCGCGGCGCCCGATGCGGCGGAAGCTGCTGCAGGCACTGACCGCGGGCCTGGTCCTGGCGACCGCCACCGGTTGCACATACAAGGACTTCCCCCGCCTTGGCATGCCCACCCCGACCACGGAAGAGGCTCCGCGGATCCTCTCCCTGTGGCAGGGTTCCTGGGCTGCCGCGCTCGCCGTCGGCGTGCTGGTGTGGGGCCTGATCCTGTGGTGTGCATTCTTCTACCGGCGCAGCCGCACCAAGGTCGAAGTTCCTCCGCAGACCAGGTACAACATGCCCATCGAGGCGCTGTACACCATGGTTCCGCTCATCATCGTCTCGGTGCTGTTCTACTTCACCGCCCGTGACGAGTCCGAGCTCCTGAGCCTCAAGAAGAAGCCCGACGTCACGGTGAACGTGGTCGGCTTCCAGTGGAGCTGGTGCTTCAACCACATCGAGGACGTCGCCGGTTCCACCGGTGACGCCAAGACCGCCGAGGAACTGGAAGCGATTCCGAACCGGTTCAAGGCGGACTTCCCGGCGAACGCCGGCGGTGTGTACGACTGCGGCACCCCCGGCACGCGGAACCCGCAGACCAACAACCCGGGCCCGACCCTCTGGCTTCCCAAGGGCAAGACGGTCCGCTTCGTGCTGACCTCGCGCGACGTCATCCACTCCTTCTGGGTGGTGCCGTTCCTGATGAAGCAGGACGTCATCCCGGGCCACACCAACGCCTTCGAGGTGACCCCCAACAAGGAGGGCACCTTCCTGGGCAAGTGCGCCGAGCTGTGCGGCGTGGACCACTCCCGGATGCTGTTCAACGTGAAGGTCGTCTCCCCGGAGCGCTACGAGCAGCACCTTCAGGACCTCGCGAAGAAGGGGCAGACCGGTTACGTTCCCGCCGGCATCGCGCAGACGAGCCACGAGAAGAACCGGGAGACGAACAACCTGTGAGCATCCTCAATGAACCCCAGGGTGCCGCGGCAGGGTCCCATTACGCGGACGAGCTGCCGGTCCGGCGCCAGAGGCGTGGCGAAGTCGTCGTCAAGTGGCTGACCACCACCGACCACAAGACGATCGGCACGCTGTACCTGGTCACGTCGTTCGCGTTCTTCTGCATCGGCGGTGTGATGGCGCTCATCATGCGCGCCGAGCTGGCCCGCCCGGGCTTGCAGATCATGTCGAACGAGCAGTTCAACCAGGCGTTCACGATGCACGGCACGATCATGCTGCTGATGTTCGCGACGCCGCTGTTCTCCGGCTTCGCGAACTGGATCATGCCGCTCCAGATCGGCGCGCCGGACGTGGCCTTCCCGCGGCTGAACATGTTCGCCTACTGGCTCTACCTGTTCGGCTCGCTCATCGCCGTGGGCGGCTTCCTCACCCCGCAGGGTGCGGCCGACTTCGGCTGGTTCGCCTACTCGCCGCTGTCCGACGCGGTGCACTCGCCGGGCATCGGCGGTGACCTGTGGATCATGGGTCTGGCCTTCTCCGGCTTCGGCACCATCCTCGGCTCGGTCAACTTCATCACCACGATCATCTGCATGCGTGCCCCCGGCATGACCATGTTCCGCATGCCGATCTTCACCTGGAACGTCCTGCTGACCGGTGTGCTGGTCCTGCTGGCCTTCCCGGTGCTGGCCGCGGCCCTGTTCGCGCTGGAGGCGGACCGCAAGTTCGGTGCGCACGTCTTCGACTCGGCCAACGGCGGAGCGTTGCTGTGGCAACACTTGTTCTGGTTCTTCGGGCATCCAGAGGTGTACATCATCGCGTTGCCGTTCTTCGGCATCGTCAGTGAGATCATCCCGGTCTTCAGCCGCCGCCCGATGTTCGGTTACATGAACCTGATCGCGGCCACCATCGCGATCGCGGGTCTGTCGGTGACGGTGTGGGCGCACCACATGTACGTGACCGGCGGAGTGCTGCTGCCGTTCTTCTCGTTCATGACGTTCCTGATCGCGGTCCCGACCGGTGTGAAGATCTTCAACTGGATCGGCACCATGTGGAAGGGCAGTCTGTCCTTCGAGACACCGATGCTGTGGACGATCGGCTTCCTGATCACCTTCACCTTCGGTGGTCTGACCGGTGTCATCCTGGCCTCGCCGCCGATGGACTTCCACGTCTCCGACTCGTACTTCGTGGTGGCGCACTTCCACTACGTCGTCTTCGGCACCGTGGTGTTCGCGATGTTCGCCGGCTTCCACTTCTGGTGGCCCAAGTTCACCGGCAAGCTGCTGGACGAGCGCCTCGGCAAGATCACCTTCTGGACGCTGTTCGTCGGCTTCCACGGCACCTTCCTGGTCCAGCACTGGCTGGGCGCCGAGGGCATGCCGCGCCGCTACGCCGACTACCTGGCGGCCGACGGCTTCACCGCCCTGAACACGGTCTCGACGATCGCCTCGTTCCTGCTCGGCATGTCGATCCTGCCGTTCTTCTACAACATCTGGAAGACGGCCAAGTACGGCAAGCCGGTCGGCGTCGACGACCCGTGGGGCTACGGCCGTTCGCTCGAGTGGGCGACGTCCTGCCCGCCGCCGCGGCACAACTTCCTCACCCTGCCGCGCATCCGCAGCGAATCCCCGGCGTTCGACCTGCACCACCCGGAGATCTCCGCGCTCGACCAGCTCGAGAACGTCGGTCACGGTGAAAAGACCCTCGCTGGCGGCAAGGAGGCCGGCAAGTGAAGATCCAGGGCAAGATTTTCCTCTGGCTGAGCCTCTTCATCCTCGCCGTGGCGGTCACGTACGGCGTGTGGTCGAAGGAGCCGGCCGGCGCCACGGCCCTCTTCCTGGCCTTCGCCCTGTGCCTCATGATCGGCTTCTACCTGGCCTTCACGGCCAAGCGGGTGGACGCCGGGGCGCAGGACAACAAGGAGGCGGACGTCGCCGACGACGCCGGCGAGGTCGGGTTCTTCAGCCCGCACAGCTGGCAGCCGCTGGCCCTCGGCATCGGCGGAGCCCTCGCCTTCCTGGGCGTGGCCGTCGGCTGGTGGATCATGTACTTCTCGCTGCCGGTCATCCTGGTCGGCCTGTGGGGCTGGGTCTTCGAGTACTACCGCGGTGAGAACCGCACCCAGTAACACGCGCTGAGAACAGGGGCCCGGACACTCCGCCAGGAGCGTCCGGGCCCCTTCGCGTGCCCGGGCGCCCATCACCCGTCCGGATTACCCACCGTGCCGCCCTTGACGTCGCTCCCTAGCGTGAAGTCATGAGCAACCCGGTTCACTTCCAGGCGCGGGGGCGTACGGTCGTCGGCTGCACCCTGCTGGTGATCGCTCTCGGCGCGAGCGTCACCGCCTGCATGGGCGACGACGACAACCCGCTGTCGGCCACGCCCTACGACGCGGCCGGCCAGATCTCCTTCAACGGCCCCAAGGACGCCGGGAAGAAGGCCGACCCGGACAAGCCCCTGGAGGTCGTCGCCGAGGGCGCCGGCGGGCGCATCACGGACGTCACGGCCGTGGACGCCGCGGGCCGCTACGTGGCGGGCGAACTCTCCGCCGACGGCTCCCGCTGGCACAGCACCTCCCCGCTGGCCGCGGGTGCCAGTTACACGGTGCGCGTCAGCACCGAGGACGGCGACGGCGCACCCGGCCGCAAGGTCCTCACCTTCGAGACCGGCAAGCCCACCACCAAGAAGACCCTGGACGTCGCCTTCGGGCCCAAGGCGGGCGCGTACGGCGTCGGCCAGCCCATCACGGCGGAACTCAGCCAGCCGGTCGCGGACAAGGCCCAGCGGGCCATAGTGGAGCGCGCCCTGAAGGTGCAGTCCACGCCCGCCGTACAGGGCGCCTGGTACTAG
>NZ_WWHX01000810.1 GCF_009862125.1 Streptomyces sp. SID5910
GGGAAGACGCCGGCGCTGCCACCGCCCTGAGTGCGGGTGCGGGCGGCGTGCGCGCCGATCACGGCGACCGTGCCGAGGCGGTCGGCGTCGAGCGGCAGGACGTCCCGGTTGGCCAGCAGGACCGCGCCGGCGGCGACCGCCCGGCGGGCCAGGGCCCGGGCCCGGCGGGTGCGGACCGGGGCGGGGGCGGGCGGACGTTCCTCGCCGAGCGCGCCGCAGCGGGCGGCGAGCCGCAACAGGCGCCGCGCCTTGTCGTCGACGGCCGCCTCGGGCACCCGGCCGTCGGCCACCGCCCGGGCCAGGGCCTCGCCCCAGGGGCCGTCGGGCCCGGGCATGGCGAGGTCCAGCCCGGCGCACGCGGTGGCCACGGTCTCGCGCACCGCGCCCCAGTCGGAGACGACGACGCCGTCGAAGCCCCACTCGCTCTTCAGCGGGTCGGTGAGCAGGCCGTTCGCGGTCATGGTGGTGCCGTTGACCGCGTTGTAGCCGGCCATGACCAGTGCGACCCCGGCGGCCACGGCGGCCTCGAAGGGCGCGAGGTAGACCTCCCTGAGGGCCCGCTCGCCGACGCGTACGTCGACGGTGAGCCGGTCGGTCTCGGAGTCGTTGGCCACGTAGTGCTTGGCGGTCGCGGCGACGCCCTGGGCCTGGACACCGCGGATGAAGGCGGCGCCGATGCGGCCGGTCAGTTCGGGGTCCTCCGAGAAGCACTCGAAGTGCCGGCCGCCCAGGGGGCTGCGGTGCAGGTTGAGGGTGGGGGCGAGCAGGACGTGCACGCCCTTGCGGCGGGCCTCGGCGGCGAGGAGGCCGCCGAGGTCTTCGACCAGGTCCTCGTCCCAGGTGGCGGCGAGGGCGGTGGCGGAGGGCAGCAGCACGGAGGTGCTGCGTTCGTCCCACGCCTGGCCGCGTACGCCCGCCGGCCCGTCGGACATCACCAACTCGCGTAGTGCCACGGCCGGTTCGGCGCGGGTGCGCCAGGTCGTGGCGCCGCTGAGCAGCAGCGCGCGGGCGCGCGGGGTCAGCTTGCCCAGCAGCCGGTCGATGTCGTCCTCGCTCGTCCCCACCCGGGTCTCCTAGAACTCTGTGTGACTGCGCGTCAGTTGTAGACGCCGAACTCGTACAGCGAGTAGCCGTAGCCGGTGCCGCGCGCGGTGCCGTTGACGCGGACGTAGCGGCCGGTGCCGGTCACGTCGAGGTCGTCGACGCCGCCGTTGCCGTCGGTCACGGTGTGCACGGTCTGCCAGTTCGTCCCGTCGTCGGAGGTCTGGACGGTGTACGCCTTGGCGTACGAGGACTCCCAGTGCAGTTGCACGTGCCGGAACGTGGTGCGCGTGCCGAGGTCCACCCGCACCCACTGCGGGTCGCTCCAGTCGCTGGCCCAGCGGGTGGCGGGGTTGCCGTCCACGGCGTTGGCGGCGGTGCAGGGGCAGTCGCCGTAGCTCGCCTGGTACGAGGAGGCCGTGGCCGGCTTGCCGAGGGCGACGTTCGTGCCGTCCACGGCGGGCGGCACCACCCGTGCCGAGAGCGTCTCGACGCCGACGTTGCCCTTGCCGTCGGTGGCCTTGACGTACAGCTTCCACACGCCGGGCCGGTCGGGTGCGGTGATCTTCAGGCGTCCGCCGCCGAGGTCGGTGAAGGGCAGCGGGTTCAACTGCTTGCCCTGGTCGATGTAGTTGCTGTTGGACAGCACCTCGTGGGCGACGGGGTCGCCGTCCGGGTCGGTGGCGCGGGCCGTGAGGACCAGGTCCTTGCCGGCCTGCACCTTGCCCGCGTCGCCCTCGACGCCGAACCCGGAGAGGACGGGCGGGGTGTTGTCGCGCGAGGTGTCGCCGCCGTAGGCCCGCTTCACGGCGTAGTAGGACAGCCGCTTCTGGCCGGCGGGCAGCAGGTTGAACCAGATGCCGCCGAAGTCGTACTCGGTGCCGTAGTGGAACAGGGTCGCGCCCAGGGCGACGCCGCGGTGCCCGGTGACGCAGTTCCATGCCTTGGTGTAGCCGTCGGCCTTGGCCTGGTCGGAGGGTTCGGCAGGGACGCCGTTGGCGTCGTCGGGGACCTCCCACTCGCCGGCCGGGCCCGACTCGGTGACGATGTACGGCTTGGTGTAGCCGCCCTGTTCCCAGGCGGACCGGACGTCGCAGACCGCGTTGTAGGAGTTGACGGCGTACAGGTCGAGGTCGGGGGCGTTCTTCTTGTAGTAGGGCCAGGCGCCGACCCAGGCGTCGGTGGAGGTGACCGGGTGGTTCGGGTCGACGGCGTGGATCTTCCTGGTGACGTCGTTGACGAAGGTCGTGTAGGCGTCGCGCTGGCGCTCCAGTTCGTCGCCGCTGTAGCAGTTCTGGAGGCCGAGCACCGACTCGTTGCCGACGTTCCACATCAGGACGCCGGGGTGGTCCTTGTACTCCTGCACCCAGCGCGGGAACTCGGCGAGCATCTGCTCCTTGTACGCGGTGTCGGTCAGGTAGTTGACGCAACCGCCGCTGCCCGGGCCGCCGCCGGGCTGGAGCCAGAAGCCGGCGATGACCTTGACGCCGTGCGCGGCCGCGGAGTCGAACAGGGGGCGGCTGCTCGCGTCGGTGCCCCAGGTGCGGATGGTGTTGACGCCCATGGACTTCAGGTCGGGCATGTACCGGTCGGCGTCGGCGACGGAGGGGCCCCAGGTGAGGCCCTTGACCTGGTAGGGGCTGCCGTCCACGGTCAGCTGCCAGTTCCCCTGGCCGCCGGTGACCTTGACGACGCTGCCGGCGGCGTGCGCCTGCGTGGCGGGCAGGGCGGTGAGGGCGCCGACGGCGAGGAGAGCGGCGGTCAGCGGGGCGGTGAGTCTGCGTGCGGGGGTGTGCGGTCGGCTCATGTGGGGTCTCCGGGT
>NZ_WWHX01000811.1 GCF_009862125.1 Streptomyces sp. SID5910
CCGTGGGCAGCGCGCCCGCGGCGACGGGCGCGGCGTCGCGGGCGCCGGCCGTCGCCACCTGCTCCGGGTGCACCTCGCCGAGGTGCCGGGAGGGGCCGCCGACCGGCGTGAACTCGTCGACCGGCACCAGATAGGGAGCCACGGGACGGGCCGTGAACTCCATCGCACCGGAGGGGGACTTGTGCAGATCGAGGTGGTGGAACCAGTTCGCGTCGTCGCGCTCGGGGAGGTCGACGCGCTCGTGGTAGAGGCCCCAGCGGGACTCCGTGCGGGCCAGGGAGGCCCGGGCGGCCATCTCCGCGCAGTCGCGGATGAAGCCGACCTCGGCGCAGCGCATCAGCTCGTGCGGGGTGCGCGCGCCCATCGCGGCGATGTCCTCGCGCATCCGCTCGAAGGACTCCAGGGCGAGCGACAGCCGCGCCCCGGTCTTCGGCGGGGCCACGTAGTCGTTGACGAAGCGGCGCAGTTTGTACTCGACCTGGGGCTGCGGCGGGCCGTCGGGGTTGCGCAGCGGGCGGTAGACCAGTTCGTGCGCCTCGCGCAGCTGGCCGGCCGGCAACTCGCCCTCGTACGGCCGGTACCGGGCGGCGTCCGCGCCGGCCAGGTCGCCGAAGACGAACGCGCCGATCATGTAGTTGTGCGGCACGCAGGCCAGGTCGCCGGCGGCGTAGAGGCGGGGCACGGTGGTGCGGGCCTGGTCGTCGACGCGGACGCCGGAGGCGGAGTGGCCGCCGCACAGGCCGATCTCGGAGATGTGCATCTCGACGTCGTGGGTGCGGTAGTCGTGGCCGCGGCCGGCGTGGAAGGTGCCGCGGGTGGGGCGTTCGGTGGAGTGCAGGATCGACTCCAGGGCGGAGACCGACTCCTCGGGGAGGTGGCTGAGCTTCAGGTACACGGGCCCGCGGTCGCTGGCGACCTCCGCGGCGAACTCGGCCATCATCTGGCCCGACCAGTAGTCGGAGTCGACGAAGCGTTCGCCGTGCCGGTTGACCTGGTAGCCGCCGAAGGGGTTGGCGACGTAGGCGCAGGCGGGGCCGTTGTAGTCCTTGATCAGCGGGTTGATCTGGAAGCACTCGATGCCGGTGAGTTCGGCGCCCGCGTGGTAGGCCATGGCGTAGCCGTCGCCCGCGTTGGTGGGGTTCTCGTAGGTGCCGTAGAGGTAGCCGGAGGCGGGCAGGCCGAGCCGGCCGGCGGCGCCGGTCGCCAGGATCACGGCGCCCGCGCGGACGGTCACGAACCGCCCGGTGCGGGTGTTGAAGCCGGCCGCGCCCACCGCCCTCCCCTCCGCCGTCAGGACCCGCACCGGCATCACGCGGTTCTCGATGCGGATCCGCTCCCGCATCTCGCGCCGCCGCAGCTGCCGGTACAGGACCTTCTTGACGTCCTTGCCCTCCGGCATCGGCAGCACGTAGGAGCCGGACCGGTGCACCTGGCGGACGGCGTAGTCGCCGTGCTCGTCCTTCTCGAACTTGACGCCGTACGACTCCAGCCGCCGGACCATGTCGAAGCCGCGCGTGGCGGTCTGGCGGACGGTGGACTGGTCGACGATGCCGTCGTTGGCGCGGGTGATCTCGGCGACGTAGTCGTCGGGTTCGGCACGGCCCGGGATGACGGCGTTGTTGACGCCGTCCATGCCCATGGCGAGGGCGCCGGAGTGGCGGACGTGGGCCTTCTCAAGGAGCAGGACGTCCGCGCCGTGCTCGGCGGCGGTCAGCGCGGCCATGGTGCCGGCGGTGCCGCCGCCGATGACGAGGACGTCGCAGGAGAGTTCTTCGGCGTCGGTGAGGGCGGGGATCTCCACCAGGGGGCCTTTCAGGTGCCGAGGGATGTCAGGACGTCGCGCCGCAGCGCCGTGCGGGCCGGGTCGTCGTGCGCGGTGCGGTCCCGGGTGCGGGGCACGTCGCGCACGGCGGTGAGCCGGCCGGAGCCGAGCAGGGCGACCCGGTCGCCGAGGAACAGGGCCTCGTCCACGTCGTGGGTGACGAAGACGACGGTCGCGCCGGTGCCGTCCAGCACCTCGACCAGCAGGTCCTGCATGCCGGCGCGGGTCTGGGCGTCGAGGGCGCCGAAGGGCTCGTCCATCAGGACGGCGCGGGGCCGCGCGGCGAGGGCCCTGGCCAGCTGGGCGCGCTGGCGCTGGCCCCCGGAGACGCGGTGCGGCAACTGCCGGGCGTGCGCGGCGAGTCCGACCCGCTCCAGCCAGGCGGCGGCCTGTTCCCGGCGTTCGGCGCGGGGCAGGCCCTGGATGGCGAGGGGGAGTTCGACGTTGGCGCGCAGGGAGCGCCAGGGCAGCAGGGCGTCCTCCTGGAAGACCAGCGCGCGGTCCGCGCCCGGTCCTTCGATGCGCCGGCCGTCCTGTTCGGCGGTCCCGGACAGCGGGGGCAGCAGCCCGGCCAGGGTGCGCAGCAGCGTCGACTTGCCGCAGCCCGACGGGCCGACCACGGTGAGGATCCCGCCCGGCGGGACGTCGACGTCCACGCCGGTCAGCGCGGGGGCGTCCGGGCGGCCGAGGACGGCGTCGCGCAGGGCGAGGCGGGTGCC
>NZ_WWHX01000812.1 GCF_009862125.1 Streptomyces sp. SID5910
GGCGGGCGCGGGCTCGGGCTCCGCGAGGAGGCGGGCGGCGCGCTCGCGGGCGCGGTCGGCGGCGGTCACCGCCCGTTCTACGCAGTCCCCGGAGCGCCGGTTGGTGACGACGACGGCCGCGAGGAAGCCCACCAGGGCGCCGACGAGGGTGTCGACCACCCGCTCGGTCATCAGGCCGCCGGGCTCCTGGTAGCCGGTGAACTCGGTGATGAGGAGGGCCATCGGCGTCACGCAGACGCTGCCGAGCCAGTAGTTGCGGGTGATCAGGGCCTCGGCGCCGAAGTTGAGGGCGAGGCAGAACAGGACGAGGAGGATCTGCCCCAGATGGGCGAGCGGCGCGAGGGCGGCGAACAGCAGCACTCCGGCGATGTTGCCGACGACGCGCTGGACGGCCCGGCTCCAGGTCAGGGCCATGTTGGCCTGGTAGAGCGCCGCGGCGGTGACCAGCGCCCAGTAGGGGCGGCCGATGCCGAGCGCCAGGGAGGCGTAGCCGGCCAGTGCGCAGCCGAGGGCGGTGCGCAGGGCGATGGGGGCGAGCGGGCCGAGCCGCTGCCGCAGGGGTGCGGGGCGGGCGGCGAGTTCGGCGTCCACGCCGAGCAGTTCCTCGGTGGCGGGTGCGTCGTCGGGGAAGCCGGCGGTGCGGGGTATGCGGCCGGTGCCGCGCAGGGCGCGGGCCCAGTCGCGCAGCCGCTCGGGGTCCGTGTCGGCGGGGGCGGCGAGCGCGACCTCGGCGCGGACGACGAGGCGTTCCAGGGCGTGCCGGGTGGTGGCGCGGGTGCCGGTGGCGGGCACGGACAGCAGGGTCTGCCAGGCGGCCTGGACAGCGGCGTACCCGGCGGCGCGGGCGGAGGTGTGGCCGTCGCCGGTGCCGCGGGTGCCGGCGTACGCGGCGGCGGCGTTCAGGGCCTGTGCGGTGGCGCGGCGCTCGGGGCCGTGCGGGCGGACCAGGGCGGGTGCCATGCCGACGACCCAGGCCCAGGCGCCGGCGGCGGCGCCCAGCGCCAGGTGACCGGGGATCTGGCCGAGGGTCTGGGGGACGAAGAGGGAGGCGGAGCTGATGAAGGTGAGGACCACGTTGCCCGGTGGGCCGACGCGGGTGGCGTCGCACAGCGTCTTCTGCACGGCGGCCAGGAGGGCGCCGACGGTGACGAGCACGACGGCGTCGCGGGTGAGCGAGGCGGTGACCAGGGCGACGGCGACGCCGCCGAGCATGCCGAGCACCACCCAGGCCAGGGTGCGGGCGCGGGCGGCGTACGGACGGTTGTGGGCGTAGAGCGCGCACAGGGATCCGGCCATCGTGTACATCGCGAGGTCGAGCCGGCCGAGCGCGAGCAGGATCAGGTTGGGCGGGGCGATGGCGGCGACCGAGCTGAGGGCGGGCTTGAACCAGATCTCGGAGGGGCGGCGCAGCCGCAGCACGCCGGTCAGGGACAGACGGCGGCCGAGTGAGGTGCCGGAGGTGGGGGTCGCACTGCGCATGAAATTTAGTTTAACAGGTGTTTTACCAGTGAAAGATGCTCGCGCGAGGGGCGCGCGCCCGTCTCCGACCTGCTCCGACCGGTCGTGCTCCACCGCATGCCCCCTGTGCACTCCCTTGCGCTCGCGTGCGCGCCGCGTCGCCCGGGCAGGCCTTGACCGACCGTCGAGCGGGGAGGTGCGTGTGCACGGACCGGCAACGTCCGGCTGGCTGCTGGTCGCGCTGTGCGCGGCGACCGGGGCCTACTGCCTGCTGCGGATGCGCAGCGACGTCGAGGAGCAGCGCCGCGCGGCCGGCGGTGAGGCCCTGATGGGGTTCGGCATGGCCGCCATGGCCGTGCCCGCGGCGGTGTTCTCCCCGCCCTCGTGGGCGTGGCCCGTCTACGCGGTGGTGTTCGGCGGCGCGGGGCTGCGCGCGCTGTGGGCGGCCCGCTCGTCCCGGCATCATCTGCACCATCTGGTCGGGGCCGCGGCGATGGTCTACATGGCGGTGGCGATGGCGGCCGCCCCCGCCGCCGCGCAGGGCCATGCCCACGGGCACGGCGGTTCGGGGGTCCCGCTGCTGACCGGGGTGCTGCTGCTCTACTTCACCGGCTATGTGCTGCTGACCGGCGTGCGCCTGATACCCGTCGCGATGCCCGTCACGGCCGTGGCGGGCGGCGGGCCGGGGGCAGGGTGGGGCGACCGGCCGGAGCTGGCGCGGGCCTGCCGGCTGGCGATGGGGATCGCGATGCTGGGGATGCTGCTGACGATGTGACGCCGTGCCACCCGGCCCGGCGTCTCGCCGCGAACCGCGAACCGGAGCGCTGCCTGATTCAACTCGGCGGCGGCCTCGGGGCGTTGGCCCGTCCCCGGCACCCATGGCGCACGCAGCATCGCCGGGAGATTGGCCCCCCGGCCCCCGGGTCGGCGAGTATCGCAGCATGCACTCGCCGCCCGTCGACTCCCCGCCCCGTCCGCCGCAGCACCGCACTGTCGTCCGCACGGCCTGGGTCCTGGCCCTGTGCTCCCTGGTGCTGCTCGTCCTGGTCGCTGCCGAGTGGCGCCCGCTGACCGGCACGGACGGCGACATCGCGCGGACCACGCACCGCTGGGCGGTCGACGAGACGGGCGTCACGCACACCATGCGCGTCCTCACCGACTGGGTGTGGGACCCCTGGACGATGCGCCTGCTGTGCGCGCTGGTGGTGGTGTGGCTGTGGTGGCGGCGCAGGGACCGGCGGACGGCCGTGTGGCTGGCCGTCACCTGCGTCCTGGGCAGCCTGCTGCAACAGGTCCTGAAGGCCGCGGTGGACCGCCCCCGGCCCGTCTGGCCCGACCCCGTCGACACCGCGCACTTCGCGGCCTTCCCGTCGGGCCACGCCATGACCGCCACCTTCGTGTGCGGCCTCCTGCTGTGGCTGCTCCACCACTACGGCGCCCCTCGCGCTCTGCGCCTGACCGCGCTGG
>NZ_WWHX01000813.1 GCF_009862125.1 Streptomyces sp. SID5910
CGGGCTCTCGCGCAACCGCGTCACCGCGGCCGTCAACCTGCTGGAGGAGGCCGGCGCCGTCGGCACCGGCGAGGACGGCGAGGTCCGCCCCGACCCCGGCACCCCGCCCGGCGAGGCGGCCGGCCTGGCCGAGGACGCGGCCGAGGCGCACCGGGTGACCGACCGCACCCGCGTCGACATGGCCCGCGCCTACGCCGAGACCACGAGCTGCCGACGGCGGTTCCTGCTCGGCTACTTCGGCGAGGAGTACGACCCCCCGTGCGGCGCTTGCGACGTGTGCGACGCGCAGGAGACCGACGCGCAGGAGGCCGACGCACAGGACACGCGGGCACAGGGCTCCCGGGCCGGGGCCTCCCCCTACCGGGTCGGCGCGCAGGTGCGGCACGGCGAGTGGGGCGAGGGCACGGTGCTGAGCGAGGACGGCGACCGCATCACCGTCCTGTTCGACCGGGCCGGCTACCGCACGCTGTCCCTGGAGGCCCTGGCCGGCCGCGACGACCTGCTCACCGTGGTCCCGGGGCGGGCGCCGGACACGCCCTCCTGAATGTCCGAAATGTTGAAAAAAGTATCTTCTGAGAATTTTGAGAAAAGAGGCATGCTTTGTGACTCCCCGGACACCTGTGGTGTGAAGGCCTTTGGCTACCAGAGGAGATGGTGAAATGCCTTCCAAGGACAAGGTGCTCGAAGAAGTCACCGAGAACATCGACATCGAGGCAGCGCTCGACCCCGCCGAGCCCGACGGAGTCTTCAGGGACAGCCGCGAGTGCGCCGGTCTCGCCCTGCAGTCCGGCGGCGGGCACCTGCTGCTCTCGCCCCCGACCCCGCGCCCGAAGAAGGGCTGACGGACCGACGGGAGCAGTGAAATGGAGCAGTCGAGCACGTCAGCCCTTCTCCAGGGCACGGTGCTGGACCTCGCTTCGGACGTGGTCTCCGCCCTTCGGGGCGGAGACCACGTGCGAGCGGGCGGCACCGCGACGACGGACGGCGCGGGCGCGGGCATCGCGCGCGCCGCGATACGCATCCTGGGCGCCGACACGCTGCTGCCCACCGTACTTCTGGGCGTTCCGCCCGACCCCGGCCTGCACGCCGTCTTCAAGGACGCCGTGGCGGCCCACCCGCCCCGGCCCGACGCGGCCCCGACCGTCGTATGGAGCCACTGGGCGATGGCCCGCGCCCTGCGACGCGTCGAAGAGCCCCTGGCCGGACCGCTCGCCGACGACGCGGCCGCCGAACCCGACGCCGGCTGGCTCGACGACGCCGGCTGGCAGCAACTGACCCACCAGCTCGCCGTACTCGCCCCCCTGGCCCTGCCCGGCGAGGACTGCGCGGTGACCCGCGCGGCCCGGCGCCGCCCGGTGGACGTCGCCCGCGGCTTCGTACGGGCGGTACGCCGCCGCGACTGGCAGCAGGCCGCCGGAGCCGGACGCTGGCTCACCCTCCTGGACGGCGTACCGGACACCCTCGGCCTCGAGACGGGCCTCGACTTCGTACGGCTCATGGGCGGCAGCGACCCACGCGTGGCCCTCCAGCTGGAGGCGGCCCGGCTGATGCCGGCCGGAGTCCTCCTGTGAGCGCGACACCCGCGGCGCACCCGGCCACCAGGGACGCGGCGCCGCACGGCGACCGGTGGCACGAGGAGGACGCGCGGCAGGTGCGGCGGATCGAGGAGGCCGCGCTCGCCTGGGTGCACGACCACCGCGACCGCTTCGAACTCGGCGACGACGCCCTCGCCGCCGAGGGCCAGGTGAACCGCACCTGGAAACCGCTGGGCGAACTGGCCCGGGTCTGCGCGTCCGTGTCCCTGTGCACCCCGCCGTCGGACCCGCTGCACGCGCGCGTGAGCGCACTGCTGGAGTTCGCCTGGCAGCAGACCCGCCAGGGCGAGCTGTTCCTGCTGATGCAGTCGCTGGAGCCGTTCGCCACCTACCCGCTGGAGGTGTACGCGGCCTTCGCCTCGGCCGGCCACCGGCACCCCGGCTACGAGGCGTCCGCCGCCCTGGTCGCCCGCACCCGCGGCTGGCGGCTGACCGAGCAGTACCCCACCCGGCGGCTCGGCGTCATCGAGGCCGAACGGCGCAGCGGCATCCCCCCGCACGGCCAGGTGCCGCAGGTGCTCGACCGCACCTGGCTGGGCGGCCTGCCCGAACCCTGGACCTTCGAGCGCGCGGCCGGCTACGCCCTCACCCACGTCGTCTTCCACCTCACCGACTGGGGACGCACCGCCCAGGGTGTGCCGCCCGGCCTGGCGACGTACCTCCAGCACTGGCTGCCGCCCTGGCTCGACACCTGCCTGGAGGCCAGGATGTGGGACCTGAGCTGCGAACTGCTCGCGGTGGCGGCCAGCGTGCCCGGCTCGCCCGGACCGGCGGTGCTGCGCGACGCGTGGCAGCGGCTGGCGGCGGCCCAGCACCCGTGCGGCGCGATCCCGGAGGAGGGCGCCTTCCAGGACGCCGCGGGCCCCGACCCCGAGAACCCCTACGACTTCACCGACTGCTACCACTCCACCCTGATGGCGGTGTTCGCGGCGGCCCTGACGAGGGCACGGCCGGGGAACGCCGCGCCGGGGCACAGCGGACAAGGAGCGCCGGCATGACGGACACCCGGCTGATACACAACGTCGGCGTCGGCGCCCTGGAATGGCTGTGGTCCCACCGCGACGGCTTCCGGCTGGAGCCGGACGCCGACCCCGAGGTGGGCTTCCTGGAGCGCTTCAAGCCGGTCGGCGAACTCGCCCTGATCTGCACGGTGCTCTTCCGCGAGGGCGTCGCCGGCACCCGGCAGGCCCAGCTCGCCCGCCAACTGCTCGACCACACCTGGCGGGAGACCCTGGACGGCGGCCGCATGCTGGCACGCGGACAGCGCATCGAACCGTTCTCGCCCATCCCGTTCGAGGTGTACCTGCCGTTCAAGGAGCTGGGCTACAGCCAGCCCGAGGTGGAACGCGCCACCGAGCTCAACCACCGCCTCGACAGCTGGGCGAAGTTCCCCGTGACACCCACCCGCCGGCTGGGCCTGTCCGCCTTCCAGCGCCGCTTCGGCCTGCCGGCCCGGCCGCCCGAGTCCGCACTCGCCGGCACCACCTGGCTGGCCGCCACCCCCGAACCGTGGACGGTCGAGGGCCACACCGCCTACGACATCACCCACACCGTCTTCCACCTCACCGACTGGGGCGAGAACCCCGGCGGCCTGCCGCCCGGCATCGCCGAGTACCTCGCCACCTGGCTGCCCGTCTGGCTCGACGACTGGCTGGACCTGGAACGCTGGGACCTGCTCGGCGAACTCCTCGTCGTCGACGCCTGCCTGCCCCGCCCCACCCTCGACCGGGCGGCCTGGGAGGGCTTCGCCGCGGCGCAGCAGCCCGACGGTGCCATGCCCGCGATCCGCGCGATGCCCGAGGGCGACCCCGAGGAGGTGTTCGACATCGTCTACCACCCGACGCTCGTCGCCGCCTTCGCCTCCCTGCTGGCCACCTCGCGCGCCCTCACCGAGCTGGCGCACGCCGCCTCATGACGGCCCCTCACCGCCCCTGGCCCGGCGAGCCCGCCGACGACGAGGACGTCCCGCCGGCGCCCGACGCCCCCGCCGCGGACGACCTGCCCGAGCGGCTGGCCGCCGCCGTCGACGCCTCCGCCGCACCCGACGTCGTCTTCGCCGTGTCCCGCCACGGCCGGCGCACCCTGCACAGCGGCGGCACCGGCACGCCCCCCGACACCCCGCGCGAGGACCTGCGCTACGAGACCGGCTCGGCCTCCAAGACGTTCACCGGACTCCTGCTGGCCCGGCTCATCCGGTGCGGCGCGCTGACCGGCGGCGAGCCGGCCGCCGCCTGCCTGGACCCCGGCCGGCCCGTCGGCCCTACCCCCGTGACCCTGGCCCACCTCATCACCCACACCGGGGGACTGCCCGGGCTGCCCCGCGACTTCCTCCCGCGCACCCTGCCCGCCTGGCGCTCCAACCCCTACGCCCGCTACCCGGCCGGCCGCGTCATCGACGCCTTCCTGCGCCACCGCCCCAGGCACCGGCCCGGCACGCGCTGGCACTACTCCAACTTCGGCGTCTCCGTCCTCGGGCACGCCGTCGCCGCCGCCACCGGCACGGACTGGCAGGACCTGTTCACCGAGCACGTCCTGCGCCCGTTCGGCCTCAGCGGCACGGCACTCGCGGCCGAGGACCCCAAGACCGACGCCGCCGGACACGGCAAGGACGGCCGCACCCCGGTGCCGCCGTTCGACGCGGGCGGCTTCCAGGCCGCCGGAGCCGTCCGCGCCACCCCGAACGACCTGCTCACCTTCCTCGAAGCCCACCTCGACCCGGCCGGCTCACCGGCGGCCGACGCCCTGCGCGCGGTACGGGTGCCGGTGCTGCGGCGGGGACTTGACCACCGGCACGTGCACACGATGGCCTGGTTCCGGCACCCCACCGACGGCGGGCCGATGTACTTCCACAGCGGGGCCACCCTCGGCCAGCAGGCCTTCCTCGGCTTCCGGCCCGACACCGGCACGGCCCTGGCCGCGGTCTGCACCCGCCGCTTCCGCGCCCGCGACCCGTTCATCGCCGCCGCCTACGCGTTCCTCGCCGACGGATAGCCGACGGGTGGTCGACGGGCCGCGGACACGCCTTCGGCGCGGGGTGAGGGCCCCGCGCCGAAGGCTTCACTGCGATCCGTCAGGTGTGCCGCGACGCGGTCACACGCGCTGCCACAGGGCCGGCGTGCTCTCCGGCGACCCGGCGCCCTGCGCCTGGTGGTTCTGGAGACACCGGTAGCGCACACCGGCGTAGGACACCGTCGCCCCGACCTGGTAGACCCGGCCGGCGGCCCACGCGTCCGCCGCCGCGTTGTCCTGCGGCGCGGGCGTCGCGGACGCGGCGGACGTGGTCTTCAGGGTGAGGCCGAAGTCGCTGAGCAGCGGATTGACCGGCTGGTAGAACGTGGTGCCGCCGTTGGTGCAGTCGCCGGAGCCGCCCGACGTGGTGCCCTGCGCCTGGACGCCCGCGACGAAGGGGCCGCCGGAGTCGCCGGGTTCGGCGCACACCGTGGTCTCGGTCAGCCCGTCGACGGTGCCCTCGGCGTAGTTGACGCTGGTGTCGTGCTGGCGGACCGTGCCGCAGTGCCAGCCGGTCGTCGACCCGGAACGGCACACCGACGCACCCACGAGCGCCTCCACCGAGCCGGCGACCTGCACCTTCTGCCCGTCCTGCGCCTTGACGTCGGGCGTGGCGGTCCAGTCGGCGTTGACGGCCACCCAGGCCATGTCCTTGCCGGGGAAGGTGGAGCTCTGGAAGGTGCCCTGGTCGCTCTGGTCGGACCCGGTGGTCTTCGCGCCCGGCCTGCCGCAGTGACCGGCCGTGGCGAAGCCCTGCTGCTGGCCCTTGGTGACGGAGAAGCCGATGGAGCAGCGGGCCTGCGCGTCGATGTAGTAGGCGTCGCCGCCCACGAGGTCCTTCAGCAGCCGCGGCCGGTTCGCGGACACCCGGACGCCCACGTTCTCGGCCTCGACGCCCGCGGCCTTCACGAAGGCCGAGGCGGCCGCCTCGCCGGTCGCCTGGACCATGACGCGGTTGGTCCTCACGTCGACGTACCAGACCGGCGTCTCGGCCGTCTTCGTCCGCACGGCGGCGGCGTCCAGCTTCTCCTTGACCGCTTCGAGCCGCGCCAGCGGCTTCTCGACGACCGCCGCCCGGGCGCCCTGCGCCTCGATCGCGCCGGTGTCCGCGGTGTCGGTGGTGGCGACGGTCAGCTCGGCGGCGGTCGCGCCGCTCACCCAGGCCCCGGCGAAGCGGTCGCCCAGCGTGTTGCGCAGCCGGCCCGCCCGGGTCCCGGCCTCCGCCTCGTTGGCCAGCCGGGCCGTCGCCTGAGCCGGCGTCAGCCTCAGGTCGCGCTCCATCGCGTGCAGCATCTGCGCCGGCGGTCTGTCGGCGCCGAGCGTCCGGGCGGCGGCGGGCTGCGGACCCGGCGCGGCCGACGCGGCCGTGGGAAGCGCGGTCAGGGCGAGCGCGCCGAGCGCGGTCAGGGCGGCGCGGCGGGTGCGCGCGGCATGTCTGCCGACCATGCGATGTGCCTCCTTCGAGGGCTGTGCGAGACAGCGCGAGAACGGTGAGCGGCCGTGCGGACGGACCGTGGGCCACGGTGCGCCTGCGGCGAAGTCACAGGCTTTGCCGCAAAGCCCCGCGGCGATGCCGGAC
>NZ_WWHX01000814.1 GCF_009862125.1 Streptomyces sp. SID5910
TTCGGCCTGAACGGCCTCGTCCTCAAACGCCGGACGGACTGAATTCACCCTCGGGTCAGCGGCCCGGGCGGACTGTCAGGTCGTTGATCTCCGCGTCCCTGGGGAGGTCCAGGGCCGTGAGGATCGTCGTGGCGACCGACTCGGGGTCGATCCACTTCGCGGGGTCGTACTCCTTGCCCTCCTGGCGGTGGACCTTGGCCTGCATGGGGCTGGCGGTGCGGCCGGGGTAGACGGAGGTGACGCGGACGCCGTTCGCGTGCTCCTCCTGGCGCAGGGCGTCGGCGAGGGCCTTCAGGCCGTGCTTGGAGGCGCCGTACGCGGCCCAGCCGGCGTGGGCGTTGAGCCCGGAACCGGAGTTGACGAACAGGACGTGGCCCTGGGCGACGCGGAGCTGGGGCAGGAAGAGGCGGGTCAGCTCGGCGGGCGCGACCAGGTTGACGTTGAGCTGGTTGCGCCAGGTCTTCGGGGTGAGGTCGCCGACCGGGCCGAGGTCGACCACGCCCGCGATGTGCAGCAGGGAGTCCACACGGTCGGGCAGCGTCTGGTGCGAGAAGGCCCAGGAGAGCTTGTCCGGGTCCGCCAGATCGCCGACCAGCGTCTTCGCGCCGGGGAAGGCGGCCGCCAGTTCCTTCGCGCGGCCCGCGTCGCGCGCGTGCAGCACGACCTCGTCGCCGCGCTCGTGCAGGCGGCGGGTCACGGCCGCGCCGATGCCGGAGCCCGCTCCGGTGATCACATGTGTAGCCATGCCCGCCATGCTCGCATCACCGACGCCTCACTCGATGCCCTGGCTCTCCTCCAGGTAGGCGAGCGCGCCGACCGGCTCCTCGGCGAAGAACACCAGCTCGGCGAGGGGGCGCGGCAGGAAGCCCTCGTCCTCCATGCGGCGGAACTGCTCCCTGAGCCCGTCGTAGAAACCCGCCGTGTTGAGCAGGACGACCGGCTTGTCGGTGTGCCCGTGCTTCTTCAGCTCCAGGATCTCCGTCGCCTCGTCCAGGGTGCCGGTGCCGCCCACCATGATCACCACGGCGTCGGCCCTCTCCAGCAGCAGCCGCTTGCGCTCGGCGAGGTCCTTGGCGATCACCATCTCGTCGGCGCCCTCGCGTGCCTTCGCCGCCAGGAAGTCCACGGAGACGCCGAGGAGCCTGCCTCCGGCCTCGTGCACACCGTCGGCGACGACCTTCATCAGCCCGGTGTCCGAGCCTCCCCACACGAGCGTGTGGCCGCCCTTGCCGAGCAGGGTGCCGAACTCCTTCGCGGGACGCGTGTAGCGCTCGTCGAGGTCGGCGGCGGAGAGGAAGACGCAGATGTTCATGGCTCAACGGTACGTTCCCGGCCCGCCGGGAAGAACTCGGCTTCGGGCCGTGCTGTCACCAGGGGAGCCGGCCATCGAGGAGGACGATCGTGACCAAGGGACACCGCATCACCGTCGAGCCGAGCGACCGGCACGTGCGCGTCGTGCGGGACGGGCAGGTGCTGGCGGAGAGCGACACCGCGCTGGTGCTGCGGGAGACGGGCCTTCCGGACCGGTACTACCTCCCGCCCCAGGACGTACGCCTCGACCTGCTGACCCCGTCCGCCACCCACACGCACTGCCCCTTCAAGGGCGACGCGTCCTACTGGTCCCTGCCGGACGCGCCGGACCTCGTCTGGGCCTACCCGGACCCGAAGCCGGAGGTGGCGGAGATCAAGGACCACCTGTGCTTCTACGACGCCGAGGTGTCCTAAGAGGCGCGGCGTCGCTGTACGGCATCTCGTCGGGCGGCGCGGCGGTGCTGCGGGCGGCGGCGAGCGGGCTTCCGGTCCGCCGGGCCGCCGTCTATGAGGTGCCGTACGCGATGGACGACGACGCGGCGCGGGCCGTCGCCGACGCGGTGCCCGAGGGCACGTACCGGGCCCTCGGGGGCCAGAGCCACATGGTGGAGCCGGGCGTACCGGCCCCGGTGCTGACGGAGTTCTTCGCGGCCTGAGGGCGGCTCAGGCCACGTCCGCCGTCGCGCGCGTGGTCGACGCGATGGTCGCCGAGCCCACCACGCGCGTGCCGTCGTACAGCACGATCGCCTGGCCGGGGGCCACGCCGCGCACCGGCTCGGTGAACGTCACCTCCAGGGTGCCGTCGACCAGGTCCGCGGTGACCTCGGTCTCGCCGCCGTGGGCGCGGAGCTGGGCGGTGTACGTGCCGGGGCCGGTGGGGGCGGCACCGCACCAGCGGGGCTTGATCGCGGTGAGCGCGGTGACGTCCAGGGCCTCGGCCGGGCCCACCGTGACGGTGTTGTCCACCGGGGAGATGTCCAGGACGTAGCGGGGCTTGCCGTCGGGCGCGGGCGTGCCGATGCGCAGACCCTTGCGCTGGCCGATGGTGAAGCCGTAGGCGCCCTCGTGGGTGCCGAGGCGGTTGCCGGACTCGTCGACGATGTCGCCCTCCGCCCGGCCCAGCCGGCCGGCGAGGAAGCCCTGGGTGTCGCCGTCAGCGATGAAGCAGATGTCGTGCGAGTCGGGCTTCTTGGCGACCGCGAGCCCCCTGCGCTCGGCCTCCGCGCGGATCTCGTCCTTGGTGGTGAGAGTGTCGCCGAGCGGGAACAGGGCGTGGGCGAGCTGGCGGTCGTCCAGCACGCCGAGGACGTAGCTCTGGTCCTTGGCCATGTCGGAGGCGCGGTGCAGTTCGCGGGTGCCGTCCTCGCGGAGGATCACCTTGGCGTAGTGGCCGGTGCAGACGGCGTCGAAGCCGAGCGCGAGGGCCTTGTCGAGCAGCGCGGCGAACTTGATCTTCTCGTTGCAGCGCAGGCACGGGTTCGGGGTGCGGCCGGCCTCGTACTCGGCGACGAAGTCCTCGACGACGTCCTCGCGGAAGCGGTCGGCGAGGTCCCACACGTAGAACGGGATGCCGATGACGTCGGCCGCGCGGCGGGCGTCCCGGGAGTCCTCGATGGTGCAGCAGCCCCGGGCGCCCGTGCGGAAGGACTGCGGATTGGCGGAGAGCGCCAGGTGGACGCCGGTCACGTCGTGCCCCGCCTCGGCCGCGCGGGCGGCGGCGACGGCGGAGTCGACTCCGCCCGACATGGCGGCGAGGACGCGGAGGGGGCGGGGGCGCTGCGGGGTCTCAGTCATAACCCTTCCAGGGTACGGGGGCGCGGGAACCGGAACGCGCGAGTATGCGTTGAAGATCGCATGGGGGCGAAGAGCGGGTCCACGGGCGGAACCGGGGACGCGGACCGGCACATCGGGCGCCGGGCGCTGATCGTCGGCGGGACGGCGGCGGCCCTGGGCACGGCTGTGCTGGCCCGTGACGAGCTGGCGCGGCTGTGGTGGCGCACGCCGGGCGTGGAGAAGCCCCGCGAGGAGGGCGCCGTGGACTACGCGGGCGCGCGGTGGGTGGCGGCCTCGGACGCGAACTGGCGGCGTGCGGACCGGCCCGACGACTTCGGCATCGACATGGTGATCGTCCATGTGACGCAGGGCAGCTTCGCGAGCGCCGTGAAGGCCTTCCAGGACCCGGGGCACCAGGCGGCCACGCACTACATCGTCGGTCAGGACGGGCACGTCACGCAGATGATCCGCGAGCTGGACGTCGCGTACCACGCGGGCAACCGGGAGTACAACGAGCGCAGTGTCGGCATCGAGCACGAGGGGTTCGTGGACCGGCCGAAGGACTTCACGGACGCGATGTACGCCGCCTCGGCCCGGCTGACCGCCGGGATCTGCGCGCGGTACGAGATACCGGTCGACCGGGAGCACATCATCGGCCATGTGGAGGTGCCGGGCACCGACCACACCGATCCGGGGCCGCACTGGGACTGGGACCGGTACATGAAGCTGGTCCGGCGGGCGGCCACGAGCGGCCCCTCCGGCAGCCCGTCGGCCGGCCCGTCGAACGGCCCCTCGCGATCCGGCGTCTGACTCCGAGTCCGTCCCCGGCCGGTCCCCCACCGGATGACGCCGTCCTGACCCGACGACCACCCGGTTCGGCCTGAGTCCGA
>NZ_WWHX01000815.1 GCF_009862125.1 Streptomyces sp. SID5910
GCCAGCCACGCCCCCGCCACCGCGCAGACCCCGGCCCAGCCCCAGTGGCTGAACGCGGGCCCCGCGAGGGCCGAGGCCAGTGCGCCGCCCGCGAAGCCGGCCACGACGTACGCCGTGTTGGCGGTGGCCGGGGCGGACGTGGTGGTCAGGGCGAGGGTCTGGTTGGCGACGTGGGAGGCGACCAGGGCGGCGTGCACCAGGACGGCCGCCGCGCACAGGGCCGCCATCACCTGCCCGCCCAGCCAGAACAGCGGCACCGACAGGGCGGCGAGCAGATACGCGGACCGTACGACCTTGGCGGCGCCGAACCGGTCGACCAGGCCCCCGGCGAGCGGCGCGACGACGCTCGCCGCCAGCCCGAACAGGCCGAACAGCCCGGCCGCGGCCGTGGTGAGGCCGTAGCCCTCGTCCTCCGTGAGGAGCAGCGCCAGCGAGGTCCACAGCGCGCTCCAGGCGCCGTACATCCCCGCCTGGCGCACGCACGCCCGCCACAGGTCCGGCGAGCTGCGCACCACGCCGGGCAGCGCGGCGAGCCCGGCGAACAGCGAGCCCTGCCGCTGCCGCCGCTCGACGGGCAGCACGTACGCCGTCGCCAGGCCGAGCACGGCGGTCAGCACGGCCGCCCCCACGAACACCGCGCGCCAGCCGAAGGCCTGCCCGGCCAGCCCGCCGAGCACCCGGGCCGCCACGATGCCGGTGAACAGGCCCGCGATGACGGCCGCGACATGACGCGCCCTGCGGTCGGCGGGGGCGCGCGCCGCCACCAGCGGCACGAGGAGCTGCGGCACGACCGTCGCCGCCGAGGCGACCAGGACGGCGGCCGCGAGCGCACCGGTCCCGGACGCCACCGCGCCGACGACCAGGGAGGCCGCCGCGACCAGCGCGAGGACGGCGACCAGGCGGCGCCGGTTCACGGTGTCGCCGAGCGGGGCGAAGAAGAGCAGGCCCGCCGCGTAGCCGAACTGCGCGACCGAGGCGAGCCAGGCCACCGCCGACGGGGTGGAGCCGAAGTCGCGGGCGATGAGGGGGAGCAGCGGCGCCGCGAGGTAGATGTTGGCGGCCGTCACGGCGGTGCAGAGGGCGATCAGGGGGAGGAACAGGCGGGAGGAGGCGGACGGCGTCTCGCGCGGTGCGTGGCCGACGGTCTCCGGTGCGATCCGGGCTGGTGCTGACGGTGACGACATGAGCGGAGCGACTCCTTCGAGCGCGCTGGTAACTAACTGGTTGGTTGTAAGGAACTCCTGGAGTCTGCTCGGCATTCCCGGCTGTGTCAACCAAATAGTTGGTTATGGCTCCCGGCCCGCTACTCTGTCCCCATGGCAGCAAGGGACCCCGAGGCCACCAAGGCCCGGATCTTCGAGGCGGCGGTCGGCGAGTTCGCCCGCCACGGTGTCGCCGGCGCTCGCATCGACCGCATCGCGGCCGAGGCGAAGGCCAACAAGCAGCTCATCTACGCCTACTACGGCAACAAGGGCGAGCTGTTCGCGTCCGTCCTCGAGAGGAAGATGCTCGACCTCGCGATCTCCGTCCCCGTCGACCCGGACGACATCGAGGGCTGGATCGACCGCCTGCTGGACTACCACGCCGCCCACCCCGAGCTGCTGCGCCTGCTCTTCTGGGAGGGCATGGAGTACGGCGCCGGCGAGCTGCCCGACGAGGACGAACGCCAGGCGCACTACGCCCGCAAGGTCGCCGCCGTACGGGACGGCCAGGAACGCGGCGTGATCACCGACGCCATCCCGGCGGCCGACCTGCTGTTCCTGCTGGTCGCGATGGCCAACTGGGCGTCCGTCATGCCGCAGATGAAACGCATACTGGTCGGCGGCGACGACACGGACGCCGTCCGCCTGCGCGCCTCGATCAAGCAGGCGGCACGCAGGATCGTCTCGGGCTAGCGCGCGCGGTCAGTCGGTCCCGGGCCGGGCGCCGTGAGTCGGTTCCGGTCCCAGCGCCGTCAGTTGGTCCCGATCCGGGCGAGCAGCTCGACGATCCGGGACTGCACCTCGCCGCTGGTGGACCGCTCCGCCAGGAACAGCACGGTCTCGCCCGACGCCAGCCGCGGCAGGTCGGCCTGGTCGACGGCGGCGGTGTAGACGACGAGCGGGGTGCGGTTGAGCTGCCCGTTCGCGCGCAGCCAGTCGATGATCCCGGCGTGTCCCTCCTGCCGCCGTTCGATCCGCATCAGGTCCATCACGACCAGGTTCGGCCGGAACTGGCCCGCCAGCGTCACCGCGTCGGCGTCGCTCGCCGCCCGCGCCACCTGCATGCCGCGCCGCTCCAGCGTCGAGGTCAGCGCCAGCGCGATCTCCGCGTGCTCCTCGATCAGGAGGACCCGCGGCGGGTGCTGCTCGCTGTCCCGGGGCGCGAGCGCCTTCAGCAGTACGGCGGGGTCGGCGCCGTACGCCGCGTCCCGCGAGGCCTGTCCGAGCCCGGCCGTCACCAGCACCGGCACCTCGGCGGCCACGGCGGCCTGCCGCAGCGACTGGAGCGCCGTCCGCGTGATCGGCCCGGTCAGCGGGTCCACGAACAGTGCGGCGGGGAACGCCGCGATCTGCGCGTCGACCTCCTCGCGCGAGTGCACGATCACCGGCCGGTAGCCGCGGTCGCTGAGCGCCTGCTGCGTGGAGACGTCCGGCGCGGGCCACACGAGCAGCCGGCGCGGGTTGTCCAGCGGCTCCGGGGGCAGCTCGTCGTCCATCGGCTGCGGACGCGGCGGGTCGGCCACCTCCACGGCCCCGCCGGGCCCGTCCAGTGGCTCGGGGCCCTCGGCGGCGTTCCGGTCCGGCGCCCCTATGGCGTACGACCGTCCCGCGGCCTCGGCCGTCGCCA
>NZ_WWHX01000816.1 GCF_009862125.1 Streptomyces sp. SID5910
TCACCGCGATCTGGAACAACTTCTTCCTGCCGCTGGTGATGCTCTCGGACACCAAGCTGTTCCCGGTGAGCCTCGGGCTCTACTCCTGGAACACCCAGACGCGCGCGTTCCCCGAGTACTACCCCCTCGTGGTGACCGGCTCGCTGCTCGCGGTCGTCCCCCTGGTCATCGCGTTCGTCGGACTTCAGCGGTTCTGGAAGGCGGGGATGACGGCCGGAGCCGTCAAGTAGTGCCCCCGGGGCCACGACCGCCGTCCGCCGCGCCACACCTCACCCGGGAGAATCCCGTGCACAACCCCGCTTCCGTCACCGACGCCGCCCCGGCTCCGGTCCCGGTGCCCGGCCGTCGGCCCCGGGCCCTGCTCGCCATGCACGCCGATCTGGCGCCCAAGCTGATCGACGCCCCCACGATGACCCGGCTGACCGGGCTCTCGGATCTCGACCCGGCGCTGGTCGCCGACGACTTCGGCACGCCGGCGGCCTCGGCGGCCCTGAACGAGGCCGAGGTCCTGATCAGTTGCTGGGGCTGCCCGCCCCTGACCGAGGACGTCCTCGACCGGGCGCCCCGGCTGCGGGCGGTCATCCACGCCGCGGGATCCGTCAAGCACCACATCACCGACGCCTGCTGGCGCCGCGGCATCGCCGTCACCTCGGCGGCCTCGGCCAATGCCGTGCCGGTCGCGGAGTACACCGTCGCCTTCGTGCTCCTGGCGGGCAAGGACCTGCTGCGCATCCGGGACGACTACCGGCGTCGCCGCGCCGACCACGACTGGCAGGCGGCCTACGGGGCGGCCGGCAACTACCGGCGCACCGTGGGCGTCGTGGGGGCCTCCCGGATCGGCCGCCGGGTCCTGGAACTGCTCCGGCCCCACGATCTGGAACTGCTGCTGCACGACCCGTATCTCCTGCCCGGCGAGGCGGAACGGCTGGGCGCGACGGCCGTCGGACTCGACGAACTGTGCGTGCGCAGCGACGTGGTGAGCGTGCACGCACCCGAACTGCCGACGACCCGCCACCTCATGAGCCGCGCGCGGCTGGCGTCGATGCGTACCGGGGCGACCCTGATCAACACGTCCCGGGGCTCGCTCGTCGACCAGCGGGCGCTGACCGAGGAGCTGGTGTCCGGGCGGCTCGACGCCGTGCTCGACGTCACCGTTCCGGAGGTCCTGCCGCCGGGCTCCCCGCTCTACGACCTGCCGAACGTGGTGCTGACCCCGCACGTCGCGGGATCCCTGGGCACCGAGCTGCACCGCATGGCGGCTGCGGCGGCCGACGAGCTGGAGAGATATGTGAGCGGCCGGCCCTTCGCGCACCCGGTGTCCGCCGAGGAGTGGGAACGCTCGGCCTGAACCGCCGGACGCGTCTCGCCGAAGGGCCCGGTGCTCAGCCCGCCAGGCGGGCCATCCATGCCTCGATCTCGTCCGCGGCGCGGGGCAGGCCCGCCGACAGGTTCTCGTGGCCGTCGTCGGTGACGACCAGGTCGTCCTCGATCCGGACGCCGATGCCCCGCCACTCCTCGGGCACGGTCAGATCGTCCGCCTGGAAGTACAGGCCCGGCTCGACGGTGAGGCACATGCCCGGCTCCAGCACGCCGTCGACGTACTCCTCCGTGCGGGCCCGCGCACAGTCGTGGACGTCCAGGCCGAGCATGTGACCGGTGCCGGCCATGGTGAAGCGGCGCTGGAGGCCCAGCTCGTAGGCCCGGTCGGCGGGGCCCTCGATGAAACCCCAGTCGACGAGCCGCGCGGCCAGGTGGCGCTGGGCCGCCTCGTGGAAGGCGCGGTACGGGGCCCCCGGCTTGACCGTCGCCATGCCGGCCTCCTGGGCCTCGTACACCGCGTCGTAGATCTCGCGCTGGAGGGGCGTGAAGGTGCCGCTGATCGGCAGGGTGCGGGTGACGTCGGCGGTGTAGAGGGAGTGCGTCTCGACGCCGGCGTCGAGCAGGAGCAGGTCTCCGGGGCGGACCGGGCCGTCGTTGTCCGTCCAGTGCATGATCGTGGCGTGCTCGCCGGCGGCGCAGATCGAGCCGTAGCCCACCGAGTTGCCCTCCAGGCGCGCCCGGCGGAAGAAGGTGCCCTCGATCCAGCGCTCGGAGGACGCGATCGCCCGGGAGAGCTCCGCGACGACGTCGGTGAAGCCGCGCACGGTGGAGTCCACGGCCTTGCGCAGCTCACCGAGTTCCCAGGCGTCCTTGACCAGGCGGAGGTCGCTGAGCGCGTCCTCCAGTTCGGCGTCGCGCCCGGCGTCGGTGGTGACGGCGGCTTCGAGGGCGGGGTCGATCCCGCGGACGATCCGGGTGCGCGGGCCGGAGGCGGCGGCCAGGTCGGCGACGGCGGTGCGGACGTCACGGCAGGGCAGCCCGAGGACGCGCTCCGATTCGGCGAGCGAGCGGCGCCGGCCCCACAGCTCGGCGTGGGCGCCCGTCCAGAACTCGTCGTCGCCCCTGCTGTCGCGCGGCAGCTGGTAGCAGTAGGCGTCGTGGCCGCCGTCCGCGCGGGGTTCGAGGACGAGTGCGCCGTCCCGGGCCTGGTCGCCGGTCATGTGGACATAGCCCGTGTACGGCCGGAAGGGGTACGTGTCGTCGTTGGAGCGGACCTTGAGGTTGCCCGAGGGGATCACGAGGCGTTCGCCGGGGAAGCGCGCGGAGAGGGCGGCGCGGCGGCGGGCCGCGTGCGGGGCCTGCTCGGCGGGCCGCAGGTCGTGTCGTTCCGTGTCCGCCCAGCCCGTCCGCATCAGGGCGGAGAGCTCCGCGGAGATCTGCGGGTAGAGGCTGTTCTTACGACGGTTCGACACGTCGTCCACCTTTCGTCGGGTTCTGGGCGGCCGGACTTCCGGGACGGTACCGCCCCGCGGCAGGTCGTGGCGCCCGACCGTGCCAGTGGCACTGATCGGACACGGACCCGGTCGGACCTGGGACAATCGCCCCATGGAGAACGCGAGACTCGGCGAGGCCCTGCGGATGCTGGGGCTCGCCGGCACGACGTGCCGGGTCTATCTGGCCCTGCTGGAGCTGGCCCCCGCTCCGCTGGAGGCGGTCGGCGTGGCGGCCGGGCTGGGCGGCGCCGACCTGGCCGCGGCGTACGGCGAGCTGGCGGACGCCGGTCTGGCCAGTGCGGCGGCCGGGGACGGGGACCTGGTGGCCCCGGTGCCGCCGGCGGCGGGCCTGGAGATCCTCGCCCGGCACCGGGCGGCCGAGCTGGCGGAGTCGCGCATCGCCGTCGGGGGCGCGTTCGAGTCGTTCCGGCGCCGGCGGCTCGCCGCCTACAACGACGATCTCGTCGAGGTCGTCACCGGGGAGGCCATCGGGCCGAGGATGCGGCACGCGTGGGCCAGCGCACGCGAGCAGATCCGGCAGTTCGAATCGCCTCCGTACGCGCCGCTGGCCACGGCGACCGACGACGCCCTGGCGACGCTCGCGCGCGGGGTGCGGCAGCGCGTCGTCTACTCGCGGGAGTCACTGGAGCACCCCGGTCATCTGAAGGACGTCATCGAACCCTGCATCGAGGCGGGCGAGCAGGCCAGGGTGCTGCCGTCGGTGCCGGTGAAGCTCCTCATCATCGACGAGGCGTACGCACTGGTGTCGTTGTCGATCAGGGAAGCGGACGTGCACAACACCATGCTGGTGGTGCAGCCGTGCGGCCTGCTGTCCGCGCTGACGGCCCTGTTCGAGCAGGCCTGGCAGAACGCCCTGCCCGTCCACGGCCTCACCGCCCGCCCCGCCGGACTGCCGCCCGCCGACCGCCGGCTGCTGCGGCTGCTGGCCGGCGGGGCGACGGACGAGGTCATCGCCCGTGAACTGGGCATCAGCCGCCGTACGTTGTTCCGGCGCCTCCAGATCCTGATGACCCGGCTCGGTGCCGCGAACCGCTTCCAGATGGCCCTCCAGGCGCAGCGCTCGGGCTGGCTGTGACCGCGGCCGGGGCGACGCGTGTCCGGGCCGCGACGAGCCAGCCGGCCGCCGCGCCGACCGCGTACCAGAAGAGGTCGGGTGCGTTGAAGGTGGAGCCGAGGACCAGGCGGGCGGCCGTGCTCCGCCGGGAGAGCGTCGCCGGCAGGTCGGTGAGCTGAAGGAACTCGACGCCCCAGCTCGCCGCCAGGGCCACCGCGGCGGCCTTCCCCGGTCGCGTCCGCGGCGCCACGAGGACGACGAGGGCGAGGAGGAGAAGGGTGTAGAGGGCGTCGCCCCCGTACTTGGCCACGTCTCCCCGCGCGACCGCCCTGAGTCCGATTCCGGCGCCGACGATCACCAGCGCGGCGGCCCCCGCGGCGAGACGGATGTGGGCGGGGTCGTGCCCGACACGGGTGCGGGTGCGGGGAGTTCGGGTCATGCGCTCATTGTGCGGGACGTCCGACGCCCTCTGGCGTACGCGCGTAGACCTCGGGCACCATCGTCCTGCACCGCATGCTCAACCACCCCACACGTAGCATGACGCACTGCATGGAGGTTCTTCGATGAAGTCTCCGAGAGGCACCCGCATCCGGTCGGTCGTCACGGCGCTCGCGCTGGTGGCCGCGCCCGGCGCCGTCGTCGTCGGCACCGCCGGTGACGCGTTCGCGGTGACCAAGATCAGCCACGCCACGGCGACGTCGATGTTCCGCGACGTCGGCATCACCTGGTCGTCCTCCGGCAACTGCTCCAATCGCAACGTCGCCACCTGTACGTCCTTCGACCAGCTCAACCTCTCCACCGCGCAGGGCGCCCAGACCCTCAAGCGGGCCAGCGGGTGCGCGCTGAACATCACGGGCGGTACCGAGACCGGGCACGCCTCCGGCACCTACTCGCACTGGAACGGCTACAAGCTGGACTTCGGCAAGAGCACCTGCGTCACCAACTACATCAAGAACAGCTTCACCTACATCGGCCTGCGCGGTGACGGCGCCGCGCAGTGGCGGTCCGGCTCAGGCAACGTCTACGCCGACGAGGGCAACCACTGGGACGTCACGTACTACAACTGCGGCGGCTGCTGAGGCCCTGCGGTGAGCGGGCGGGACACGTGCGGTCCGCGCGTGTCCCGCCCGTTCACGCGGTGGCCGCGTCGAGGAGTTCCAGCACGTGCCGGTAGGGGCGGCCGGTGGCACGGGTCATGCCCATCTCGCAGGTGCGGTTGCAGGAGGCGTGGGCGTCGAAGGTACGCGCGGTGATCTCGGCGGCCTGGGCGGCGGTGGCGCTGGCGGTGATCTCCGGGTGCAGCAGCCCGCGGTCACCGGCGAACGCGCAGCAGCCCCAGGAGTCGGGGACGGTGACCTCGTCGCTGACGGCGGCGGCCACGGTGCGCAGGGCGTCGTCGATGCCCAGGTGCACGGTCGAGCAGGTGGGATGCAGGGCGAGGGTGCCGAGCCGGCGCGGTGCGGGGAGCGCGGGGAGCAGGTGCTCGGCGGTGAAGACGACGCTGTCCACGAAGCGCAGGGACGCGAAGCGGGCGCGGTCGGACTCGCCGAGGGCGGCCGGGAGTTGCTCCAGGCCGTGGGTGCAGGAGGAGGCGTCGCAGACCACGGGCAGCCGGCCCTCGTCGCTTGCCCGCCACAGCGCCTCCAGGGTGCGGGCGGCCATCGTGCGGTGTCCGGCGGTGTAGCCCTTGGACTGCCAGGGGGTGCCGCAGCACAGGTCCGCCAGCCCCTCGGGCACGGTGACGGGGACGCCGGCGCGGTCGCACAGGCGCAGAAAGGCCGCCGCCGAGCCGCCCGCGCCGCCGGGGGCCGTCTCGGGGCTCGCCTCGCGGGCCGCTCCGGAAGCCGCCTCGGGGCTCGCCTC
>NZ_WWHX01000817.1 GCF_009862125.1 Streptomyces sp. SID5910
GAGGACGGACACCCCCCGGCGCGGCCCCGACCCACCACCGAACCGAAGGCGCTACGCGCACCCCGACCGAAGCCGCACAGGCCGCCGCAGGCACCCGCACCACCGCCGAACCCACCCACCCACTGGGCCTACGCTGAACACATGAGCAAGCAGACCGGCCGCCGCCGCCCCCTGGCGGGACTGACCGCATGGGACCGCTGTGCGGTCATGGGAGTCGTCAACGTGACCCCCGACTCCTTCTCCGACGGCGGTCGCTTCTTCGACACCACGGCCGCCATCAAGCACGGCCTCGACCTCGTCGCCGAGGGCGCCGACCTCGTGGACGTCGGCGGCGAGTCCACCCGCCCCGGCGCCACCCGCGTCGACGAGGACGAGGAACTCCGCCGCGTCGTCCCGGTCGTCCGCGGCCTGGCCTCCGAGGGCGTCACGGTCTCCGTCGACACCATGCGCGCCTCCGTCGCCGAGCAGGCCCTCGCCGCCGGCGCCGCCCTCGTCAACGACGTCAGCGGCGGCCTCGCCGACCCCCGGATGATCCCGGTCGTCGCCGACGCCGACGCCCCCTTCGTCGTCATGCACTGGCGCGGCTTCCTGGAGGGCGGCAACGTCCGCGGCACCTACACCGACGTCGTCACCGAGGTCGTAGCAGAACTCCAGACCCGCATCGAGGCCGTCCTGGCCGGCGGCATCACCCCCGACCGCATCGTCGTCGACCCCGGCCTCGGCTTCTCCAAGGACGCCGAGCACGACCTCGTCCTCCTCGCCCACCTCGACCGCCTGCTCGCCCTCGGCCACCCCCTCCTCGTCGCCGCCTCCCGCAAGCGTTTCCTCGGCCGCGTCCTCGCCGGCCCCCAGGCCTCCCCGCCCCCCGCGCGCGAGCGCGACGCCGCCACCGCCGCCGTCTCCGCCCTCGCGGCGCACGCCGGCGCGTGGGCCGTACGCGTGCACGAGGTGCGCGCGACGGCGGACGCCGTCCGGGTCGCCCGCGCGGTCGAAGGAGCCCGGTGAACGCCCCGCACGTCGACGTCGAAGAGGTGGAGGCGACGAACACCGCCTTCTACGAGGCCCTGGAGCAGGGCGACTTCGAGAAGGTCTCGGAACTCTGGCTCACCCCGTCCGACCTGGGCATCGACGAGACGTACCACGACCCCGCGGACGCCGGCGTGGTCTCCTGCGTGCACCCGGGCTGGCCGGTGCTCACCGGCCGCGGCGAGGTCCTCCGCTCGTACGCCCTGATCATGGCGAACACCGACTACATCCAGTTCTTCCTCACCGACGTGCACGTCTCCGTGACCGGCGACACCGCCCTGGTGACCTGCACGGAGAACATCCTCAGCGGCGGCCCCGCCCCCGAGGGCGACGACGAACTCGGACCCCTCGTCGGCCAGCTGGTGGTCGCCACCAACGCCTACCGCCGCACACCCGCCGGCTGGAAGCTCTGGTCGCACCACGCCTCCCCCGTCCTGACGGAGAGCGACGACGAGGACACCGCGGACGCCGAGGACACACCGCCCTGATCCGCCGGCGCCGAGAAGTGGCCGGAATCACGGATCACCGGGCACGGGCGGCCACCGGCCCGTGATCCACCGGTTCCGCCAGGGCAAACGCACGGTGAAACCTCCGGGCGCCCGCCTGGGCCCGCACCACCCGCGGCCCGGTGCTGTCAGTGGCCACGGGTAGATTCGACTGAGGCCGGCGCACCACCCGCACGTGGTGCGCACCGGCCGAGACCGACGATTGCAGGAGTGATTCGTGTGGATCGTGTCGCGCTGCGCGGCCTGAAGGCCCGCGGGCACCACGGTGTGTTCCCCAAGGAGCGCGAGGAGGGCCAGACCTTCCTCGTGGACATCGTCCTGGGCCTGGACACCCGACCGGCCGCGGCCGACGACGACCTGGCGAAGACCGTGCACTACGGCATCGTGGCCGAGGAGGTCGTGGCCGTCGTCGAGGGCGAGCCCGTCAACCTGGTCGAGACGCTCGCGGAGCGCATCGCGCAGGCCTGCCTGAAGCACGAAGGGGTCGAGGAGGTCGAGGTCTGCGTCCACAAGCCGGACGCGCCGATCACGGTGCCCTTCGACGACGTCACCGTCACCATCATCCGGAGCCGTGTATGAGTGTCCCGTTCATCAACGGTCCCAGCGACCCGACCGTCCAGCCGGTGCCCGCCTCGGTCGTCGAGAGGGTGGACGCGGCCGACAGCACGCTGTCCAACCCGAAACGCGCCGTGATCGCCCTCGGCGCCAACCTCGGCAACCGCCTGGAGACCCTCCAGGGCGCGATCGACGCGCTGGAGGAGACCCCCGGCGTGCGCATCAAGGGCGTCTCGCCGGTCTACGAGACCGAGCCGTGGGGCGTCGAGCCGGGCACCCAGCCGGCGTACTTCAACGCGGTCGTGGTCCTGAAGACCACCCTGCCGCCGTCCTCGCTCCTGGAGCGGGCGCACGCCGTGGAGGAGGCCTTCCACCGCGTCCGGGACGAGCGCTGGGGCCCGCGCACCCTCGACGTCGACATCGTCGCGTACGCCGACGTGGTCTCCGACGACCCGCACCTGACCCTGCCCCACCCGCGCGCCCACCAGCGTGCGTTCGTCCTCGCCCCGTGGCACGACGTGGACCCCGAGGCCCAGCTGCCCGGCCACGGCCCGGTCGCCGGTCTGCTGGACGCGGTGACGCGCGAGGGCGTCGCGCCGCGGGCCGACCTGGAACTTCACCTGCCCGAGTAGTCGTTAAGGTCGAGACGACCGAGGTCCGAGCCGGACAGCCGGGGGAGCGAAGGGGCACCGTGAAAGAGTTGCGCATCAGGATGCTGGCCGGCGTGTTCGTCGTCGCCGGAGTCCTGTCCTGGGCGGGCGCCCGCCTGTGGAACTCGATCGGGACCCTCCCGAGCGTCCCCCTCGCCGCCCCCGTCGTGCTCGCGCTGATCGCCGTGGTCCTGCTGGCCACGGCGCTCTCGATCCGGGCCCGCCTGAAGGCGCAGCGGGACCGCGTCCCGGGCGCCAAGGGCGTCGACCCTCTGGTGGCGGCCCGCGCGGTCGTCTTCGGCCAGGCCAGCGCCCTCGTGGCCGCCCTGGTCGCGGGCATGTACGGCGGGACGGGGGTCTTCCTCCTGGAGTACCTGGACATTCCCGCCCGCCGCGACCAGGCCGTCTACGCCGGCTTCTCGGTCCTCGCCGGCATCGGCGTCATAGCGTCCGCGGTGTTCCTGGAGCGGGTCTGCAAGCTCCCCGAGGACGACGACGACCACTCGGGCGCGGCCCCGACCACCTGACCGGGCACCCCGCACCCGGCACTCCCCACTCCCGCTCAGCGCGCCATGATCAGGCTCATCGCCTCGTTGCGGGTGGCGGAGTCGCGCAGCTGACCGCGCACGGCCGAGGTGATGGTCTTCGCGCCGGGCTTGCGGATGCCGCGCATCGACATGCACATGTGCTCGCACTCGATGACGACGATGACGCCGCGCGGCTCCAGGATCTCCATCAGGGAGTCGGCGACCTGCGTGGTGAGACGTTCCTGCACCTGCGGACGGCGCGCGTAGACGTCCACGAGGCGGGCGAGCTTGGACAGGCCGGTGATCTTCCCGCTGGTGGACGGGATGTACCCGACGTGGGCCACGCCCCGGAACGGGACCAGGTGGTGCTCACACGTGCTGAACACCTCGATGTCCTTGACCAGGACCATCTCGTCGTGACCGAGGTCGAAGGTCGTCGTCAGGACGTCCTCCGGCTCCTGCCACAGCCCCGCGAATATCTCCCTGTACGCCCGCGCCACCCGCGCCGGCGTCTCCCGCAGACCCTCGCGGTCCGGGTCCTCGCCGACCGCGATCAGCAGCTCGCGTACGGCGTTCTCGGCCCGCTTCTCGTCGAACTCGCCGATCGGGTCCTGGCCGTCCAGCGTCACGGGGTCGGTCATCTGGTGCCTCGTTCCTGTGTTCTCGCGTGCGGGCATACGGAAACGCCGCGCCCCCCAAGGCTAGAACCTGGGGGGCGCGGCATACATTCCGGGCCTGGCGGGCCCGCGCGGAGGGCCTGGGTCAGCTCTCCGGGCGGTCCTCCGGGGCTCGCTCCGGTGCCGGGGCGGGCTCCGCCGTGGTGCTCTTGGCGGTGGAGATCGCCGCCGTCGCACCGTTCGCCCCGTTCGTCAGCGCGAGCTCCTTGGGGGAGAGCACCGGCGGACGGGTCGAGGGGGTGCGGCGGGAGGAACCGGTCCAGGCGGGCCGGGGCGGACGCTTGACGATCGTGGCGAAGATCTCGGCGATCTCCTCCTTGCCGAGCGTCTCCTTCTCCAGCAGGGCGAGGACGAGGTTGTCGAGGACGTCGCGGTTCTCGACCAGGATCTCCCAGGCCTCGTTGTGCGCCGTCTCGATGAGCTTCTTGACCTCTTCGTCGACCAGCGCGGCGACCTCTTCCGAGTAGTCGCGCTGGTGCGCCATCTCACGGCCGAGGAAGGGCTCGGTGTTGTCGCCACCGAACTTGATCGCGCCGAGACGCTCGGTCATGCCGTACTGCGTGACCATCGCGCGGGCCACACCGGTGGCCTTCTCGATGTCGTTGGCGGCGCCCGTCGTCGGGTCGTGGAAGACCAGTTCCTCGGCCGCGCGGCCGCCCAGCATGTAGGCGAGCTGGTCGAGCATCTCGTTGCGCGTGGTCGAGTACTTGTCCTCGTCCGGCAGCACCATCGTGTAGCCGAGGGCACGGCCTCTGGACAGGATGGTGATCTTGTGGACGGGGTCGGAGTTCGGTGAGGCCGCCGCGACCAGGGCGTGACCGCCCTCGTGGTACGCGGTGATCTTCTTCTCCTTGTCCGACATGATCCGGGTCCGCTTCTGCGGGCCCGCGACCACACGGTCGATCGCCTCGTCCAGCATGTGGTTGTCGATCAGCTTCTGGTCGCTGCGGGCCGTCAGCAGGGCGGCCTCGTTCAGCACGTTGGCCAGATCGGCACCGGTCATGCCGGGGGTGCGGCGGGCGACGGCCGACAGGTCGACGTCCGGAGCGACCGGCTTGCCCTTCTGGTGGACCTTGAGGATCTCCAGACGGCCCTGCATGTCCGGCCGGTCGACGGCGATCTGCCGGTCGAAGCGGCCCGGGCGCAGCAGCGCCGGGTCGAGGATGTCGGGCCGGTTCGTCGCGGCGATGAGGATCACGCCGCCCTTGACGTCGAAGCCGTCCATCTCGACGAGCAGCTGGTTCAGCGTCTGCTCGCGCTCGTCGTGACCGCCGCCGAGGCCGGCGCCGCGGTGGCGGCCGACCGCGTCGATCTCGTCGACGAAGACGATCGCCGGGGCGTTCGCCTTGGCCTGCTCGAACAGGTCACGCACTCGGGAGGCACCGACACCGACGAACATCTCGACGAAGTCGGAACCGGAGATCGAGTAGAACGGCACGCCCGCCTCGCCCGCGACGGCGCGCGCGAGCAGGGTCTTGCCGGTACCGGGCGGGCCGTACAGCAGCACGCCCTTGGGGATCTTGGCGCCGACGGCCTGGAACTTCGCCGGCTCCTGGAGGAACTCCTTGATCTCGTGGAGCTCCTCGACGGCCTCGTCCGACCCGGCGACGTCGGAGAACGTCGTCTTCGGGGTGTCCTTGGTGATGAGCTTCGCCTTGGACTTGCCGAAGTTCATGACCCGGGAGCCGCCGCCCTGCATCTGATTCATCAGGAACAGGAAGACGACCACGATCAGGACGAACGGCAGCAGGGACAGCAGGATGCCGACGAACGCGTTCTGCTTGGACGGCGACACGGTGTAGCCGTCGGGGATCTGCTTGTCCTGGTACTTGTTCTGAAGGGTGCCGGCGATGGTCACGCCCTGGTCGCCGATGTAGCTCGCCTGGATCTTCGAGCTGCCCTTGATCTTCTCGCCATCCTTGAGCTGGACCTTGATGGTCTGCTCGTCACCGGTGGTGAGCTTGGCCGACTCGACCTTGTTGTCGTTGATCGCCTGGACGACCTGGCCGGTGTCCACCGTCTTGTAGCCGCCGGACGAGCCGACGACCTGCATCAACACGACCACGGCAAGGACGGCCAGCACGATCCACATGACCGGCCCACGGAAGTATCGCTTCACGTCCATCCACACGGAGCGGTGCCGCCCCGTCCCTCCTGCCATAGTGAGTTTGATAAGACAGTTCTTCTGACGGTACCCCAGCCTGGTGGCCCGAAGCCGCACAGGAGGGCCGGCGTCCCGTCTGCATGCTCCAACGGCGCGGGGGCCGCCGGGGTTCCCGGTCCGCGCTACGCGACTGTGCTAGCCACCGTAGACGTGGGGCGCGAGCGTACCGACGAACGGCAGGTTCCGGTACTTCTCGGCGTAGTCGAGGCCGTAGCCGACGACGAACTCGTTGGGGATGTCGAAACCGACCCACTCCACGTCGATGGCGACCTTCGCGGCGTCGGGCTTGCGCAGCAGCGTGCACACCTTGAGCGAGGCGGGCTCGCGCGAGCCGAGGTTGGAGATCAGCCAGGACAGGGTCAGGCCGGAGTCGATGATGTCCTCGACGATCAGGACGTGCCTGCCCTTGATGTCGGTGTCGAGGTCCTTGAGGATCCGCACCACCCCGGAGGACTGGGTGCCCGCGCCGTACGAGGACACCGCCATCCAGTCCATGGTGACGGGGGTGGACAGCGACCGGGCGAGGTCGGCCATGACCATGACGGCGCCCTTGAGGACGCCGACGATGAGCAGGTCCTCGCCCTCGTACTCCGCGTCGATCTTCGCGGCCAGCTCGGCCAGCTTCGCGTCGATCTCTTCCTTGGTGATGAGTACCTTCTCGAGGTCGGCACCCATGTCGTTCGCGTCCACCCGCATCACTTTCGGTCGTCCCACCGGCCACTCCGGCTCACCCTGGTGACCCCGGTCGGGTCGGTGGGAGGGTCCGGATTCAGCCTTGCCGAATCACCAGTCTGCCACCCTGCCGCCGGGCGACGACTTTGCCGGGGAGGTTGATGGCTCCCTGGCCGCGCCAGCCGGTGATCAGCCGGTCGACTTCCTCGATGTGGCGGGCGAACAGCGCACCGGCCGGGGCACCGGCCTCGATGGCGGCCCGGCGCAGGATCCTGCGGCGTACGGCGGGCGGCAGGGCGTACAGCTTGGCGCACTCCAGTACGCCGGTGGCGTCGCGGACGCCGGCCTCGGCCTGGCGGGCCCAGGTGTCGAGGGCGTCGGCGTCGTCCCGGGAGAGCTGGGCCGTCCGGGCGAGGGCCTCGACGACGCCCTTGCCGAGCGCCTTCTCCAGGGCGGGCAGGCCCTCGTGGCGCAGCCGGGAACGGGTGTACGCCGGGTCGGCGTTGTGCGGGTCGTCCCAGACGGGCAGCGACTGGACCATGCAGGCCTTGCGGGCGGTCTGCCGGTCGACCTGGAGGAAGGGGCGCCGGTAACGGCCGCCGGCCCCCGAGACCGCGGCCATGCCCGACAGGGAGCGGATGCCGGAGCCGCGGGCGAGGCCCAGCAGGACGGTCTCGGCCTGGTCGTCGCGGGTGTGGCCGAGCAGGACGGCGGCGGCCCCGTGGCGGGCGGCGGCGGCGTCCAGGGCGGCGTAGCGTGCGTCGCGGGCGGCGGCTTCGGGGCCGCCCTCGCGGCCGACGGTCACGGCGGTCGCCTCGACGGGGTCGAGGCCGAGTTCGCGCAGGCGCAGGACGACTTCTTCGGCGCGCAGCTCGGAGCCGTTCTGAAGGCCGTGGTCGACGGTGACGCCGCCGGCGCGGATGCCGAGCCGGGGGGCCTCGAAGGCGAGGGCGGAGGCGAGCGCCATCGAGTCGGCGCCGCCGGAGCACGCCACGAGGACGAGCGGTGCCGCCGGGAGTACGGGCGCGCGCTCCGGCGTGCGCCCGGCGGCCGTCGCGGCGGGGACGCCGGCCGTGCTGTTCAGTTCGGTGAGGATGTCGTGGAGGACGCGGCGGACCGCCAGGCGTATCGCCGCGACCGCAGGATGGGGACCCATGTCCGGTGCCCTTCATGAAGTTTTCGGGGGGTGAGCCGAGGTTCGGTCACGCAGAGTGCCTAGATGGTGACAGAAACGGGGCGTTCCCCGAGCATCGCACGCCTGCCGAGGGCTCACGGTCCCTCGGACGGGTGATTGAAGGGGCGTTCGCCTGCCGTCGGCCGGATTCGTTTCACGTCCCTCCCCCGGGGCTCATGACTCCGGCTTGCGGTGCACCCGCGCGATCCACTCCGCGGGTTTGGCGATCTCCGACTTGGTGGGGAGCGTGTTGGGCGAGGTCCACACGCGGTTGAAGCCGTCCATGCCGCACTCGTCGACGACGGCCCGCACGAAGCGTTCGCCGTCCCGGTACTGGCGGAGCTTGGCGTCCAGGCCGAGCAGCTTGCGCAGGGCCATGTCGAGGCGGGAGGCGCCCTTGGCGCGGCGCTGCTGGAACTTCTCGCGGATCTCCCCGACGCTCGGCACGACCGACGGGCCGACGCCGTCCATCACGAAGTCGGCGTGGCCCTCCAGCAGGGACATCACGGCGGTGAGGCGGCCGAGGACCTCGCGCTGGGCGGGGGTCTGCACCAGCTCGACGAGGGAGCGGCCGCCGTCGTCCTCCTCGCCCTCGGGGCGGCCCCCGGCGAGCGTCTGGGCGGCCTCGCGGACCCGCTCCAGCACGGTCATGGGGTCGACGTCGGTCTCCGCGAGGAACGACTGGATCTCGCCCTCCAGGTGGTCGCGCAGCCAGGGCACGGCGGTGAACTGCGTGCGGTGCGTCTCCTCGTGCAGGCACACCCACAGGCGGAAGTCGTGGGGTTCGACGTCGAGTTCACGCTCGACGTGGACGATGTTCGGCGCGACGAGCAGCAGCCGGCCGCCGCCGTTCGCACCGGCGGGGAGCTCTCGGGTGGACGGGGCGAAGGTCTCGTACTGGCCGAGGACGCGGGAGGACAGGAACGACAGCAGCATGCCCAGCTCGACGCCGGTGACCTTGCCGCCGACGGCGCCGAGGACGGCGCTGCCGGGTGAGCCGCCGCGGCGCTCCTGCATCTTCTCCAGCAGGGGCTTGAGGATCTCCCGGAACCCGGCGACGTTCGCCCGGACCCAGCCGGGGCGGTCGACGACGAGGACGGGGGTGTCGTGGGCCTCGTCGGTGGCCATACGAGTGAAGCCCCGGACGTGTTCCTCCGAGGCTTTGGCGTGGCGGCGGAGCTCCGCGACGACGGCCCGGGCCTCGTCGCGGCTCACCTCGGGGCCCGGCCGTACGAGCCGGGTCGCGGTCGCCACCGCGAGGTTCCAGTCGACCATGCCGGAATTTGCGCCGATGCTCGTCATTCCTCAACGGTACGTGAGCGCTGCCGCTGGGGGCAGGCTGTGCGGGGCGGTGGGGTGGGACCGGGTGGGGCGTGCCTGTGGGTGAAC
>NZ_WWHX01000818.1 GCF_009862125.1 Streptomyces sp. SID5910
GGCGCGCAGTTCCCCGCGCCCCTTCGGGGCGGGGGGTGTCCTAGCGTTCGGCGTCTGCGTGGGTCGGGGTCGACGTGGGGTCGTCGGGTGCCGAGTGCTCGCCGGGGCGGTCACGTGCCGGGTGTCCTGAGGCGTCGGTGCCTCGCAGCAGGCGGGTTCCGGAGCGCAGCGCGGCGGCGAGTACGTAGGCCCGGGCCGCGACGACGGGGCCGAGGACGGCGAGGACCAGGACGTATCCGGCGATGAAGGGGGCGAGCCGTCCGTCGAGGCCCGCGCCGGCGGCCATCGCGGCGAGGATCAGCGCGAACTCCCCGCGCGCGACCAGGGTGGTGGCGATCTCCGCCGCCGGTTCGGCACCGTAGCGGTACACGCGGGCCACGCACAGTCCGGCGACGACGTTCATGACGAGGGTCAGTGCCGCCGCCGCGGCGACCGGTCCGGCGACGGAGGCGAGGTCGCCGGGGTCGATGGCCAGTCCGAAGGCGAAGAAGAAGATCGCCGCGAAGGCGTCGCGCAGCGGGTGCACCAGTTCCCGGATCCGCGGGCCCGAGGGCGTTCCGGCGAGGATCAGGCCGACCATGAAGGCGCCGATGGCGTCGGCGACGCCGAGAAGTTCGGAGACACCGGCGACGAGGACGGCGGCGCCGAGGAAGCTGATGACGAGCAGTTCGTCGTCGCGGGTCTCGATCAGGCGCCCCACGAGCCGGGTGCCCCAGCGGGCCGCGACGGCGAGCACCAGCAGGAACGCGAACGCCTTGCCGGCCTGGAGCGCCATG
>NZ_WWHX01000819.1 GCF_009862125.1 Streptomyces sp. SID5910
CAGGATCTCACCGACGAACTGCGGCGCCAGCTCAAGCCGCTCGGACGGCAGGCGGCGGTGGCGCGCCGGGCCGCCGTCATCCAGGCCGACCTGCGGGACGCCCGCCTCAGGCTCCTCGCCGACGACCTCGTACGGCTGCGCGAGGCGCTGCGGGCCGAGATCGCCGACGAGGCCGCCCTCAAGGAGCGCAAGGAGAGCGCCGAACGGGAGCTGGGCAAGGCGCTGCGGCGCGAGGCGGACCTGGAGGACGAGGTGCGCCGGCTCACCCCGCGCCTCCAGCGCGCCCAGCAGACCTGGTACGAGCTGTCCCAGCTCGCCGAACGGGTGCGCGGCACGATCTCCCTGGCCGACGCCCGCGTGAAGAGCGCCACCTCCACGCCCCCCGAGGAGCGGCGCGGCCGCGACCCGGAGGACCTGGAGCGCGAGGCCGCCCGGGTGCGCGAGCAGGAGGCCGAACTCGAAGCGGCCCTGGAGGCGGCCGAACGCGCGCTGGAGGACACGGTCGCCCACCGCGCCGACCTCGAACGCGAACTGGCCCAGGAGGAGCGCCGCCTCAAGGACGTCGCCCGCGCCATCGCCGACCGCCGCGAGGGGCTGGCCCGGCTCAGCGGCCAGGTCGGTGCCGCCCGTTCCCGCGCCGCCTCCGCGCAGGCGGAGATCGAGCGGCTGGCCGCCGCCCGGGACGAGTCCCGGGAACGCGCCGCCGCCGCCCAGGAGGAGTACGAGACGCTCCAGGCCGAGGTCGACGGGCTCGACGCCGACGACCAGGAACTCGCCGAACGGCACGAGGCCGCCAGGCGCCGGCTGGCCGAGGCGGAGGCCGCCCAGAGCGCCGCCCGCGAGGCGGCCACCGCGGCGGAGCGCGCACGCGCGGCGACGCAGGCCCGCCACGACGCCCTCGCCCTGGGC
>NZ_WWHX01000820.1 GCF_009862125.1 Streptomyces sp. SID5910
CCGAGGACGCCCCGCAAGGCACCGGGACCGTGCGCGCCGACGAGGGAGCCGACGCAGGCCGCCCGGAGGGCCCTGCGGGCAGCCCAGAGAGCGCCGCGCACGGCACAGGGACCGAGGCCGCCGCTCAAGGCGCCGGGCCCGAGGGCGCCGACGGGGAAGCCGACGCAGGCCGCGCGAAGGGCCCTGCGGCCGGCCCGGAGGACACCGCGCACGGCACCGGACCCGAGGGCGCTGCGCACACCACCGGGACCGCGCGCGCCGACGGGGAAGCCGACGCAGCCCGCGCGAAGGGCCCTGCGGGCAGCCCGGAGGACGCCGCGCACGGCACCGGACCCGAGGACGCCCCGCAAGGCACCGGGACCGTGCGCGGCGACAGGGGAGCCGACGCAGCCCGCGCGAAGGGCCCT
>NZ_WWHX01000821.1 GCF_009862125.1 Streptomyces sp. SID5910
CACCGGCACCGGCACCGGCACCGGCACCGGCCAGACCAGGGTCGTCCCGGCCGGCGGGGTGGCGGCGGGCGCGGAGAGCACCGCGGGCCCGGACACCGTCCTGCTGGCGGGCGGGGCCACGTTGACCGCGGCCGGTCTGGCGGGCCTGGGCTTCGTGGTGCGCCGCCGCCGTGGCACCGGCGCGGGCGTCTGACGGCTTCGCCGTCCCTGCCCAGCGGGCGGGCCGCCGGTGCTTCCGGCGGCCCGCCCTCCGCGTCCCCCGAGAACTTCGAGGAAGCAGTGATGAGCGCGCCCGCCACACCCCCGCCCGCCCCCGGCACGGCGACCGCC
>NZ_WWHX01000822.1 GCF_009862125.1 Streptomyces sp. SID5910
ACGTAGCTCAGTTGGTAGAGCGCAACCTTGCCAAGGTTGAGGTCGCGAGTTCGAGCCTCGTCGTCCGCTCGCAGGAACAGGAGGCCTCCCGGGTCTCCTACACTCCTGGTGGAGTGGCCGAGAGGCGAGGCAACGGCCTGCAAAGCCGTCTACACGGGTTCAAATCCCGTCTCCACCTCCAAGGACGATTAGCTCAGCGGGAGAGCGCTTCCCTGACACGGAAGAGGTCACTGGTTCAATCCCAGTATCGCGCACGCAGTGTCTCCCCGGACGATTAGCTCAGCGGGAGAGCGCTTCCCTGACACGGAAGAGGTCACTGGTTCAATCCCAGTATCGTCCACACCACCGAAGCCCCCGGCCGTCTCGTACGGCCGGGGGCTTCGTCGTGTCCGCGCTCCGCGCTCCGGCTCCGGCGGGAGGGCGGCTCAGCTGGAGAAGAGCATGCGGCCGAAGCTCTTGTGGCGGTGGTGACCGTAGTGGCCGTGGGCGGCCGGCGGGGCGCCCCAGGCGGGAGCCTGCGCGGCCGGGTAGGCCTGCGGGGCGGCGGGCGGAGGCGGCGGGGCGGGCTGCGACCACTGCGACTCCAGGCGGGTCAGCGACTCCAGCTCCCCGTAGTCGAGAAAGATCCCGCGGCAGCCGCTGCACTGCTCGATCTGAACGCCGTTGCGGTTGTAGGTGTGCATCGGTGCGTGACACTTGGGGCACTGCATGCTCGGCTCAACTCCTCGCCGGTCGGTCCTGCTTCGTGTATCGCCAGGACAGACTCCGTCCGGCGGCGGTCGGTTGCACCCTACTTGGGGAAACCTGGGCTCAACTCGGCGGGGAGGAAGGTCAGGCGGGGGCGACGGCGGCCATCCGCGCGCAGGCGTCGACCAGGGCGTGTTCCACCTCGTCCAGGGGGCGGCCGGCCGCGGCGGCCTTGGTGACGGCGCGGGCCGCGGTCTGGGCGGTGAGCGCGCGGGCCGGCACGTCCAGGGCGGGCCAGGGGTCGTCGTCCGGCGGGACGGCGGGTCCTCCGGCGTCGCGGTAGGCGGTCAGGAAGCGGTTCCACTCGTCGGGCGGGAGGAGTCCGCAGGCGTACCAGGCGGCAGGGCGGGCCAGGTCCCAGGCGGGGACGCCGACGCCGAGGTCGTCGACGTCTATCAGCAGCCAGGGGCCGTCGGGGGCGGGGTGGCGTACGAGCTGGCCGAGGTGGAGGTCGCCGTGGCAGAGGGTGGCCGTGTCCGGCGTGGCGGCCTCGCCCCGTGCCCAGGCGGGCAGGGCGGCCCAGGCGCGCAGTACGGGGGCGGTGCCCGGGTGGTGGGGGGCGGTGGTCCGCAGCAGGGTGAGGGCGCGGGCCGCCTTCTCGGGGCCGCGCATGACG
>NZ_WWHX01000823.1 GCF_009862125.1 Streptomyces sp. SID5910
CCGAACTGATCGACACCTCTCCGGTGTTCGCGGCCCGGATTGCCGAGTGTGCGGCTGCGCTCGATCCGTTCGTGGACTGGTCGTTGATCGACATCGTGCGGGATGCGGACGCGGATGCCTGGCTCGAGCAGGTTGATGTGGTGCAGCCTGTGTTGTGGGCAGTCATGGTGTCGCTGGCCGAGGTGTGGCGCTCCCACGGTGTTGAGCCGGCTGCGGTGATCGGTCATTCGCAGGGTGAGAT